>NZ_VCKW01000032.1 GCF_005889715.1 Actinomadura soli
CGCCCGACCCGACCCGCATCGCGGACGTCACCGCCGCGACCTGCCCGATCAGCACGGCCGTCGCCGAGCTGGCGATGCCGGGCATCGCGTGGTGCTCGGCCAGCCAGTACCGGTGGAATCCGAGCCGCTCGGCGTGCCGGGCCAGGTCGAGGGTGTTGCGCAGCGCCTGGCCGGACGTCGAGCCGCTGACGACGGGCGCGAGGTCCAGGACGGAGAAGGAAACGCTCATAACGAGCGACAACCCCCGGCGGCCCGGTCCTCTTCCCGCCGCCCGGGCAACGCGCCGCTACTTCAGCAGCGCGCCGAGGCCGACGACGGCCAGGACGACGAGGGCGATGGCCGAGGGGACCCCGATGGCGACCCACGACCAGTTCACCAGCCTGCGCGCCCGCGCGGGATCGTGGGCGAACACGGTCTCCGACCGCGTGTAGAGCATCGCGGCGACCACGAGCAGCGGCAGGAAGGCGAACATGGTGAGGACGCCGAGGACGAACGCGGCCGCCTGGCCGGACCGGGTGTAGGTCCCGTCCGCGCCGATGCCGAACGCGGTACCGGAGGCGGGCGCGGGGACGGAGGCGGTGGAAACGGCTTCTGTCATGCGAGCACACCGATCACTGGCGAAAGTGATGTAGATCATACGCTTCGTGATCGCCCCGCGCGAGGGCCGGCCGCCCCCCTTCTTGGACGACCGGCCAACAGATTCAGCGCAGCCGCAGCCCCAGCAGGACGGGGTCGTGGTCGGACGAACGGAACGCGTCCGGCCTGTAGAACCGGGCCGGGTTGAACTCGGTGTTGTAGTCGAGGAACACCGGCTCGTCGCTGTTGACGTGCCAGATCGTCGCGCCGGTCACGCGCCGCGACAGGGACCGTCCCGCCAGCACGTGATCCAGCTCCCCCGCCTGGCCATCGAAGACGTAGCTGTACCGCTCGTCCGGACGGACGAACCGCTCCGTCTGCCCGACGAGACCGGCGCCCGTCAGCACCTTCACCGGGTCCTCGGACGCGTAGGCGTTGAGGTCGCCCACGACGAGCGGGTTCTGCGCGCCGGCCGCGATGGCGCTGATCGCCTTGGCCTGCGCGACGCGGCGGGCGTTGTAGCAGCTCTGCCCGTCGCCCTGGTCCTTGTCCGGTCCCTGGGCGCCGTCGCAGCCCTTCGATTTGAAGTGGTTCACGATCATCGTGAAGGGCGTCGTCCCCCGGGCGGGCCGGAACGTCTGCACCAGCGGGGGCCGGTCGAAGATCGGGTCCTCCGAGGAGCGCGCCGCGCCGGACGGCGTCACCTTCGCGGGCCTGTAGATCAGCGCGACATGGATCTCGTCCGTCCCCGGGTACGGGTGCCGCACCCACGCGTACGTTCCGGGGCCTGCGGCCTGGTTCAGCCGGTCGACGAGGGCCTTGACGGCGGTGTCGCCGTTGTTCTCGACCTCCATCAGCCCGACGACGTCGGCGTCCAGGCCCTTCAGCGCGGCGGTCAGCTTGGCGAGCTGCCGCTCCTGCTCCTCCGCCGTGTCCGCGCCGCGCTTGTTCAGCGTCGTGAACCAGTTGAGAGTGTTGAAGCTCGCGACGCGCACGTCGCCACCGACGTGCCGCGGCTTCGCCGGCCGCGGATTGGTGCCGGCGAAATGCGCCGTCCGGGTCGGCTCCAGCCGGTATTTGCCGAACCCGTAGTTCAGGACGCCGGTCAGCCCATATGTCGAGTCGCCGATCCGCAGGACGCGCGGGTCGGTGTACGGGATCGTGTCCGGGTTCTGGACGTTCGACGCGTCGTCCACGAGCAGCCTCGACGCGTCGTTGCGCTCCTGTGTCGAGCCGTGCCCGTCGGTCGGCTGGAAGAGGCGGCCGCCCGCGGAGACGGTGACCTCTCCGTACCGTCCGAGCGTGTAGGTCTCGGTCGCGGTGAGCCTCTGCTCGAACCGCAGCAGCATGCCCTCGTACCGCTCCAGGGTCGCGCCGTCCCGCAACGGGAGCCGGACGCGGGCCGGAGCGATCCGGCTCCGGGTCCCGCAGACGTCCACGGCGGAGACGGGCGACAGTTCGGTGAGCCCGTTGTACTCGACGGCCTTGCCCGTCACCAGCACCCGGTCGCCCGCCGCGACCTCCGTGGTCGAGTAGACGAAGATCCCGTCGGAGGTCGCCGGGTCCCGGTCGGGCGCCGGGTCCTGGACGAAGAAGCCCTTGAGCTGGTCGGAGCGCTGGAAGTCCGCGGTGACGACGCCCTCGACCCGGACGGTCCGGCCGGCCACGGGGCTCGCGCCGCCGCCGCCCTGGACATCGGCGATCCGGTGATCGGCGGGAGTGTCGCAGGCGGACGGCTCCGCCGCGGCGGCCGCCGGAGCCCCGGCGGTGAGGCCGGCGGTCAGGACGGCCGCGAGTGCTGCTGCTGTTCGGCGCATGGCCGGAGGGTACGGCCGCGCGCTCGGCGGTCCGCGAACCATTAATGAAGACTCCACCAATTTGCAATGGATTGTCGGATTCTTGGGGCGCGCTTGATCAGCGGGTAAAAGAAACACCGTCCGGCCGGTCCTCGATATCCGGCAGGAACCAAGGAACGGTCAGCACGCGCACGAGGACAGCAGAGGGAGAGCCGTGGCCGAGTCGCCGGTCGGATCCGAGTACGCCCGCACCCGCGACATCGTCGTCGTGTTCGCCGTGCTGATGGTCCTCACGGCGGTGCTGGTGACCGTCCTCGTCCAGGCGTGGCCGCCGGGGCCGCAGACCGGGCCCGACGGGCGCACCGAGATCGCGCCGGCGTCCAAGACCCTGCACCTGGCGGGGTGGTCGCCGGTCATGTCCCGCGAGACGAGCCTGTTCGTGATCGTCATGGCCGCGGGCGCGCTCGGCTCGGTCGCGCACGTCCTGCGGTCGTTCTACTGGTACGTCGGGAACCGCGCGCTGCGCCGGAGCTGGCTGATGATGTACCTGCTGCTGCCGTTCGTCGGGGCGCTGTTCGGGCTGGTCGTCTACCTCGTCGTACGGGGCGGGCTGACCTCGCCGCTGGGCGGCCCGTCCGACGTCAACCCGTACGGGGTGGCGGCCATCGCCGCGCTCGTCGGGCAGTTCTCCCGCGAGACGGCGGAGAAGTTCCGCGCCGTCTTCGCGACGCTGCTGGCACCGGCGCGGCCGGGCCGCGACCACGCGCCCGCGCCGGTGGTCGACGGGATGGAGCCGGTCAGCGGGCCGGTCGGCGTCGCGGTCACCCTCCACGGCAGCGGGCTGGGGTCAGCGACGGACGTCCGGTTCGGCGGCGCGCGGGCGTCGGTCATCGACGCGACGGACACGCTCGTCCGCGCGACGGTCCCCGCGGGCGCGACCTCGGGGCCCCCGATCGTGAACACCCCGGACGGCGCCGCCACCAGCCCGGAGCCGTTCACGGTCGAGTGAGCTGCCCGCCGGGCGGCGCCTACTCGGTGTCCTGCCAGTGCTCGTGCCAGACCTCGTACGCCGCGCCCGGGAAGACGCGGGGCAGCTCCGAGGTGGGCAGCCGCCCGAGTTCGGCGCCCGTCCTGGACACGCCGAACTGGCGCTCGGTCACGTACGCGGTGCGGTGCAGGGTCTTCGGCCCGGAGACGAGGCACGTGTAGCGGGTGCCGGGGAGGTCCTCGTCCGGGATGGCGGCGCCGACCGCGAGGCTGTTGGACACCGTCACCCAGGTGCCGAGGCCGGTGACCTGCCGCTCGGCGCCCTGGTCCTCCCAGCGGTGCTCCAGGATCGGCTTGGAGAAGATCGGGACGAGCAGGTGGGACACGCCGCACGACTCCAGCTCGCGCTCCCAGCCGCTCGAACGTCCGAGGTCCTCGCAGATCAGGACGGCGAGGCGGCCGAGCGACGAGTCGAGCAGGCGGATCCGCGTGCCGGGCCTCGCGTACTCCACGGCCGTGCCGGACGGCGGCGCGTCCGGCAGCCGCCACAGCCTCATCTGCCCCGCGTCCAGCGTGAAGCCGGACAGCTTGTCCTGGACGAGCAGCTCCTGCCCCGTCCAGCGGTCGAGCAGGACGGCGCGGTTGGGCGGCGGGTCCTCGCGGCCGAGCGGGCCGCTGCCGAGCAGCAGGAACCGCAGCGGGCGCCGGTCCCGGTCGCGTCCCGCGGTGTCGAACGCGACCTCCTTCCACAGCTCCAGCAGCGAGTCCGACAGGGACGCCTCGGGCATCACGGCGAGCTGCGCGCCGGACTCGTCGAGCCGCCGGACGATCGCCTTGACCCGGCTGCGGATGCCGGACGAGTCCATCGGGCGGAGCCGGTACACGGTCATCCCGTGCCGCTGCTCGAACTCGATGTCGACGTCGTCGAAGGTCTCCAGCACCGGCGCGCACCCGACCGCGACCGACTCGTCCCGGCTGAAGTGCGGGTCGTTCACCGCGGGCAGCACGCGGTGGTCGATCTTGTCCCACACCTGCGGCGGGACGCGGTGGACGCCGAAGAACTCCGCCTTGGCGCGCAGCCCGCGCGGCCGTCCGGGGAAGGCGCAGCGGGGGAGCAGCGCGCCCGTCGTGCCGTGGCCGTTCAGCTTGCCCTCGGTCAGGTAGTTGACCAGCACCGCGGCCAGCGCGGGAGCGCCGTGGTAGGGGCCGAACGGGCTGGCGTGGGCGAGCGCGATGTCGAGCCCGAGCATGATCGTGAACCGGCCGCGGTCGCCGCGCGCGGCGATGATCTCCGCGGTCTCGGCGGGGTCGAGGACGCCGTCGTCCAGGACGGTCTCGGCGATCTCGCCGGCCCGCCGCCGGACCCGCTCGTCGGCGTACCAGCGCGTGGCGGTCCAGTCCTGGAAGACGCCGTCCGCGATCGAGTCGTAGAGCAGGACGAAGAGATCAGCTGGTTCGGCCGGGTAGTCGGCTTCGGCCAACTGATCCGTCATAAGCGCCCCCGGGGGTTGACACGCACTGTTACAGGTGGTGGATCGATGCTAACTCCCGCCGGGGTCAGATTCAGTGTCGTCGGCAACAGTGACCGGTACGCCCCCATCACTTGACATTCACTTGGCACGCACCCCATGCTGGAGGGATCCCGGCGGTGCTCGTCAACCTTTGGAGAGTGACCATGAGCGCTGTTCCCGCCCCTGCCCACGACCGCCGGACGGAGGTCCGGCGCCTCATCGACGCCATGGAACACGCCAAGGTCATCAGCGACGGCCACTTCAGCGCCCTCGGCATGCTGATCACCGACGCCTCGCTCAGCGCCGACGAGCCCGCCCTGGTGGAATGCCAGGACGGGCTCCAATGGCTGCACCGCCACTACCTCGACGTCAACGCCCTCGACGGAGCCCAGCGCGAGCAGCGCGGACGCATCCTCGGGCTGATCGACGTCGTCCACTGGGCGCTCAAGCGGCTCCCGTCCGGCCTCCAGCTCACGCTGCAGCCCGACGGCTACGCCGCCCGCTTCCTCATCGCCGTGTACCGCCGCCAGGGCCTGTCCAACAAGGACCTCGCCGCCGAGCTCCGCACCGACGAGACGGAGATCAGCCGGGTGGGCCGCAAGCTGCTCTCCGCGGGCGTCGTGTGGCGCAGGAAGGAGTGGCGCCACAACGCGTGGGACCTGACGCCCCGCGGCCACCATTACCTGGAGAACTCCGGCCTCCTCACCGGCGACCTCAGCGAGGACGAGCCGTCCGGCCGTGCCGCCCGCCGCGCCGAGCCAGCCCGTCCCGCCGCCGACCCCGCGCCGCGCTCACCGGACGCCGTCCCACAGCGGCAGGAAACGGGCCTGCCGGACCTGAGCCACTCGTCCCCGCCCCCGGAGCCGCCGCCCCGCTCCGCGCAGGGCTGACCCGGCTGGCACGGCTGACCGGGCTAGGACGCGGGACGCTCCAGCAGCGTGACCAGGCGGGCCAGGCCGTCGTCGCCGTGGCCTTCGGCCACCGCGCGGTCGAGCAGGTCGCGCAGCGGGGCCAGGAGGGCCGGGTCCACGCCCTGGTCGCGGCTGGTGTCCAGCAGCCCGGGGAACGCGACCTGGCTGGTGGCCACGCTGGAGACGTCGGTGCCGAACTCCTCCTCGTCCAGCGCGTGCGCGTATGCGGGGAACGACCCCATCATCGCGGTCAGCCACGCCGTGACCATCGGCGTGAACTCCGCCGCCGGCACCTTCTCCGACCGGACGAGCGCGACCGCATGGAAGTACCCGGCGAGCATCCCGTACATGACGTCCAGCAGCGCGAGGTCGAACAGCGGCGCGAGCCCCGGGTCGCCGCCGAGGAAATGCGGCGTGCCGAACGCGTCCAGGAGCGCCCGGCTCTCCTCGAACGCGGTCTCGTCGCCGCTGTAGAGGACGAGCGCGTCCGGCCCTCCGATCATCTGCGGGACGGCCATGATGCCGCCGTCGACGTACCGTCCGCCCTCGCCGGTGACGCGGCCGGCCAGCGCCCGCGCCTGCTGCGGCGTCCCGTTGGTGAGCTGGACGATGGTGCGCCCGGCCAGCACGTCCCCGGCCAGGACGTCGTCCGCGTTGGCGTACACGGACAGGCAGACGATCACCACCGGGCTCGCCGCGATCGCCTCGGCCGCCGTCGCCGCCCGCCGGGCCCCCTTGGCCGCCAGCGGCTCGGCCTTGCCGGGCGAACGGTTCCAGACGGTGACGGCGTGCCCGCCCTTCAGCAGCGCTTCGGCGAGAGCCGTCCCCATCAGCCCCAGCCCGAGGACGGTCACGGATTTCTGTTCGGTCATGGCGAATCCCCTCTCCATCAGGAGAACGAGCCTGCCGCGCGCGGCTTCGGGAACCCTTCGGGCCGCATTACGGTGGCGGTATGCGCTTCGGGGTGCTCGGCCCGCTGGACGTGCGGACGGGGGACGGTGCGCCGGTCAGGGTCGCCGACCGCAAGGTCCGCGCCCTCCTCGCGGACCTGCTGGCGCACGCCGGGCGGGCCGTCGCGTCCGGCCGCCTGATCGACGACCTGTGGGGCGACGACCTGCCCGCCAACCCGTCCGCGACCCTCCAGGCCCGCGTCTCCCAGCTCCGCCGCGCCCTGGACGACGCCGAACCCGGCGCCCGCGCCCTGGTCGAGAAGAGCCCGCCCGGCTACCGCCTGAACGCCCGCCCGGGCGATGCCGCGCGCTTCGAGGAGCTCGTCGCTGAGGCGCGGACATCCGAGGGCCCGGCGACCCGCGCCGCGCTCCTCACGGACGCGCTGTCCCTGTGGCGCGGCCCCGCCTACGCCGATTTCGCCGACGCGCCGTTCACCGCGCCCGAGATCGCCCGCCTGGACGAACTGCGGCTGGCGGCGGTGGAGGCGCGAGCCGAGGCGCGGCTGGAACTCGGCGACCACGAGGCGCTGGCGGCGGAACTGCGCGGCGTCGTCGGCGAGCATCCGCTCCGGGAACGGCTCCGCGCGTCCTACATGCGCGCCCTCTACGGCGCGGGCCGTCCCGCCGAGGCGCTCACGACCTACGAGGACCTCCGGCGGCGGCTCGGCGAAGACCTCGGCGCCGACCCCGGCCCGGCCCTGTCCGACCTGCACCTCGCCATCCTGCGCCGCACCCTGCCCGCGTCCGGGAACCTGCCCGCCGACGTCACCCCGCTGGTCGGACGGGACGCGGCGGCGGACGAGGTCGCGGGCGCCCTGGCCGCCGCCCGGATGGTGACGCTGACCGGGCCCGGCGGAGTCGGGAAGACGCGGCTGGCGGTGGCCGTCGCGCGGCGGGTGCGGGAGCGGCACCCCGACGGTGTCTGGCTGGTCGCGCTGGACGAGGGCCTGAAGGCGGGCGCATCCGCAGACGAGGTGGCGTCGTTCGTGGCCGGGGTCCTGGGGCTGCGCGACGACGCGGGCATCGCGGGCGGCCCGGCCGCCAGGCTCGGCGAGGCGCTGCGCGGGAAGCGGATGCTGCTCGTCCTGGACAACTGCGAGCACGTCGTCGAACCGGTCGCCCGCCTGGCCGCGGGGCTGCTGCGGGCCGCCGCCGAGCCGCGCGTCCTCGCGACGAGCCGTGAGCCGATCGGGATCTCCGGTGAGCGGCTGTGGAGCGTCCCGCCGCTGGACGTCCGCGACGCCGCCGCGCTGTTCGCCGACCGGGCGGGCCTCGCGCCCGGCGCGGCGGCGGAGACCGGTCAGCAGGCGGCCATCGCGGACATCTGCGCGCGGCTGGACGGCATCCCGCTCGCGCTCGAACTGGCCGCGACGCGCGTCCGGGCACTCGGCGTCGAGGGCCTCGCGGCGCGGCTGGACGACCGGTTCGGGCTGCTGTCGTCCGGCGCGCGGGACGCACCCGCGCGGCAGCGGACGCTCCGCGCCCTCATCGACTGGAGCTGGGAGCCGCTCAGCGAACCCGAACGGGCGGTGCTGCGGCGGCTGGCGGCGCACCCGGGCGGCTGCACGCTCGACGCGGCCGGAGAGGTCTGCGGCGCCGGCGTCGGTGTGCTGGCGAGCCTCGTCGACCGCTCCCTGGTCGTGACCGGTGACGGCCCTCGCTACCGCCTCCTGGAGTCGATCGCCGCGTACGGCGTCGAGCGTCTCCGCGAGGCGGGGGAGTACGAGGCGGTGCGCCGGGCTCATGCCGGGTACTACACGGCGCTCGCCGAACGCGCCGACCTGTGCGGCCCCGGCCAGCGGGAGGCGCTGCGCACGCTGCGGGCCGAGTCCGGGAACCTGCGGACCGCGCTCGAAACGGCCGTCGAGGACGGAGCGGCAGACCTCGCGTTGCGGCTGGTCAACGCGATGGGCTGGGCCTGGTTCCGGTGGGGCCGTCCCGGCGAGGCGCGCCGCGCGTTCGGACGGGCCCTCGCCGTCCCCGGCGGCGATCCGGCGCTGACGGCGGTGGCCACCACCTGGCACACCGGTTTCGCGATGCTCGACGGCGACGGGCACGACCGCGACGAACGCTGCCGCCAGGCCCTGGCCGCCTACGACGAGAAGGACCCGTGGGCGGAATGGTTCCTCGGGTTCGTCCGCGGCGGGTTCGGCGACCTCGACGCGATCGAGGAGCTCACCGCGCGTGCCCTGGAAGGCTTCCGGGCCGACGGCGACACGTGGGGTGAGGCGGCGGCGCTGGCCACCCGCGCCGCGCAGGCGCTCTCCGCGGGCGACCTGCCGGGGGCGGGACGCGACGGCGAGCGGGCCATGGAGCTGTTCCGGACGGCGGGCGACCGCTGGGGACGCCTCCAGGCCACCGAGACCCTCGGCGTCCTCGCCGAAGTGACCGGCGACTACGCCCGCGCCGCCCGGCTGCACGAAAGCGGGCTGCGCGACGCCGAGGAACTCGGGCTCTGGACGGAGGCGTCCGGCGCCCTGTCCCGCCTCGGCCGCGTCGCGCTGCTCACCGGCGACCTCGACCGTGCCGACGACCTGCACGAGCGCGCCCGGCGGCTGGCCGTCCGCGAATCGCACCGCCGGATGGAGAACTTCGCCGACATCGGGCTGGCGCTGGCGGCGCGCCGCCGCGGCCGCCTGGACGAGGCGGAGACGATCCTGCGCCGCTGGCTGGACTGGGTCCGCGACATCGACGGCGCGCCCGGCATGGCGTTCCTGCTGGCCGAACTCGGCTTCGTCGCCGAACTGCGCGCGGACGCCGACCAGGCCCTCGGCCTGCATGCCGAGGGCCTGGCCGCCGCCCGTGCGACCGGGAACCCGCGGGCGATCGCGCTGGCTCTGGAAGGGACGGCGGGCGCGCTGTCCCTGGCGGGCCGCCATGACGAGGCCGCGGCCGCGCTGGACGCCGCGTCCGCCGCCCGGGACGCCGCCGGAGCGCCGCTGCCCGCGGCGGAACGCGGCGACGTCGACCGGATCGAGGCCCGCCTCAGACGCGGTCGGCGGCGATGAGGAGGTACTGGAAGCTGCCGCCCTTGTAGGCGTCCAGGAACGCCGCCTCGATGCCGGTGGCGAGCGTGGACTTGGCGCGCAGCTCCCAGTACGGGATCGTCGCGGAGGTGAGGTCCACCACGCTCACCGGGACGAGCCTGTTCGCCGACATCTCCTTGAAGTACGTGCTGCGCGGGTGGATGTCGCAGATGTAGTGCGCGTTGATCTCGCTCACGGCCCGCGACGGCAGCCCGTAGGCGTCGTTGTAGCAGCCGGTGATGCACACGTACCGGCCGCCGCGCCGCAGCAGCCGGGCGTGCGCGGCGAACAGCAGGCCCAGCTCGACGTACATCGTGCTCTCGTTGTTCCAGATGGCCTGGAACGCGCCGGGCTCGAAACCGGTGTCGAGCATGTTCTTGAAGTGGAAGCGCACCTTGCCGTCGACGCCCCGCCGCTCGGCCTGCGCGTTGGCGAACGCGACCTGGGACTCGGAGATCGACACGCCGTCCACCTGGCAGCCGAACCGCTCGTGGGCCATCAGGCTGGACCCGCCGCGCCCCGACCCCGCGTCCAGCAGCCGGTCGGACGGCTGGACGGCGCCGAGATGGCTCATCAGCAGGTCGGCCTGCGCGGTCTCCAGCCGGTGCAGCTCGGCGATCGTCCGCTCCTCGCGGGTCTCGGCCGGGCCGTCGAGGACGGTCCAGTCCACCGCGCCGATGCCGTAGTGGTGGTGGTAGATCCCGTCCACTTCGCCCAGGCGGAGGTTGACCGGGTTCTTCTCGGTGTTCCAGTAGTCGGCGACCGAGTGCTGGTAGAGGCTGTTGAGAACCGCGGTGCCCTGGGTGGAGCCCATATCCGATGATCCTTTCTCGACGGGGATGCGTGGTCGGGTCATTCGGCCGATGGGGGTCGTCCGGCCGGTGGGGATCGTCCGGCCGGCCGGGCCGGTCGGGTGGTCACTTGTAGCGGCCGGTGGATCCGTGCCATTCGAAGCCGCCCGCCATCCAGCCCTGCACACCGAGCAGGAACCGCTGGAGCTCGGGGGACGGGACCGCGGCCAGCTCCTTCTGGCTCGCCTCGAACCCCCGGACGAAGTGGTTGTGCATCTCGACGGCGGTCTCGACGGCCTCGCGCAGCGGGCAGCCCTCCTCCTCGGCGATCAGCAGGACGACGTTGCAGTCGGGCAGGTCGTCGGCCGCCTCCCGCTCCGCGGAGTGCAGGTCGTTGACGATGACGGAGGCGGTGCCGGCCTGCATCACCGCGCGGTGGACGCGCGGCTCGGAGAAGAGGTTCGCGTCGAGCTGGTAGCCGCCGACGATGTCGATCAGCGTCATCGACGTGTAGAAGCTGTCGTGCTGGCGCGCGGCGAGGTACCGCCACACCGGCGGCAGCTCGCCCAGGTGCCGCCAGGCCGCGTAGGCGGTCCAGCTCACGTACATCTGGAACGTGATGCCGCAGATCCGCATGACCTGGGACGGCCCGGCGAGCCGCCGCAGGTGCTGGGCGGCCGAGCGGATCGCGACCAGCACGGGGTCGGCGCGCAGCGCCTCTTCGAGCCGGTCGGTGTACTTGCCCGCGCCGGGCGGCGGGTCCATCGCGGACATCACCAGCGCCAGCCGGGGCGGGAGCTTGGTCGGGGTGGCGCCGAGGTCGCTCTCGTCGGCGTAGTAGTCGTCGGAGGCCCACCACGCGGCGTTCATCTTGGCCGCGAACAGCAGCGGGTCGACGTCGTCGGTCTCGGGGTGGGCGAGGACGGCGAGGCGCCCGAAGCCGGTGTCGCGGAACTTGTCGAGCTGGTCGGCGTAGATGCCGACCTCCTCCGCCCACGCGACGAGGCGGTCGTTGACCTCGCAGGCGAGGTCGTCGTCGACGCGCGCCGTCAGCGGGCAGTAGAGCGGGGGGAAGGAGCCGTCGCCCCATTCCCGTTCCGCGTACCCGGGCGAGAAATGGCCGCCCTTGCGCCTCGGACTCGGAAGGCGGGACGCGGGCGGCACCACGTCCTGCGCGGGCGGGACCGCTTCGGCCGCGGACGGAACCGCCTCCGGTAGGGGCGGGACGGTCGTCGTGGGCTCGGCGGCCAGCGCGTTCGGGATGCGCGCCGCCGACGTCCCGAGTCCGGTCGGGCCGGTCAGGAGCCGGTTCACCCTCTCCGCCAGCAGTTCGTCCATGGTCGGTCTCCTCGCTGATCAAAGGTGTGGTCGCGGGTCCCTCCGGAGAGCCGTGCGGCTCCGGGGAACAGTTACTCACAGCTTTGCTCCTGCTACAACCGGCTATGACCTTGCCTCACGGTGACAGGATGTAACCGCCGTCCGCGCGGCGGGATCCGCCGTCATACGGGCACGGTCAGGAGCAGGACGGCGGCCCCGGCGCCCACGAGCCCGGCCGCCTGCGCGGCCGACAGCCGTTCGCGGAGCGCGGTGACGCCGAGCAGGACGGGCACGACCGGATACAGCGACGACAGGACGACCGCGACGACGACGAGCTGTTCCCGGGTGGCCAGCAGGTAGCAGACGAGCGCCGCCGCCGCGAGGCCCCCGTTCGCCGCCGACCAGAACGCGAGCCTTCCGGTGGGGAGGCGGAATCCGGGCGTCCACAGCAGGGGCGCGATCGTGAGGACGGCCGCGACGCGTCCCGCCGCGACCGGCCAGATCCCCGCGCCGTCGCCCGCCTGGGCGAGGGCCAGGTACTGGATCCCGATCCCGGCGCCCGCGACGAGCCCGTCGCCGATCGCCGCGCGCACCCTGCCGTGCTCGTCCGAGTTCGACCGGGACACCAGCCACAGCGCGGGCAGCACCACCGCGATGCCGGCCCACGCGGGCGGCGACGGACGGTCGCCCAGCAGCGCGACGCCGACCACGACGGGCAGCGCCACCCCGCCGACCGCGCTGACCGGGACGACCACGCTCATGTCGCCGCGCCCGATGCCCCGGTAGAGGAACACCATCGCGAGGCCCGTCCCGACGCCTGACAGGGCGCCCCAGCCGAGGGACGTCGCGTCCATCCCGTCCACGGGGACGCACAGCGCGGCGGCGACGGCGCACGCGAGTCCGCCCGCCTGCCCGAGCAGCGCCACCGCCCTGAAGTCCGCGCGGCGCGACAGCAGACCGCCCGCCACGTCGGCGACGCCGTAGGCGAGCGCCGAAGCCAAGGCCAGGAGGACGCCCGTCACACGCCCCCCGCCGCGTCGCGTTCGGCCTGGCCGACCGGGCACACCGCGCCGCTGACGCAGCACCGCCGGTCGCACAGGCGGCACATCACCTCCGCGTCGCCGATCTCCGCGTACAGGCGGGCCAGGAGCCTTCCCAGCAGGACGCCGAACGTCTCGCGCTCGTCGTCGTCCAGGACGTCGAGCACGCCCGCCAGGGGCGCGCCGCGCGCGTCCAGCATGTCGCGGACCGCGTCCTCGCCCGCCGGGGTGAGCCGCACGCCGACGGCGCGGCCCTCCCCGCGACGCCGCCGCGCGAGGCCGGCGGCCTCCAGGCCGTCGACCATCCGCGCGGCGGCGGACTGCGTGAGCCTGACGCGGCGCCCCAGCTCGGTGACGCCGAGGTCCGGCGCGTCCGCCAGGACGATCAAGGCGGCGGCGCCGCTCGCGCTCACCCGCCCGGCCCCGGTGGCCCCGGCCAGGACGAGATCGGTCACCGCCAGCGAGGCGGCGCCGAGAAGGTTCGCCAGCCGTTGTTCATGCATGACTCATGCATGATACCTCCGTGGGATGCTTGCCGGGTAGCGCGCGGAGAACCCGGAGGTCGCCCGATGGATCGTGAAGCCCTGCCCGCCGACGGGCGCCGCCGGATCGCCCGCACCGACGTGCTGCTCGCCGATCCGCGGCTCGCCGAGGCGGCGGGACGGATCGGCCGCGGCGTCGTGAAGGCGGCCGTCGTCGCGGCGCAGCGGCGGGCCAGGGCGGGGGAGATCCCGCCGGACGCGGTCGCCGACGCGGCGGTGGAGGCGCTGCCGCCGACCGCGTCCGGGCTCCGTCCCGTGATCAACGCGACCGGCGTCCTGCTGCACACCAACCTCGGCCGGGCCCCGCTGTCGGCCGCCGCGCGGGACGCCGTCGCGGTGGCGTCCGGCGCCACCGACGTCGAGCTCGACCTGGAGACCGGCCGCCGGGCGCGGCGCGGCCGGTCGGCGCTGGCCGCCCTGCTGGAGCGGGTGCCGCGCGCGGAGGCGGCGCACGTCGTCAACAACGGCGCGGCGGCGCTCGTGCTGGCCGCGACCGCGCTCGCCGCCGGCCGCGAGATCGTGATCAGCCGCGGCGAGATGGTGGAGATCGGGGACGGCTTCCGCATCCCCGAGCTGCTCGCCGCGACCGGCGCGCGGCTGCGCGAGGTCGGCACCACCAACCGGACCTCGCCGGACGACTACGCGGCGGCGGTCGGCGCCGAGACGGGCTTCATCCTCAAGGTCCACCCGTCGAACTTCCGCATGACGGGCTTCACCCGCGGCGCGGACGTCGCCGAGCTGACCGGCCTCGGCGTCCCGGTCGTCGCCGACATCGGCTCCGGCCTCCTCACCCCCGAGCCGCTCCTGCCGGACGAGCCCGACGCCGCGTCCATGCTCAAGGCCGGGGCGCACCTCGTCACGGCCAGCGGCGACAAGCTGCTCGGCGGGCCGCAGTGCGGGATCGTCCTCGGCGGCGAGGACCTGGTGCGGCGGCTCGCCCGGCATCCGCTGGCCCGCGCGCTGCGGGTCGGCAAGATGACGCTCGCCGCGCTGGAGGCGACCGTCCGCGGCCCGCGCACTCCGACCGAGGAGGCCCTGCACGCGGACGTCGAAGAGCTGCGCGAGCGCGCCGGACGCCTGGCCGCCCGGCTCCGGGACGCCGGGCTGGACGCGCGGGCCGTCGAGAGCGAGGCGGCGGTCGGCGGCGGCGGCGCGCCCGGCGTCGTCCTGGCGAGCGCGGCCGTGTCGCTGCCCGAGCCGTGCGCGCCCCGGCTGCGGCGGGGCGCGCCCGCCGTGATGGGACGGGTCGAGGACGGCCGCTGCCTCCTCGACCTCCGCTCCGTGCCGCCGGACCAGGACGGCGACCTCGCCGAAGCCGTCCAGCGGCTCACCCGGTAGACGGCCGGATCGCCCGTCGGCCGTCGCGCCGGCCGCTAGATCCCGGTGCCCGTCCGGTCGGTGATCCCGGCCCGGTCGCGGTACTCGCGGACGAGCGCCGCGGCGGCGGGCCCGCGCGGGCGCCGCCCCGGCCGGATGTCGCACGAGAGGGCCTTCGCCTCCTGGATGTGGGTGTTCGGGTCCAGCGAGAGGTGCAGCAGCTCGTTCGCGGCGTCGCCCCGGCTGTAGCCGTTCGGGCCCCAGTGGTAGGGCAGGCCGATCTGGTGCAGCGTCCGGCCGTCCACGGTGAGGGGCGGCATCCGCCCGGTCACCAGCACCCGCGCCTCGACGACGGCGCGCGGGCTGACGATCGTCGCCCAGCCGCCGTGCTCCAGGCTCCGCATCGCCGCCAGCTCCGGCGACACCTCGCAGAAGAACTCCGGTTGCAGCTCCGCCAGGTACGGCTGCCACCGCGACATGCCGCCCGCCGTGTGGTGCTCGGTGAGCCGGTAGGTCGTCGCGACGAACGGGTACACCTCCGCGCCCGGCTCGCCGTCGCTCGGCCCGTACCGGTTGTCGGGATGCGGCGCGAGCAGGTGCCGGACGGGGTTGCGCTGCTGCCCGTACAGCGGGTTCGAGAACGGCGACTCCTGCGGCTCGTAGTGCGCGGGGAGCGGGCCGTCGGTCAGCCCGGCCGGGACGTAGAGCCACGCCTTGCCGTCCGCCTGCATGATGAACGGGTCGTCGCCGGCGAGCGCGTCCGGGCCCGCCGCGTCCTTCGGCGGGCGGTGGCCGGGCGGCCGGTCGGGGATGAAGTCGGGCACGTCATGGCCCGTCCACGTGCCCTGGTCGGCGTCCCACCAGACGAGGGCCTTGCGTTCGCTCCACGGGTTGCCGTCCGGGTCGGCGGACGCGCGGTTGTAGATGATGCGGCGGTTCGCGGGCCACGCCCAGCCCCACTCGGGCGCCACCCAGTGCTGTTCCCGGCCGGGCTTGCGGCGGGCGGGCTGGTTGACGCCGTCCGCGTAGCAGCCGCAGTAGATCCAGCAGCCGCACCTGGTGGACCCGTCGTCCTTGAGCTGCGTGTACGCCGACAGCGGGTTCCCTTCGCCGTCGAACCCGTTGATCTCGGCCAGCACCGCCTCGGCGTCCGGCTCCTCCAGCGGGCCCTCGGTCGGGTAGTCCCAGGTCAGGTCGAGCACGGGACGGTCCATCTCGTCGGACGACCCGGCCAGCTTCGCCCGGATGATCCGGCCCAGGTGGTACATGAACCACAGATCGCTGCGCGCGTCCCCGGCGGGCTCCACGGCCTTGTGGTGCCACTGCAGCATCCGCTGCGTGTTGGTGAAGCTGCCGTCCTTCTCGGTGTGCGCGGCGGCGGGCAGGAAGAACACCTCCGTGCCGATGTCCTCGGTGCGCATCTCGCCCGTCTCGATCTCCGGGCCGTCCTTCCACCACGTCGCCGACTCGATCAGCGAGAAGTCGCGGACGACGAGCCAGTCCAGGTTCGCCATCCCCAGCCGCTGGATCTTGGCGTTGGCCGACCCGACGGCCGGGTTCTCGCCCATCAGGAAGTAGCCCTTGCACACCCCGTTGATCTGCGCCATCGCCGTCTCGTACGTGCTGTGCGAGCCGGTCAGCCGCGGCAGGTAGTCGAAGCAGTAGTCGTTGTCCTCCGTCGCCGCGTCTCCCCAGTACGACTTGAGCAGGCTGACCATGTACGCGCGCATGTTGCCCCAGAACCCTTTGCGCGCCGACTCCGCCTGTACGAACGTGTCCAGATCCTCGTTGGTGTGCGCGTGCGGCATCGGGATGTAGCCGGGCAGCAGGTTGAACAGAGTCGGGATGTCCGTCGAGCCCTGGATGGACGCGTGGCCGCGCAGCGCCAGGATCCCGCCGCCCGGACGGCCGATGTTGCCGAGCAGCGCCTGCAGGATCGCGGCCGTCCGGATGTACTGGACGCCGACCGTGTGCTGCGTCCAGCCGACGGCGTAGGCGAACGCGGTCGTCCGGTCCCGGCCGGAGTTCTCCGTGACCGTTTCGCAGACCTTCAGGAACTGGTCCTGCGGGACACCGCAGATCCGCTCCACCATTTCCGGCGTGTAGCGCGCGAAATGCCGCTTGAGCACCTGGAAGACGCAGTTCGGATGCTCCAGGTCAGGGTCGCGCTGCGGGTCGCCCTCGCCGATCGCCGCTCCGCCGGATCCGTGCGCCTCACCGCGCCCCGCCTCCGACACGGACCCGGCGCGCTCGTCCCACTGCATGTCCCGCTCCCCGGCCGCCGACTGGGCGTTCATCCCCGCGTACTGCCACGTCGTGTGGTCGTAGCTGCGGGTGTCCGGGTCCAGGCCGGAGAACACGCCGTCCAGGTCTTCGGTGTCGCGGAACTCGTCCGACACGATCACCGGCGCGTTCGTGTACGAGACGACGTATTCACGGAAGTACTTCTCGTTCTGCAGGACGTAGTTGACGATCCCGCCGAGGAACGCGATGTCGCTACCGGCCCGTAGCGGGATGTGCGCGTCCGCGAGCGCGCTCGTCCGTGTGAACCGCGGGTCGACATGGATGAGCTTCGCCCCGCGCGCCTTCGCCTCCATCACCCACTGGAACCCGACCGGATGGCACTCGGCCATGTTCGAGCCCTGGATGACGATGCAGTCCGCGTTCTGCAGGTCCTGCTGGAAGGTGGTCGCGCCGCCGCGTCCGAACGAGGTTCCCAGACCGGGAACGGTGGAGGAGTGTCAAACCCGCGCCTGATTCTCGATCTGCACCGCGCCGAGCGCGGTGAACAGCTTCTTGATCAGGTAGTTCTCCTCGTTGTCGAGGGTGGCGCCGCCGAGGCTCGCGAGGCCGAGCGTCCGGCGCACCGGGACGCCCCCGTCCTCCCACTGCCAGCCGTGCCGGCGCGCCTCGATCACCCGGTCCGCGATCATCTCCATCGCGGTGCCGAGGTCGAGCCGCTCCCAGCCGGTGCCGTGCGGCCGCCGGTACAGCACCCCGTACTCGCGGGCCGACCCGGTGGTCAGCTGGAGGCTGGCCGAGCCCTTCGGGCACAGCCGCCCCCGGCTGACCGGCGAGTCCGGGTCGCCCTCGATCTGGGTGACCTTGCCGTCCTGGACGTACACGTCCTGCCCGCAGCCGACCGCGCAGTACGGGCAGACGGACTTCACGACCTGGTCGGCCGCGCTCACCCGCGCCTCGATCCGCCCGGTTCCCGCGCTCTTCGCCGCGGTCCCACGCCCGAGCGGGTCGTCGCCGGTGAGCTGGCGGTAGACGGGCCATGACCCGATCCAAGTGCGAACGCCCACGTCACACCACCCCTCACCATCGGCGCGCGGGTGCACTTACCCGGCACCCCTTCCGCAAAACACACGGAACACCCGCGCGGACGCGCACCACGGCGGCAACGCCGATGACCACCCCGTGCGAACCAGACGAGGTGGGCATGCGTACGAGCCAGTGGGGTGGTCCGGGCGGGACCCCAGAGACCCGGGACTGTGCATGGACAGGGACCGCAGGGCGGATGACGCGGCCGACCATTTGATACGGCTCCTTGAGACGCTCGAATGCGACTGCGACGGGTGCGGCGGAACGGGCAGGACGCTGAACGCGCAATGGCGGGAATGGCAGCAGCGCGGCACGGAACTGGTCGCCGTGGCCCATGCCGCGCGCCGCGCGCACGAACTCCGCCCCGCCCAGGTGACCGGCATCGTCCCGGACGGGATCGGCGGCGAGCCCGCCATCTTCGCCGTGGTGGAGCGTGCCATCGCCGACCACATGCGGGCCCGTCCCGCCGAACCCGAGGAGACCGCCTGCGAGGCGTGCGGGGGCACCGGCAGGCAGCTCACCCACGCCGGTCACCTCTTCACCGACCTCCTGGCCCGCCACGGTTTCGTCCGCAAGCGGTGAGGGGAGCCGATGGCATCGATCCCGCCGAGGACCGTCCCTACTTCGTGTCGCCGGCCCGCAGCCAGTCGGCGAACCGGACGCCGCCGATGACCGCGCCATCGGCCGGAACCAGGCTCGCCTCCTGGAGCCTCGCGCCGAAGTACCGGGCCTCCGGGTCGGCGGTCACCGTGCGGCCGTCGTCGCGGGCCTGGAGGAACCGGCGGATCATCTCCTCGAAGGTGAAGCGGTCCGGGCCCGCCACCTCGGTGATGGCCCCGGTGGGCGGGTCGAGGGCCGCCCGCGTCACCGCGTCGGCGACGTCGTCGGCCGCGATCGGCTGGATCAGTGCGGCCGGCACGCGGACGGTGCCCCCGTCGGTGGCCGCGTCGGCGATGGCGCCGGCGAACTCGAAGAACTGGGTCGCGTGAACGATCGAGTAGGGAATCGCGGAACCGGCGATGAGGTCCTCCTGCGCCACCTTCGCCCGGAAATAGCCGCTGTCCGGCAGCCGGTCCGTCCCCACGACCGAGAGCGCGACATGGTGCCCCACGCCCGCCCCGGCCTCCGCCGCCAGCACGTTGCGGCTGGACGTGGTGAAGAACTCCATCACGGCCGCGTCCTCGAACGACGGCGAGTTCGACACGTCGACGACCACCGGCGCACCCTTGAGCGCGTCCGCGAGCCCCTCCCCGGTGATGGTGTTCACGCCGGTCTTGGGCGTGGCGACGACCGCCTCATGCCCCTGCTCGCCCAGCCTGGCGACGACCTTGCTGCCGATAAGCCCGCTGCCACCGATGACCACGATCTTCATTGCCGCACCTCCACGATGCTCCCGGCTGGTCCCGCCGTGAGAAGCCGCGCGTCCAGACCCCCCGGCAAGACGGCCCCCGAATCTATGCCAACTGATTTGCCCAAGGAAGCCGCTCCGAACCTGTAACAGCACGAAGAGCCACCCGCCGTATCTGACGACCGGCCGATGACGACGAGGGGGGCGCCGTCATGGCGCCGCGCGCATACTCGGGGGCCGTGGATTTCCGGTGAAAACCTTCGTGGCCGAGGCCAGGAGTCGCTTCGAGGAAGCCTTGGACGGGTTGAATTTCGACGGTCCCGAGGTCGTTGACGAGAAGCGCACGCCGCCGTTGGTGATGACCGATGGCGACTTGAGCAGCCAAGACAAGGTGGGCATAAACACAGCTCATACCGGCCATCAGATGCGACGCGCCCTCGGCCGGCACGCCCAGGCCGCGTCCGAGGAACTCCACCGGTATCGCCGAACGCGGCAGGCGCGAGGACATACGCAAGGCGAGTAGACGGGCGGCCCGGCGGGGTCCGGGGCGCGACCGCGAGGGGCGCGACGACCGTTTCCGGCCATTCCCGGCTGCACGTAACGCCTGCTCACCGCCCTGCACAATGCGCCGAACGGTCGTTGGAACGGTTTTTGTCAACGAGCCGCTATTGACGATCGATGATCGATGATCAAGGTAGCCGAAGGGCCTTCCGCCTAGAAATGTAAGTTGATCGAAAAGTTGAAAATCATTGATTGACACTACTTAACGATAGAGGTTAGCCTTCCCTTAGATTCCGGGTCTATTGCCATTGATGGCGTCCGTTCAATCCAGACATCAGGTGCCGCCCCTTCGACCGCCGAAGGAGTTGCGGCGCCTACTTCCGAGCAGAGGTATCGCATGCGTAAAGGGATCGCCATTTCTGCCGCCGCCGCCGCGCTCGCCATGACCGCGGCGTCCGTCAGCCCCGCCGCCGCGGACGAGGAGTTTCTCGGACGCGGCCCCGACGGTGTCACCATCGAGGTCGCGACAATCAACGGCTCCGGGTGTCCGATCGGCACCGCCGCGATCGCCCTGAATGAGACCAACGACGCGTTCACGGTCACTTACAGCGAGTACATCGCCCAGGTGGGTGGCAATTCCAAGCCCACCGACTCCCGTAAGAACTGCCAGATCAACATGAGGGTGCACGTCCCACAGGGCTTCACCTACGCCGTCGCGGCGACGGACTACCGCGGCTACGCCAACTTGAAGACCGGCGCGAACGCCGCCCAGACCGCCAGTTACTACTTCCAAGGCGATCCCCGCACCCGGCGGTACACCTATCCCGTAAAGGGCCCGTTCAGCAACAGCTGGCAGAACACCGACGTCGTGGACGTGTCCCAGCTCGTATGGTCACCGTGCGGCGAGCAGCGGAACTTCAACATCAACACCGACCTGCGAATTGAGACGACGGACGAGTCCAAGGTCAGCTTCATCGGCATGGACTCCACCGACGGCAGCATCAAGACGACCTACCACTACTCCTGGAAGCGCTGCCAGTAAGCACCTCTCCACCCTTGCCCTGACCACCCGACACGGCTGACTTCTGCAAGGGCGGACGACCGTCCACCACCTCGCATGAAAGAAGCGCCCGGACGCTGATCCGCTCCGACCGGGCCATGCCCCCTACGGGAAGGGCACGGCCCGGTCCCGCTCTGCGGATCCGGTGCAGAGATGCACCCATGCGACCGGGGCCGTGACAGATTCCGCACTTCTCCCAAGCCAATGGCTGGCGTTTTTCCGCCGCGATGACGATCACCTTCGCACCCTGCCGTGCACTGCAGCGCCGCGGAACCCTCCTGGTGGCCGGTCGGGGTAGGACCAGTTGCCCCGACGCGCGGCCCGGCCCTCGGTGAGGCGTCTTGAGATACAGCAAGGCCCAGGACGAGGAACCTGGTTCCTGCCCGGGCCTATCCCGTGGGCCGACTTGAGCGCGGGTCAGGGGCCGGTCCGTATGAACGGACTGCGCACCGATCAGTTTCCTCCGCTCGACTGGTCTAGTCTTCCGAGACCGACTGACCGGAAGGCATGGCGCTATGCGCAAACTGATCTACGGCATGAACCTGTCCCTGGACGGCTACGTTTCCGGGCCCGGTGACGACCTCGGCTGGAGCGCGCCGAGCGATGAGCTGTTCCAGTTTTGGCTCGATCAGGAGCGGATGATCAGCCTGTTTCTGTACGGGCGCCGACTGTGGGAGACCATGAGCGCCCACTGGCCGACCGGCGACCAGCAGCCGGACGCCACCCCGGCGCAGATCGAGTTCGCGCGGAACTGGCGGGACACGCCGAAGGTGGTGTTCTCCTCAACGATCGACAAGGTCGACTGGAACGCTCGCCTGGTCGCCGGCGACGCGGTCGCCGAGATCACCCGGCTCAAGGCCGGGGACGGCGGGCCGATGAGGGTCGGTGGCGCGACGCTCGCCGGGGCGGTCATGCGTGCCGGGCTGATCGACGAGTACGAGATCGTCACCCATCCGGTCCTCGTGGGCAGCGGCAGACCGTTCTTCACCGCGCTGGAAAGCTGGGTGAACCTGAACCTGGTGGAGACGCGGACGTTCCCCGGCGGCGTGGTCTTGACCAGGTACGAGACGAGCTGACGTGCGCCAGAGCACCGAAGCTCCCACCTCAGACCTCTCCGGCTTCCGGCGCACCTGGAACAAGGTTCGCGCGGGACAAGGGCACGCCGAAACCATCGGGCGTGCGACGGGCACGGAAGCGGAAACGATCTTGAGAAACAGGAAGGCCCAGGACGGGGAACATGGTTCCTGCCTGGGCCTTTGGGGTGGGAGCGGGCGACGGGAATCGAACCCGCGTAGCCAGTTTGGAAGACTGGGGCTCTACCATTGAGCTACGCCCGCGAGCGGATGAGGGCGTCAGGCCCTCGATCGCCATCCCGTAGCGTACAGGGTCCCGGGGGCGGACGTGTCAGGCCGGGTTGCGCGGAGCGGGGCTGATCGGGACTAGACTTCTCGCGTCATCGTGTACGGCGGTGGCGTGCGGGCTGTAGCGCAGTTTGGTAGCGCACCGGCTTTGGGTGCCGGGGGTCGTGGGTTCAAATCCCGCCAGCCCGACCGGATCGTCAAGGCCGGGCCGGCGGGAGATCGTCAGCCGAGGACGCCGGTGGCCAGGAGCGCCCGGGCGTCGGTGGCCGCCGTGCGGATCGCCTTCGGCAGGTTCTCGGGGTTGCGGCCGCCCGCGTTCGCGATGGTGCCCCTGCCGCCCGCGCCGCCGCCGACCTCGCGCGCCGCGGAGGTCAGGAGGTCGCGGGCCTGGACGCCCGGGCCCGCCGCCGCCACCAGCGCGGCCTTGCCCGCGGACTCCGTGCCGAGGACGACGATGCCCCGGGGCCCGCGGCGGGTGACGATCGTCGTGGCGACGGTGCGGAGGTCCGCGCTGGTCAGGTCGGGGACGATCTGCGCCACCAGCCAGCCGCCGGGCAGCGGTTCGGCCTGGGATGCCAGGCGTTCCGCGTGCGCGTCCAGCTCGGCCCGGTGCATGGTTTCCAGGGCGCGCTGGGTCTCGGCGAGTGTTTCCAGGCGTTGCCGGAGGCGGTCGGGAGCCTGATCGGGACGGGTGTGCAGGAGATCCGCGAGCTCGTGCAGGATGTCGCGCTGGTGGTCGTAGTGGCGCAGGGCGTCCGCGCCGGTGAGCGCCTCGATGCGGCGCAGGCCGGTGCCGATGGACGACTCGCCGACGATGTGGACGGGCCCCGCCTGGGAGCCGTGGCCGACGTGGGTGCCGCCGCACAGTTCGCGGGACGCGTCGCCGATGTCCACGATGCGGACGTCGTCGCCGTACTTCTCGCCGAACAGCGCGAACGCCCCCGCCGCCTCCGCATCGGCGCGGGACGCCTCCCAGACCCGGACGCCGGGATCGTCGAGCAGGTAGTCGTTGACCAGGCTTTGGACGGGTGCGGTGTCGACGGGGGAGAAGTGTGCGAAGTCGAAGCGCAGGCGTCCCGGCTCGACGCGTGAGCCGCGCTGGGCCGCGTGATCGCCGAGGAGGCGGCGCAGCATCGCGTGGAGGACGTGGGTCGCGCTGTGCGATCGTGCGGTGGCCGCCCGGCGGTCCGCGTCGACGGTCGCCTCGGCCTCGTCGCCCGGACGCACCTCGCCGTCCAGGACGCGGACGGCGTGGACGTGCAATCCGTCCAGACCCAGCCGGGTATCGAGGACCTGCAGCGTCGCGCCGGAAGTGCGCACGGTGCCCGTGTCGCCGACCTGGCCGCCCGACTCCGCGTAGAACGGAGTGCGCGCCAGGATCAGCTCGATCTCCTCGCCCTGACCCGCGGAGCGCATACGACCGGCGGCGCCGATGAGGGAAAGGATGGTTGTTTCCGCTCTTGTCGCGGAGTAGCCGACGAACGTGCTGGGGCCGTGTTCCGCGATGATGCGCCGGTAGGTGTCCTGGCGGGCGACCGCGTCGCCCTTGCGGCCCTGGCCCGCCCTTTTCGCCTGGCGGCGCTGGGCTTCGAGGAGTTCCGCGAATTCGTTCTCGTCGACCGTGAGGCCCGCCGAGCGCGCGGCGTCGATGGTCAGGTCGATCGGGAAGCCATAGGTGTCGTGCAGCTCGAATGCGGTGCGTCCGGGAATGGTGGTCGCCGCGCGGCGGATCGCCGATTCGAGGATCTGGGAGCCCTGGCGCAGGGTGCGTTCAAAGCCCTCTTCCTCGGCGGTGACGACCTCCCGGATCAGGTCGGACTGCCGCGTCAGTTCCGGCCATGTTCCGCCGAGGTTCCCGATGACGCTGGACGTCAGCGCCGGCAGGCTCAGATCGTCGATGCCGAGTTTGCGCGCGTGGCGGATGGCGCGGCGCATCAGGCGGCGCAGCACGTAGCCCCTGCCGTCGCGCGCCGGCATGACGCCGTCGGCGATGAGGAACGCGATCGACCGCGAGTGCTCCGCGACGATGCGGATGGACGTGGAATCGTCGCTTCCGTCGCGTCCCGGGTACCGGCGGCCCGCCATTTCCTGGACGAGCCGGAACGTCGGCGCGAGCAGATCCGTCTCGCAGACCGTGTCGACGTCCTGCAGAATCGCCGCGAGACGGTCGAGGCCGAGACCGGTGTCGATGTTCCTCGCGGGCAGCTCGCCGATAATGGGATACCCGCCCTTACCAGATCCTTCGCCGCGGATGTTCTGCATGAAGACGAGATTCCACAGTTCCTGGTAGCGCTCGCCGTCCACGGCCGGTCCGCCTTCACGTCCGAAGGACGGGCCCCGGTCGTAGTGGAGTTCGGAGGACGGTCCGCATGGGCCGGGCACGCCCATCGACCAGTAGTTGTCCTCCATGCCGAGGCGCTGGATCCGTTCCGAGGGAACGCCGACCCGGCGCCAGAGCCGTTCGGCTTCGTCGTCGTCCAGGTACACGGTGACCCAGATGCGTTCCGGGTCGAGGTTGTAGTGGCGGGTGAAAAGCTCCCACGCCCAGGAGATCGCCTCCGCCTTGAAGTAGTCACCGAAGGAGAAGTTGCCGAGCATTTCGAAGAACGTCGAGTGCCGCGTGGTGCGGCCCACGTTCTCGATGTCGGACGTCCGCGCGCATTTCTGCACGGACATCAGCCGGGAGTGTCCCGGTGCCGTCTCGCCGAGGAAGTACGGCTTGAACTGGTTCATGCCCGCGTTCGTCAGCAGAAGCGTGGGATCTGCTGGTATGAGCGGGCTGGACGGCACGACGCTATGGTCGCGCTTCTGGAAGAAGTCCAGGAAAGTCGAACGAATGTCAGTCGAGCGCATGGGACGGCCTCACGAGGTAGATGGGATGACGGCGCACACCGCCGAGCCGGGCCGGGCACGACTGCTCGTTCCCCAGCTCGGCGCGGCTAGCTCGCCGTCCCACCTCGTGAAGGTCCATCAGCACCAAGCTACCTCGCCGCGACAAGCGGGGGCACACGGATTTCCCGCCGCGCCAGGCCGCGAACGGACTCAGGACGTCTTTTTCAGCGCGTCGATCTCAGCGGCGCGAGCGTCGTAGTCGGCCCGCGCGGCGTCGATCTGGTCGAGGTGGGACTCGGCCCAGTTGACGAGGGCCTGGGCCGCGTCCATCAGCGTCGCGCCCAGGGGAGTGAGCGAATAGTCGACGCGCGGCGGCATCACCGGATACACGGTCCGGGTGACGATTCCGTCGCGTTCCAGGCCGCGCAGCGTGACCGTGAGCATGCGCTGGCTGATGCCCTCGATCTCGCGCTTGAGCTCGGTGAACCGCTTGGTGCGCTCACCGAGCAGCGCGATGACCTGCAGCGACCATTTGTCGCCGACCCGGTCGAGGATCTCGCGGGCCCGGCAACTCGCCGAGTGCGGGTGCAATCCCATGGTTCTCTCCAGGTGCCCAAGGCAGAAAAAAGTGCCTTCTTGTGCCGACTCCGAGGGTGTCCGCACCATGGAGGCGGTTCCCGATCGGAACCGCCTTACCATTCATAACCCTAGGAGACACGATGACGACCGAGCTTGTCGAGATCCCCGGCTACATCGCGGGCACCTGGGCCATCGACCCCGTCCACTCCGGCGTGGGCTTCACGATCAGGCATCTGATGGTCAGCAAGGTCCGCGGCCGGTTCGGGACGTTCGAGGGGACCGTCGTCACCGGCGACGACCCCCTCGACTCCACGGTGACCGCGTCCATCGACCTGGCCTCGATCGACACCGGGAACGCGCAGCGGGACGAGCACGTCAGGTCCGCGGACTTCCTGGACGTCGCCACCCACCCGACCATGACCTACCGCTCTACCGGCGTCCGCCGCGACGGCGATGCCTTCGTCCTGGACGGCGAGCTGACCCTGCACGGGACGACCAGGCCGGTCCCGCTCAAGCTGGAGGTCGAAGGCTTCGGCCCCGACCCGTTCCGGGAGGACGACCCGTTCAAGGGCGCCCGCGCCGGGTTCACCGCGACCGGCGAGGTCAACCGGCTGGAGTTCGGTGTCGGCGACCGCGCCACGGTCCCGGGCGGCGCGCTGGGGCTGGGGGAGAAGGTCCAGATCGTCCTGGAGATCCAGGCGGTGCTGCGGACCGGCTGAGCCCTCCGTTCACCTTCCGTTCCCCGGGGTGAGTGATCATTCGTCATGGGGTGGAAACGGGCCGGACTCCCCGCGATCGTGGGGGGCCGGGACGTGACGGAGGGCGGAGGACCGGATGCCGGACGAGAGGTCCACCGGCGCGGCGCGACCCTCGCCGGAGAGCGCGGCGGTGGCCCCCCGGCGGGCCCGGCTGGCGGCGCCGTGGATCGTTGGCGGCCTCACCGCGGTCATCACGGCGGTGACGACGTCCCTGGACGCGCTGGACCTCGCCGCCCCCGTCCAGGTCGTCGTCACCGGCGGCATCGCCCTCCTGGCCGGGATCGCGGCGTGGGGGACGCAGCAGAGCGGGCCCGGCGACCGCCCCGCCGACCGGGGCGAGGTCGAGCAGGGCGTCACGCCGGCGCAGCTCCCGCCCGTGATCGCGCACTTCACCGGACGGGACGGATCGCTCGCCGAGCTGCGCCGCGCCGCCGCCGACGGGACGGGCTCCCCGGCGTCGCCGCTGGTCGTGTCGCTGCACGGCCCGGCCGGGGTCGGCAAGTCGTCGCTGGCCGCCCGGTTCGCGCACGAGATCGCCGCCGGCCATCCCGACGGCTGCCTGTACTTCGACCTGCGCGGCACGGCCGACGCGCGGGTCGCCCCCGAGGAGGTGCTGATCGGGTTCCTGCAGGCGCTGGGCGTCCGGCTGTCCACCGACCCCGGCGGCCTGCCGGAGCTGCAGAAGCTGTGGTGGACGTGGACGAAGGGCCGCCGGATCCTCGTCCTGCTCGACAACGCCCGCGACGCCGACCAGGTGCGGGCGCTGCTGCCGCCCGTCGGGGGCTGCGCCGTGATCGTGACGTCGCGGCAGCCGCTGCACCTGCGCAACACCTACGACCGGCGGCTGCGCGAGTTCACCGACGAGAGCGCGGTGGAGCTGCTCGGCAGGCTCGCCGGGCGGGAGCGGATCGCCCTCGACCCGGTGGCGGCGGCCGAGATCGCCGAGCTGTGCGGGTACCTGCCGCTCGCGATCGGCATCTGCGGCGGCCGCCTCGCCGCCCGCGAGTCGTGGACGCCGCGCGCGATGGCCGACCGGCTCCAGGACGAGCGCCGCCGCCGGCTGGACGAGCTGGAGACCGCCCGCGACATCGACACCAGTGTCCGGGCGAGCCTGGCGCTCAGCTACGACGACTGCAGCCGCACGCAGCGCCGCCTGCTGCGCACCCTGGCCATGCTCGACGCGCCCGACGTGCAGGCGTGGGCGGCGGGCGCGCTGCTCGGCGTGTCCGACCTGGAGGGCGACGACCAGCTGGAGGCCCTGGTGGACGCCCAGCTCGTCGAGTGCTCAGGGACGGACGCGACCGGACGGATGCGGTACCGGCTGCACGACCTCGTCCGCCTGTACGGGCTGGAGCGGACGGAGGTGGAGGACGCGGAGAACGAACGGGACGCGGCCCTGGAACGCGTCCTGGACGGCTACCGGGAACGAGCCGAACGTGTGGCCGCGAGCCGCTGGCCCCAGGACTGGCACCGGCGGGCGGGTGAGGCGCCCGTCTCCGAGTACTCGGCGCCCGATTGGCTGACGAGCGAACGTCCCGCTCTTCTCGCACTGCTCGCTCAAGGCGCGGAACACGAAATGTGGAATCTGGTGTGGCGCCTTGGCCGGGCCACGTGCTCGCTGTTCCATTCGCTGCGCGTGTTCTGGCCGGAGTGGCGGGCGGCGGCCGAACTGACCTACACGGTCGCCACCCACATGAACGACGACCAGGCCGTGGGGATCGCCCTGCTCGAACGGTCGTCCGTGCAGGGCAACCAGGGCTTCATGGAGAGCGCGTACAACGACGCCTCGGAAGCCCTCCGCATCTTCACCGGCGGCAGGGAGCTGTGGTGGCGCGCCCGCGCCCTCCGCGCCGCAGGCATGTGCCTGCGGGACGCCGGCAACCTCGACGAGGGCCAGGACTACCTCATCGAGGCGATCGAGGCGTTCACCGACGAGGGCGACGCGTGGTGGCGGGCCAGGACGCAGCGCAACCTGGCGGAGCTGCGGCTCGCCCAGCGCCGCTACGAGGAGGCCCGCGGCCTGCTCGAACAGGCCCTGCGGGTCTTCCAGCGCAACGGGAACCGGTACTCGGAGGCGCAGACGCTCCGCGCGCTCGGGGAGGTCCTGGCGGCCGAGGCGCGGGCGCTCCGGGCGTCCGGCGACAGCGCGGCCGCCGATGTGAAGCACAGCCTGGCGGCGCCGACGCTGGAGCGGGCGATCGAGGCGTTCCGGCTGCGCGGCGAGCAGTGGGAGGCGGCCCGCTGCCTGCGCGCCGCGGGGGAGACCGGCGACCCGCGCAACGGGCTGCGGGAGCTGAGGTTCGTCCGCGAGTCCGCGCGGACCCTGGAGACGCTCGGCGACACGTGGGGCCTCGCCCGCACCCGCATCTCCGAGGGGCGCGCCCTCGGCCGGCTGGGCCGGCACGACGAGGCGGCCGAGGCGCTGCGCCGCGCGGTGGACGCGTTCGACGAGCTCGGCGACCGCTGGTGGCAGGCCCGGAGCCGCCGCACCCTCGCCGAGGTGCTCCTGGACGCGGGCCGCCGCGAACCGGCCGCCGTCCCCGCCCGCGAGGCCCTCGACCTGTACCGCAGCCTGGGCAACGCGTCCGGCGAGGCCCGCGCCCGCGCCGTCCTCGCCCGCACCGAGACCTGACCCGGAGCCCGGGCCTGGTCCTCACGAGAACGAAGGCCGCCATGGCGGGACGGCGGCGGCGAACGGCCTCCCACGAGAACGATAAGGGCCCTTTCCCGGCGGCGGGGAGCGCCGAGAAAGGGCCGGGCCCTGACCGGGGTCCGGTCAGAGGCGGGCCCCTGACCGGCGTCCGGTTGGTCAGGGGCCCGATGTCTCGGCTGCCTAAGGGGCTGGGAGGACCCCCTCTGCGAACAGCTCAGCCGAGACCGCTATCGGATGGCGTTGATGAGCTCGCCATTGGCGGTGTCGCCGCTGAGCTCCCAGAAGAACGCGCCACCGAGTCCTTCCGAGCCGGCCCAGCTCGACTTGCTGCCGATCGTGGCAGGCGTGTCGTAGCTCCACCACTGGTTACCGCAGTGGGCGTAGGCAGTCCCGGCGATGGTGCCGTTCGAGGGGCATCGTCCCTTGATGTCCTTGTAGTCCTCGATGCCCTGCTCGTACTTGCCGGGTGCGGGTCCGGTGGCCGTGCCGCCGGGCTCCTTCTGCGTGACGCCCGTCCAGCCGCGGCCGTAGAAGCCGAGCCCCATCAGGAGCTTGCTGCCGGGGATGCCCATCGACTTCAGCTTGGCGATGGTGTCCGAGGTGTTGAAGCCCTCGTGCGGGATGCCCGGGTAGGACGTGAGCGGCGAGTGCGGCGCCGTCGGTCCCTGCGCGTCCCATGCCCCGAAGTAGTCGTAGGTCATGGGCAGGTACCAGTCGACGTACTGCGACGCGCCCTTGTAGTCGGCCACGTCCATCTTGCCGCCCGCGCTGGCGTCCGCGGTGATCGCGGCCGTCACGAGGTTCGACCCGAACTTCGACCGCACCGCGCTCATGAGGTTCTTGAACGAGGCCGCGCCGCTGGTGTCGCAGGTGAGACCGCAGGCGTTCGGGTACTCCCAGTCGATGTCGATGCCGTCGAACACGTCCGCCCAGCGCGGGTCCTCGACCAGGTTGTAGCAGGACTCGGCGAAGGCCGCCGGGTTCGCCGCGGCCTGGCCGAAGCCGCCGGACCAGGTCCAGCCGCCGAACGACCAAAGCACCTTGAGGTTCGGGTACTTCTTCTTCAGCTTGCGGAGCTGGTTGAAGTTGCCGCGCAGGGGCTGGTCCCACGTGTCGGCGACGCCGTCGACGCTCTGGTCCGCGCCGTACGCCTTCTCGTAGTCGGCGTACCCGTCGCCGATGGTGCACCGGCCGCCCTGGACGTTGCCGAAGGCGTAGTTGATGTGGGTCAGCTTGCGGGCGGAGCCACTCGTGTCAATGTTCTTGACGTGGTAGTTCCGCTGGTAGACGCCCCAGTTGACGAAGTAGCCGATGACCTTGCCGGCCGTGCCGTTGCTCCCTTCGTCGGTGGTGACCTGGAGGGGAGCGGAAGCGGGGGAGCTCTTCCCTGAGGCGTCGTTCGCCTTGACCGTGAACGTGTAGGCGGTCTTCGGCGTGAGACCCGTGATGTTGGCGCCGGTCTCGCTCCCGGAGGCGACCTTGGTGGTGCCCTGGAAGACGTCGTAGCCGGTGACGCCCACGTCGTCGGTGGACGCGTCCCACGCGATCCCGACGGTGGTGGCCGACTTGCTGACGAGGCGGAGGCCCGCGGGGGTGGTGGGAGCCTCGAGGTCCTCTTCGCCGGTGCCGCCGCCGTCGCAGGCCGCACCGTTGATCTTGCAGCCGGTGAAGAAACCGGGCCCGGTTCCGTTGAACCCGAAGCTCACCGTGGTGTTGGCCGCGAGGGTGTTGCTCCACGTCGGGTTGGTGAAGGTGTAGTGGTTACCGGAAACGGTTTTGGTGGCGTTCCAAACCGACGTCACGCTCGTCCCGGATGGCAGGTCACCCTCGACCTTCCAGCCGTTCAAGGGGGCAGTGGTCCCGTTCGTGATCGTGCACGTGCCGCCAAAGCCGGTGCCCCAGTCCTGGGTCTTCTTACACTCGGCGGTGACCGTCCCGGCCGACGACGCCGGAGGCGCCGCCACCAGGGCGGTGGAGACCGCCAGGATTGCCGCGCCGGCGAGCGCGATCGCCCGCCGTCCGCCCGGTCTTGACATGATTCTCCGTTCGTTCGGCCCCCGAGCAAACAGGAATCCCCGCTCAATTCTTAGGAAACTTTCCTAAGAATTGGGTGGATCGTAACCGGGTGGAACGGTGCGTTCAAGGGCCTCCCGGCAGGGAGGACGCATCGGCGCAGGTGGTCTAAGCGGCTGCCTGGGCACGTACGGGTACAAACCGCCGAAGAAATTTCAGGCCGAGCCGAACCAGCCGGGGACGTCGAGCCGCCACGGGTCCTCCGGCGTGACCCGGCGGAGATCGTGCTCCAGGGCGCGGACGCGGTCGGCGCCGAGCCGCCCGGCCCAGTCGTCCCGGATCCGGTCGAAGATCCGCGCGGAGCGGGCCAGGAAGTCGACGCCGCGCGCGGTCAGCCGGACGAGCTTGCGCCGGGCGTCGGACGGGTCCGCGGCGCGCTCGACGTACCCGGCGCGCTCCAGCGACTCGACCATCTTGCCCGCGGCCTGCTTGGACACCCCGAGCCGCCGGCCGAGCTCCACCGCGGTCGTGCCGTGGGGCCCGATGGCCTGGAAGACGAAGCCGTGCATCGGGCGCAGCGAGGGATGCCCCTGCTCGGCCAGCTCGGCGTGCACCTCGTCGACGATCACGCGGAAGGCGAGGAACAGCCGCAGCGGCAGCTCGTAGCCGGGAGCGTCGGCGGGGCCATCGGCGGGTTTGTCACTTGACATGAAAGACAACCTCGTTGACTATAAGGACAACCACATTGTCTAACTTAGGGGATCGGGGCTCATGACGCTCATCCGCGACGCCGAAAGCCGCCGCACCGGCACGCCGAACGGCACCATGACCACCTTCGCGACGCCCACCCAGGGCGGCACGGAGGGCATCGCGCTCTGGCGCGTCGACTGGGCTCCCGGCAGGACCGGGCCGCTGCACGCCTTCGACACCGAGCAGATCTGGACGTTCCTGACCGGCACCGCCACCATCGACCTGGACGGCCGCGAGCTGGAGGCGGGCCCCGGCGACACCGTCGTCCTGCCCGCCGACGTCCCGCGCCAGATGACCGCGCGGCCGGACGCCGGGTTCACCGCCGTCGTCGCCGCCCACGCCGGCTGCCTCGCCTACGACCCGGACGCCGTCGTGGACGACACTAAATGCGACATCGCCCCTCAAGGCGACGAGCGGCTCGTCCCGCCCTGGGCGAGATAGCCGGCTCAAGCGCCCAGGTAGGCGAGGACCGCGAGGACGCGCCGGTTGTCGTCCTCGGACTGCGGGAGCCCGAGCTTGGCGAAGATGCTGTTCGTGTGCTTGCTGATCGCCTTCTCGGTGACGAACAGCTTCCCGGCGATCGCGGCGTTCGACCGGCCCTCCGCCATCAGCCCGAGCACCTCGCGCTCGCGAGGGGTCAGCTGCTGCAGCGGCTCCTCGCGGGCGTGCCGGGTCAGCAGCTGCGCCACCACGTCCGGGTCGAGCGCGGTGCCGCCGGCCGCGACCCGGCGCACCGCCTCCACGAACACCTTGACGTCCGACACGCGGTCCTTCAGCAGGTAGCCGATGCCGCCCGTGCTGTCGGACAGCAGCTCCCGCGCGTAGAGCTGCTCGACGTGCTGCGACAGCACCAGCACCGGCAGCCCCGGGATCTCGCGGCGCGCCTCCAGCGCGGCCCGCAGCCCCTCGTCGGTGAACGTCGGCGGGAGCCGCACGTCGACGACCGCCACGTCCGGACGGTGCGTGGTCAGCGCCCGCTGCAGCGACGGCCCGTTGTCGACGGCCTCGACGACCTCGAAGCCGAACGCGCCGAGCAGGCGGATCAGCCCGTCTCTGAGGAGGGCGAGATCTTCGGCGATGACAACGCGCACGGCAGCTCCATGGTCACGACGGTCGGCCCGCCGGGCGGGCTCGTCACCGCCATGGTCCCATCGAAGGCGGCCAGCCTGCGCTCGATCCCGCGCATCCCGGACCCGCGCGCGGGGTCGGCCCCGCCCGTCCCGTCGTCACCGACGATCATGAGCAGCCGGTCGTCCGAATGCTCGATCTGCAGCCATGCCCGCCGCGCGCCCGAGTGCTTGACGACGTTCGCGAGCATCTCCGCGACCGCGAAGTACGCCGCCGACTCGACCGGCGCGTCGGCACGTCCGGGCAGGTCGGACTGGACGTCGACGGGCAGCGGCAGGCCCAGCGCCAGCGCCCGGACGGCCCCGTCCAGCCCCCGCTCGGCCAGGACCGGCGGATGGATCCCCCGCACCAGGTCCCGGAGCTCGGTCAGCGCCGTCCCGCTGGCGGCGCGGGCCTCGGCGAGGAGCTGCGCCGCGGTCTCCGGGTCGTGCTTCATCATCTCCTCGGCGAGCCCGATGTTCATGCTCAGCGCGACGAGGCGGGCCTGGGCGCCGTCGTGCAGGTCCCGCTCGATGCGGCGCAGCTCGGCGGCCGACGCGTCCACCGTCTCCGAGCGGGTCTCCGTCAGCCGCTGGACGCGCTCGGTCAGCGCCGCCCGCGTCGGCGCGAGCAGCGCCTGGCAGAACAGCGCGTGCGCCTTCAGGAAGAACGGCCCCACCGGGACCGACACCGCCACCAGCACCGCGCCGAGGACGACGGACCCGATGATTCCGAGCAGCCCGTAGTCGTCCAGCGGCCAGAACGGGCCCCACCCGTACCCGGTGACCTGCCCGAGCCACGGCGCGACGGCGACGCCCTCCAGCCCGTAGAGGCTCAGCAGCCCGCCGAGGATCCCGAGGACGAGCGCGACGGGCACGTTCAGGAACGTCCACAGCAGGTCGCGCCACGTCGCCGGGTCGGAGAACAGCCACTTCAGCCGCCCGAACGGCCCGAGCCCGCCCGGCGGCTCCGGCCGGTACGGGACGGCGATCTCCACGCCCCACCATTCGGCCGCCCACACGCGCTGCTGGTTGGCGAGCCCCCGGATCGCCTGGATCACCACGGGCGTGAGCACGACCCCGACGCCCAGCGGGATGAACGCGATCGACAGCACCGCAAGGATGAACAGCGGCAGGTTCGCCACGTACGCCACCACGATCTGCACGACCCCGCGGACGAGGTTGGTGAAGGCACGCCGCCCGTACACTCCGAGACGCGGCCCTATGACCAGTTCGCGGTCGCTCACCCGTACCTCCACGGCTGCTTTGCCCGGTAGATCCCGGCCATGCCTCCATTGTGGTCGACCGCCGTCCGCGGCTCTGTGGTGTTAGGCCCCCTCTCACCGGCGCCGGAGGTGGACTTAGACCTACCCTGCCTTCGTGCGACACGTGTTCCTGGACCCGGACGGCGGCCAGCGCGACTGGCTGTACCTCGTCCCCCTGTGCGGCACGGGCGGGTCGAGCGGACGGGACGGCCTGCTCGAACTCCGTGAGATCTTTGAGAAGGCCAGGCGGGGGCCGGCCGCGCCGGCGGCGAGCTCCCCGCCGATCTGCTCGATCGCGTCCGGTCGGCGGTCGGCGTGATCCACTATTGGACGTCCGGCCGGACGAGCGAACGGGTCCCGGACGGACCCGGGGTCCTCCTGTGGGACAACTCAGACTGAAAGCGAAAAACGAGCTGTGACAGCGACCATGAGCCAGACGTCCGCCGGGCATGACGGCCCGCCGCCCATCACCCAGCGCATCGCCGAGGAGATCGGCGTCGGCGAGGGGCAGGTCCGGGTCGCGGTGGAACTCCTCGATGGCGGGGCGACCGTCCCGTTCATCGCCCGCTACCGCAAGGAGGCGACCGGAACGCTCGACGACGCGCAGCTCCGCGCCCTGGAGGAGCGGCTGCGCTACCTCCGCGAGCTGGACGAGCGCCGCGCCGCGATCCTGGAGTCGATCGAGTCGCAGGGCAAGCTCACCGGCGAGCTGCGGTCCCAGATCATGGCGGCCGACTCCAAGGCGCGGCTCGAGGACATCTACCTGCCGTACAAGCCGAAGCGGCGCACCAAGGCGCAGATCGCCCGCGAGGCCGGCCTCGAACCCCTCGCCGAACTGCTGCTGGACGACCCGTCGAACGACCCGCAGACCGCCGCCGCCGGCTACGTGGACGAGGAGAAGGGCGTCACCGACGCGGCCGCGGCCCTGGAGGGCGCCCGCGCCATCCTCGTCGAGCGCTTCGCCGAGGACGCCGACCTCATCGGCGCGCTGCGCGAGCGCATGTGGAACCGGGGCCGGGTGGTCTCGCGCGTCCGGGAGGGCAAGGAGGAGTCGGGCGCGAAGTTCTCCGACTACTTCGAGTTCGCCGAGCCGTTCGCGAAGCTGCCCTCCCACCGCGTCCTCGCGCTGTTCCGCGGCGAGAAGGAAGAGGTCCTGGACCTGGACCTGGAACCGGAGGACGCACCGGAGCCGGGGGAGCGCAGCTCCTACGAGGCGGAGATCGCCCGCCGGTTCCAGATCGCAGACCAGGGCCGTCCGGCCGACAGGTGGCTGGCCGAGGTGGTCCGCTGGGCGTGGCGCACCCGGATCCTCGTGCACCTCGGCATCGACCAGCGCACGCGGCTCCGCCAGGAGGCCGAGGACGAGGCCGTCCGCGTCTTCGCCGCGAACCTGCGCGACCTGCTGCTCGCCGCGCCCGCCGGGAGCCGCTCGACCATGGGCCTCGACCCGGGCCTGCGCACCGGCGTCAAGGTCGCCGTCGTGGACGACACCGGCAAGGTCGTCGCCACCGACACGATCTACCCCCACGAGCCGCGCCGGAAGTGGGACGAGTCGATCGAGACCCTCGCCCGCCTGGCCCGCGAGCACAAGGTGGACCTCGTCTCCATCGGCAACGGGACCGCGTCCCGGGAGACCGACAAGCTCGCCGCCGACCTGATCGCCCGGCACCCCGACCTCAAGCTCACCAAGATCATGGTGTCGGAGGCGGGCGCGTCGGTGTACTCGGCGTCGGAGTACGCGGGACGCGAGCTGCCCGGCATGGACGTGTCGCTGCGCGGCGCCGTCTCCATCGCCCGCCGCCTCCAGGACCCGCTCGCCGAGCTCGTCAAGATCGACCCGAAGTCGATCGGCGTCGGCCAGTACCAGCACGACGTGTCCGAGGTGAAGTTGTCCCGATCGCTGGACGCCGTCGTCGAGGACTGCGTGAACGCCGTCGGCGTCGACGTGAACACCGCGTCCGCGCCGCTGCTCACCCGCGTGTCCGGCATCGGCGAGGGGCTCGCGGAGAACATCGTCGCGCACCGCGACGCCAACGGCCCGTTCCGCAGCCGCGGCGGGCTGAAGGACGTCCCGCGGCTCGGCCCGAAGGCGTTCGAGCAGTGCGCCGGGTTCCTCCGCATCCCCGGTGGCGACGACCCGCTCGACGCGTCCAGCGTGCACCCGGAGGCGTACCCGGTCGTCCGCCGGATCATCGACGCGGCGGGCAACGACATCAAGGGCCTCATCGGCAACACCGCCGCGCTGCGCTCGCTGAGGCCCGCCGACTTCGTCGACGACACGTTCGGGCTGCCGACCGTCACCGACATCCTCGCCGAGCTGGAGAAGCCCGGCCGCGACCCGCGCCCGGCGTTCAAGACCGCGACGTTCAAGGAGGGCGTCGACAAGCTCGGAGACCTCGAACCCGGCATGATCCTGGAGGGCGTCGTCACCAACGTCGCCGCGTTCGGCGCGTTCGTGGACGTCGGCGTCCACCAGGACGGGCTCGTCCACATCTCCGCGATGTCCGACAAGTTCGTCTCCGACCCGCGCGAGGTCGTCAAGCCCGGCGACATCGTCCGCGTGAAGGTCCTGGACGTCGACCTGCAGCGCAAGCGCATCTCGCTGACCCTCCGCCTGGACGACGAGCCCGGCCGCGACCAGCAGGGCGGCGGGCGGCAGCGGGGCGGCGAGCGGCGCGACGGCGGGCGCCAGAGCCGCGGCGGCGGCCAGCGCCCGCGCGGCGACGGCCGAGGCCAAGGCGGTCAAGGCGGTCAAGGCGGTCAGAGCGGCCGAGGCGGCCAGGGCGCCCAGGGCGCCCAGGGCGGTCAAGGCGGTCAGGGCGGCCGCGGCGGCCAAGGTGGCGCCGGCCAAGGTGGCGCCCGAGACGGCGGCCGCGGCGGGCAGAGCCGCGGCGGTCAGGACGGCGGCGGCGGAGGCGCCATGGCCGACGCCCTCCGCCGGGCCGGCCTCGACAAGGGCCTCCCCGGCAACGACCGGAAGGACCGCAAGAGGCGCTAGTCGGTGAACCCGCGCCAGCGGCCGTCCGACCCGGTCTCCGTGGGAGCGGGATTCCGCGGACGGACCGGGCGGCGCGGCGGCGTCCGCTCCGGACGGTCGTAAGGCCCCTGGCCGAGCAGGTCCTGCGCGTGCGGGGAGCGCTGCGGCGGCACCGGCGCGGCATGCGGCACCCCTTGCTCGGCGTGCCCGCGCCGCACCCCGCCGACCGCGCGCTCCCCACCCGGGCGGTCCCCGGGCAGGGGGTTCCGGAACGGGTCCCGCGTGGACGTGGACGACGCGTCCCCGTAGGCCGCATCCCGCTGCTCGTCCTCGATGGGCCGGTGCCGCGGGAACTGCAGGACGGCGATCATCCCGAGCGCCAGCGCGCCCAGCCGCATCCCCGAGTGCGCCCAGTCCTGCGGCCACCGCTCCGCGTAAAGGAACGTTCCCATCGTCAGCAGATACGTCTTGGCCGCCACCGTCATCACGGTCGACACGATCGAGACCCGGCAGCGCTGGAACGCCATGACCATGATCCCGAACCCGATCGCCGCCGAGAACACCGTCAGGTACGGCCACGGGGTCAGGGCGATCTCCGGGCGGGCGGCGTCCGCGTGGTCGCTCCACCCCTTGATCGCCAGCTCCGCCGTCCCGACCGGGAAGCCCGAGCTCAGCCCGTAGGCGATGCCGGTGACCGGCCGGGCGTGCCGCCCGTCCGGCCTATAGTCGCCGAGGACGAGGATCAGCACCGGCACCGCGACCGCCGGGCCCGCCACCACCGCGATCTTCCACAGCGGCGTGTCCGCCGAGCCGATCGGCTCGTCCCCGCTGAGCGAGGCGGTGAGCAGCAGGATCGCGCCGCCGATCAGCAGCAGGCTCAGCCACTCGCGCGCCGTGAGCCGCTCGCCGAAGAACACCAGCGCGATCAGCAGCAGCGGGACCATGCCGGACATGAAGATCGGCACCGCCGTGGACAGCGGCAGCCCGCTCAGCGCCATGATCTGCAGGCCGAGCCCGCCGAGCACGAACGCGAGCGCGATCAGGAAGATCCAGTTGCTGACGATCGTCCAGGTCATGTGCAGGATGCGGTTGCCCCGGAGCGGGGCCATCCGGTCCGCCGCAATCTTGAAGAAGGCGAACCCGAGGTAGTAGAGACCGGTCGCACTGAAGGCCGCGGCTATCCCGTTCATCCCGGACGAGTATGGGGGTTCTGGTGCTGGATGTCACTGCCTGTGCCGAATCGCTAACGCTGATTCGCGGGTCCGGAGGGCGGCCGATGTCCGCAGCCGGCGCCGCTACCCCATAGACTTGGCCGCGCGAAGGCGCGGAGCCGTGTTCGGCGTGCCCGCGCCGCTGAGAGACTGACCGGCCGTAGGGACGGCACGGACGGGCCGACGCGATGAAGGCCGTCCGCGCGGGCCGAGGGCCTCGCAGGCAGCACCCAGAAGCACGCGTCGAACGCCGCGGCGAGAAAGCGCCCGATCAAGGAGACCGACCCCAGTGAAGACCGATGTCGAGGAGCTGACCCCCACGCGGGTCAAGCTCACCGTCGAGGTTCCGTTCGACGAGCTCAAGCCGAACCTCGACAAGGCGTACAAGGAGATCTCGCAGCAGGTGCGGATCAAGGGCTTCCGGCCCGGCAAGGTCCCCGCCCCGCTGATCGACAAGTACGTCGGCCGGGGCGCGGTGCTGCAGGAGGCGGTCAACGACGCGCTCCCCGGGCTGTACGGCCGCGCCGTCGAGGAGTCCGAGCTCTTCGTGCTCGGGCAGCCCGAGGTCGAGGTGACCGAGCTGGAGGACGGCACCCAGTTCGCGTTCACCGCCGAGGTCGACATCCGGCCGAAGTTCGAGGTGCCCGACTACGACGGCCTCGAGGTCGTCGTGGACGACGCCGAGGTGACCGACGAGCAGGTCGAGGAGACCCTCGGCAACCTGCGCGAGCGGTTCGCGTCGCTGACCACCGCCGAGCGGGCCGTCGAGGAGGGCGACTTCGCCACCGTCGACCTGGTCGCGCGGATCGACGGCGAGGAGGTCGAGGACGCGTCCACGTCCGGCTACTCCTACGAGGTCGGCAGCAAGTCGGCCGTCGAGGGCCTCGACGACGCGCTCATCGGCCTCGCCGCGGGCGAGGAGGCCACCTTCACCGGCGCCCTGACCGGCGGCGAGCGCGCCGGCGAGGAGGCCGAGATCACGGCCACCGTGCAGAGCGTCAAGATCAAGAACCTGCCGGATCTGGACGACGAGTTCGCCCAGCTGGCCAGCGAGTTCGACACGATCGACGAGCTCCGCGACGACGTCCGGACGCGGCTCGGCCGGCAGGTGAAGGCGCAGCAGCTGTCCGACGCGCGCGACAAGGCCCTCGAAGCGCTGCTGGAGAAGGTCGACATCCCGCTCCCCGACGCGGTCGTGGACGAGGAGGTCGGCCGCCGCAACCAGCAGCTTGAGCAGCAGCTCCAGATGGCCGGCATGACCAAGGAGGACTACCTCAAGGACGAGGAGAAGTCCGAGGAGGAGTTCGACACCGAGGTCGCCGACGCCGCCCGGCTCGCGGTGAAGGGCGGCTTCGTCCTCGACCAGCTCGCCGTCCAGGAGGAGCTGAACGTCGAGAACGAGGAGCTCAGCGAGTACGTCGTCACGCAGGCCATGCAGATGGGCGTGCAGCCGCAGCAGCTCGCCCAGTACCTCACCGAGAACAACCAGCTCCCGGCGATCGTCTCGGAGGTGCTGCGCAGCAAGGCGCTGAACCTCGTCGTCGAGCACGTCACCGTCAAGGACGAGTCGGGCAACGTCATCGACGTCGAGGCCGTCCAGCGCGAGCTGAACGGCGAGACCGCCGACGCCGAGACCGAGACCGCCGAAACCGAGACCGCCGAGACCGAGACCGAGACCGCCGAGACCGCCGAGACCGCCGAGGCCACCGACCAGGCCGAAGAAACCGAGCAGGCGGAGGCGGAGACCGAGGAGACGGCCGAAGGCGCGGCTGAGGCCGCCGCTGACGAGTCCCCGGCCGCCGAGCCGGAGAGCGCCCAGGACAAGTCCTCCTAGGACCTTCTGGACGTTCTGCACCGCACAGGACACGCCCCGCATCCGGACACCGGGTGCGGGGCGTGCCGCGTATTCCCGTGACACGCCCGGTCGCCAGCGGGTACGCCCCTGGCGAAAAGCCGCCCTCACGGGCTTAAGCGGGCCCGTGAGCGCGTTAATGTCCAATCATCCGAACCGATAAAAGGACCGGAGGAACACCGGTGAGCATGCCTCCGACTTTCGACGAGTCGTCGCGGATCCAGGCGCGGGTCGCCGAGGCGCCCATGTTGGCTCTGGGCGACCAGCTGTTCCAGCGGCTGCTCCGCGAACGGATCGTCTTCCTCGGCCAGCAGGTCGACGACGACATCGCCAACCGCATCAGCGCGGAGCTGCTGCTCCTGTCGGCCGAGGACGGCCGCCGCGACATCACGCTCTACATCAACTCGCCAGGTGGCTCCGTCACCGCCGGCATGGCGATCTACGACATCATGCAGTACGTCCCGAACGACATCGTCACGGTCGGCATGGGCCTCGCCGCGTCGATGGGCCAGTTCCTGCTGTGCGCGGGGACGCGCGGCAAGCGCTACGCCCTGCCGCACGCGCGCATCATGATGCACCAGCCGTCCGGCGGCATCGGCGGCACCGCCTCCGACATCAAGATCCAGGCGGAGCAGATGCTGTACGTCAAGCGGACGCTCGCCGAGAAGATCGCCGAGCACACCGGCCAGGAGCTCGACCAGATCGAGCGCGACTCCGACCGCGACCGCTGGTTCACCGCCGACGAGGCCAAGGACTACGGGCTGGTGGACCACGTGGTGCTCAGCGCCACCCAGGTGCCCTCCCAGGGCACGGTCTCCTGACGACCCGACCTGATCATTAATCGGAGGCACACAGTGAGCGACCTCATCCGACCCGGCTTCACCGATCTGGTCCCGGGCGTCCAGCCGGGCGGATCCCCCGCGCCGGTCGAGAGCCGGTACATCATTCCGTCGTTCGTCGAGCGCACCACGTACGGGGTCAAGGAGATGAACCCGTACAACAAGCTGTTCGAGGAGCGGATCATCTTCCTCGGGATCCAGATCGACGACGCGTCCGCCAACGACGTGATGGCCCAGCTGATCACGCTGGAGTCGATCGACCCCGACCGCGACATCAGCATCTACATCAACTCGCCGGGCGGGTCGTTCACCGCCATGACGGCGATCTACGACACGATGCAGTTCGTCAAGCCGGACATCCAGACGGTCTGCATCGGCCAGGCCGCGTCCGCCGCGGCGGTGCTGCTCGCCGCCGGGACGCCGGGCAAGCGCGCCGCGCTGCCCAACGCGCGGATGCTGATCCACCAGCCCGCGACCGAGGGCACCTACGGCCAGTCCAGCGACATCGAGATCCAGGCGCGCGAGATCATGCGGATCCGGGAGCTGCTGGAGACGATCCTGGCCGAGCACAGCGGCAAGACCATCGAGCAGGTCCGCCGCGACATCGAGCGCGACAAGATCCTCACGGCGGACGAGGCGAAGGACTACGGTCTCATCGACGACGTCTTCGCCAGCAGGAAGCGCAAGGCCGAGGTAGTGTCGTCCTGAGACGGCACGAGGACGAGGGAGACCCCCAAGCCCGGTCGTCACACTTCCGGGCGAGGGGCTTCCCAAGTCCGTTGGAGGCGGTAACGTCGAAACCAACGTCGAGAGCCCTCGGGACGCAACCGAGCTGCGCCGCAAACTGCATGGCGGTCGGCCCCACGAAAAGGAGACAGTTGGGTGGCACGCATCGGCGACGGCGGTGACCTGCTGAAGTGCTCGTTCTGCGGAAAGAGCCAGAAGCAGGTCAAAAAGCTCATCGCGGGTCCGGGCGTGTACATCTGCGACGAGTGCATCGATCTCTGCAACGAGATCATCGAGGAGGAGCTCTCCGAGACCTCCGACCTCAAGTGGGACAACCTGCCCAAACCGCGGGAGATCTACGAGTTCCTCGACTCCTACGTGATCGGGCAGGACACGGCGAAGAAGGCGCTGTCCGTCGCCGTCTACAACCACTACAAGCGGATCCAGTCGGGCGACACCGGCCGGGAGGACCCGGTCGAGATCGGCAAGTCGAACATCCTGCTGCTCGGCCCGACGGGATCCGGTAAGACGCTGCTCGCGCAGACTCTCGCCAAACTCCTCAACGTCCCGTTCGCGATCGCGGACGCCACGGCGCTGACGGAGGCCGGATACGTCGGGGAGGACGTCGAGAACATCCTCCTCAAGCTCATCCAGGCGGCCGACTACGACGTCAAGAAGGCCGAGACCGGGATCATCTACATCGACGAGGTCGACAAGGTCGCCCGCAAGAGCGAGAACCCGTCGATCACCCGGGACGTGTCGGGCGAGGGCGTCCAGCAGGCGCTGCTGAAGATCCTGGAGGGCACCACCGCGAGCGTCCCGCCGCAGGGCGGACGCAAGCACCCGCACCAGGAGTTCATCCAGATCGACACCACCAACGTGCTGTTCATCTGCGGCGGCGCGTTCGCCGGCCTGGAGAAGATCGTCGAGTCGCGGGTCGGGAAGCAGGGCATGGGCTTCGGCGCCCAGATCCGCTCCAAGTCCGACTTCGACGAGTCGTCCGCCGTGCTCGGCGACGTCATGCCGGAGGACCTGCTGAAGTTCGGCATGATCCCCGAGTTCATCGGCCGGCTCCCGATCATGACGTCGGTGCACAACCTCGACCGCGAGGCCCTCATCAACATCCTCACCGAGCCGAAGAACGCGCTGGTCCGCCAGTACCACCGCCTCTTCGAGCTCGACGGCGTCGACCTGGAGTTCACCGACGACGCGCTGGAGGCCATCGCAGACCAGGCCATCCTGCGCGGCACGGGCGCCCGCGGCCTCCGCGCCATCATGGAGGAGGTCCTGCTGTCGGTGATGTACGAGGTGCCGAGCCGCCAGGACGTCGCGCGCGTGGTCATCACCCGCGAGGCCGTCCTGGAGCACGTCAACCCGACCCTCGTCCCGCGCGACCGCCCGAAGCGCGAGCCACGGGAGAAGTCGGCTTAGCAGACGCTGGAACGCCCCCGGCCCTAAGGTCGGGGGCGTTCGGCGTTCAGCGGCGGGTCAGTGGCGCGTGGTGGATTCGCCGAGACCGGCTTCGCGGGCCACGACGATAGCCTGGGCGCGGTCGGCGACGTGGAGCTTCATGAAGATGTTCGAGACGTGGTTGCGGACCGTTTTCTGGCTGAGGAACAGCGTCCCGGCGATGTCGGCGTTGCTGCGGCCCTGCGCGATCAGCCCCAGGACCTCCCGCTCCCGCTCGGTGAGCTCGGGGAACGCGGCGCGGCGCGGGTCGGGCATGTCGGTGAAGTACGTGAGCACGCGGCGGGCGATCTCGGGGCCGTAGATGGCCTCCCCGGCCGCGACGGCCCGGACCGCGCGGGCGATCTCCTCGGCGCCGGACTCCTTCAGCAGGTAGCCGCGGGCGCCGGCGCGCATCGCCGCGAAGACGGAGTCGTCGTCGCGGAACATCGTCAGCACCAGCACGCCGATGCGCGGGCTCGTCCGGGTGATGGTGCGGGTGGCCTCGATGCCGTTGCCGCCGGGCATGTGCAGGTCCATGACGACGACGTCCGGCTGCAGCTCCGCGGCCAGCCGGACCGCGTCCGGCCCGTTCTCCGCCTCGCCGACGACGTCCACGCCCAGCGCCTGCAGCAGGCCCTTCAGGCCCTGCCTGAACACCGGGTGGTCGTCGGTGATGAGGACCCGGATCGTCTCCGACATCTACGCCCCGCCCCTTCCCATGGAAGGACGATGGTACCCGGCGGCCGCCGCCGCGGCGGCGAGCGGGAGATGGGCGGTGACGACGGTCCCGCCGCCGTTCCGCGACGTGATCGCGCAGCTGCCGCCGATCTCCGCGGCCCACTCCTTCATCGCCGCCATGCCGCGCCGCCTCGCCTGGCCGCCGTTGCGGGACGAGTCGGGCAGGCCGGGGCCGGTGTCGGCCACCATCAGGTGCAGCTCGGCGTCCCGCGTCAGCCGGACCGTCGTGGTGCTCTCGGGCGCGTGCAGCCGGACGTTCGTCAGCGCCTCCTGGGCGATGCGGTACGCCGCGACCTCCACGGCCGCGGGCAGCTCCAGGTGCTGGCCGTCGAAGCGGACGTCCACCCGTTCGCAGCAGCCCTCGGCGAACGACTCGATGGCCGCGACGAGCCCGAGGTCGTCGAGGGCGGGCGGGCGCAGCCCGTGCGCCAGGTCGCGGATCTCGCCGACGGTCGTCGCCAGCCGGTCCCGGACGTCGGCGAGCAGCGGATCGGCACGTTCCGGTTCGCAGGCGAGCGTGATGCGCGCCGCGTCCAGCGACATGGCGAGGCTGGCGAGCGTCGGCCCGAGCCCGTCGTGCAGGTCGTGCCGCAGCCGGCGGCGCTCCTCCTCGCGGCTGGCGAGGATCCGCTCCCGCGAACGCTGCAGGTCGGCGGTGAGGCGACGGAGGTGCGGGATGGTCGCGGCACGCGCCGCCACGGCCCCCGCGGTGAACGCGCCGGCCAGCACGGCTGCACGTGCCAGTACCGTTCGCATCCCGTCCCTCCTTTCGCCTCGCCGTTTCGGGTGTTCCCCGCAACCCTTTCCGGCGGGGCGACCCGGTGTCAGGTGACCTGTGTCCCGACCGCGGCGGGAAACGCCCTGCGGCCACGGGCCGGCCGCCTCCCCGGTCCCCGTAGAATCGTCAGCCGTGACACAGCCCAGCACTCAGCGCGGCCAGGGGGCCGCCGCAGACGTCGACCTGCCCACCCAGTACCGACCGGCGGACGTGGAAGGCCGCCTCTACGACCGGTGGGTATCGGCGGGGCTGTTCACCGCGGGGCAGGACGGCCCCCCGTTCTCGATCGTGATCCCGCCGCCGAACGTCACCGGCTCGCTGCACATGGGGCACGCGCTCGACCACTCCATCCAGGACACCCTCGTCCGGCGGCGCCGCATGCAGGGGCACGCGACGGTCTGGGTGCCCGGCATGGACCACGCGGGCATCGCCACCCAGAACGTGGTGGAGCGCGAGCTGGCCAAGGAGGGCCTGTCGCGGCACGACCTCGGACGCGAGGCGTTCGTCGAGCGGGTGTGGCAGTGGAAGGCGGAGTCCGGCGGCCGGATCCTCGGCCAGATGCGGCGCCTCGGCGACGGCGTCGACTGGACGCGCGAGGCGTTCACGATGGACGACGACCGTGCCAGGGCCGTCCGGACGATCTTCAAGCGGCTGTTCGACGACGGGCTCATCCACCGCGCGGAGCGCATCATCAACTGGTGCCCGCGCTGCCTGACGGCCCTGTCCGACATCGAGGTCGAGCACGAGGACGTCGACGGCGAGCTGGTCTCCATCCGCTACGGGTCGGACGACCAGGAGGGTGACGACGCGATCGTCGTCGCGACGACGCGGGCGGAGACGATGCTCGGCGACGCCGCCGTCGCCGTCCATCCGGGGGACCCCCGGTACGCGCACATGGTCGGCCGGGAGATCGAGCTTCCGCTGACCGGCCGCCGTATCCCCGTCGTGGCCGACGAGCACGTCGACCCCGAGTTCGGAACGGGCGCCGTGAAGGTGACCCCGGCGCACGACCCGAACGACTTCGAGATCGGGCGGCGCCACGCGCTGGCGTCCCTGCCGGTCATGGACGAGCGCGGCGTCGTCACCGCGTCCGGGCCGTTCGAGGGCCTCGACCGGTTCGAGGCGCGCCCGGCGGTCGTGGCCGCGCTGCGCGAGCAGGGCCGGATCGTCAAGGAGGTCCGCCCGTACAAGCACTCGGTCGGCCACTGCCAGCGCTGCGCCACGGTCGTCGAGCCGCGCGTGTCGCTGCAGTGGTTCGTGAAGGTCGAGTCGCTGGCGCGGGAGGCGGGCGACGCCGTCCGCGACGGCCGGGTCAAGATCCACCCGCCGGAGATGGCGGCCCGCTACTTCGAGTGGGTCGACAACATGCACGACTGGTGCATCAGCCGGCAGCTGTGGTGGGGGCACCGCATCCCCGTCTGGTACGGGCCGGACGGCGAGGTCGTCTGCCCGGGCCCGGACGAGGAGCCGCCCGCCGGCTGGACGCAGGACACCGACGTCCTCGACACCTGGTTCTCCTCGGCGCTGTGGCCGTTCTCCACGCTCGGCTGGCCCGACGAGACCGACGACCTGAAGCGGTTCTACCCGACGTCCGTGCTGGTCACCGGGTACGACATCCTGTTCTTCTGGGTCGCCAGGATGATGATGTTCGGGCTGTATGCGATGGACGGCGTCCAGCCGTTCGACACGATCGCCCTGCACGGGATGGTCCGCGACCAGTACGGCAAGAAGATGTCCAAGTCGTTCGGGAACGTCATCGACCCGCTCGACTGGATCGACGAGTACGGCGCGGACGCGACCCGGTTCACGCTGCTGCGCGGCGCGAACCCGGGCGGCGACGTCCCGGTGGCGGAGCAGTGGGCGCAGGGGTCGCGCAACTTCTGCAACAAGCTGTGGAACGCGACGCGGTTCGCGCTCATCAACGGCGCGCACGTCCGCGGCGAGATGCCCGAGAAAGTGACGACCGTGGACGCCTGGGTCCTGTCCCGCCTCCAGACGGTCATCGCCGAGGTGGACGTCCACCTGGAGTCCTACGACTTCGCGAAGGCGTGCGAGGCGCTCTACCACTTCGCGTGGGACGAGGTCTGCGACTGGTACGTCGAGCTGGCCAAGGTCCAGCTGGCCGACGACCGGGCCGAGGCGACGCGCCGCGTGCTCGGCGAGGTGCTCGACAAGCTGCTGCGGCTGCTGCACCCGGTGATCCCCTTCGTGACCGAGGAGCTGTGGACGGCTCTATGCATGACACCGTCCGAACCCACCTCCGGCGGCGAGACGATCGTCACCGCGCCGTGGCCGTCCGCCGAGCCCGGACGGGCCGACAAGGACGCCGAGGCGCTCGTCGAGTCGCTGCAGCGGCTTGTCACGGAGGTCCGGCGGTTCCGCGCCGACCAGGGTCTCAAGCCGGGCCAGAAGGTCGCGGCGGCGCTGGAGTGGAGCGGCTCGCCGCTCGCGGCGCACGAGGAGGGCGTCCGCGCGCTCCTGCGCCTCACCGAGCCGGGTGAGGGCTTCGCGGCGACCGCGTCGCTGCCCGTCGAGGACGTGGTCGTCCGGCTCGACACGGCGGGCGCGATCGACGTCGCCGCCGAGCGCAGGCGGCTGGAGAAGGACCTCGCCGCCGCCCGCAAGGAGGTGGAGCAGGTCGGCCGGAAGCTCGGCAACGAGGCGTTCATGGCGAAGGCGCCGGAGGCGGTCGTCGCCAAGAACCGGGACCGGCTCGCGCAGGCCGAGGCGGACATCAGGCGCCTGGAGTCGCAGCTGACCGCGCTGCCCGCGGGCTGACCCGGCAGCCGAACCATCCATCGGGAGTGCCATGGCCGAATCACCCGCTCGGTCCGACAGGCCGGACTCCTCGTCCGGCGATGACCTGAACGCGCCCCCGGTCGCCGGGGAGGGCGATCCGCCGGACGAGGAGTCCGGCC
>NZ_VCKW01000330.1 GCF_005889715.1 Actinomadura soli
GGCCGATAGGGGGGCGACGGGCCCTACCGAGTACACGTCGATCGGCGCCTCGCAGTGTGAACACTTGCCGAGCGTCCCGGGCGTGTCACTACCGCACGTCGGACACTGCATCGCTCAGACCTCGCCTTATAGCCGCTTTGCCCACGCCTGCGATCGGACCCGCCGTCCCGGCGGGCGCCGCCTCCCCGCGAACCAGCAGGGCTCCCGACAAAAGTAGTGGGTGGCGCCGTTCTCGGACGCGTGGTTGGGAATCTGGCGCACCGCCCTCGGAGGACGCACCGAATCACGACATGTCGGCACAGGTCAAGATTGTCCGGATCGGTTTACCGGGCTCCCTGTGATGATGGTCACATCATGCACGCCTCCGATCGGGGATGTTGCGTAACCCGACCGGCGAGCCCTCAGCGGTGCGCGCAGCGGCTAGGCTCGGAGCGGTTTCCCGGCGCATCCAGAGAAGACGGAGTCCATGAGCGATCTTCCGCTGCGTTCGCAGCTGGCCGTCGCGCTCGGTCGTACGGCCGCCAAGATGTCCCGAATGGCGGGCCGCGGGGACGGCTCGGTGATCGGCGGACGGGTCGGCCTCCGCCTCGACCCGGAGCTGCTGACCAGGCTCGCCAAGGACCGCAAGCTCGTCCTCGTCAGCGCCACCAACGGCAAGACGACGACGACCCGGCTGATCACCTCGGCGATGACGCCGCTCGGGGAGGTCGCCACCAACGCCTTCGGCGCGAACATGCCGACCGGCCACGTGTCCGCGCTCGCGGCGGCGCCGACGGCCCGCTACGGCGTGCTGGAGTGCGACGAGAAGTACGTCCCGATGGTCCTGCGGGAGACGGGGGCCAACATCGTCGCGCTGATGAACCTCAGCCGCGACCAGATGGACCGTGCCGCCGAGATCTGGCTGCTGGCCGGCAAGTGGCGCCGCGCGCTGGAGGCGTCCCCGCAGAGCCACGTCATCGCGAACTGCGACGACCCGCTCGTCACCTGGGGCGCGTCCACCGCGAAGAGCGTCACGTGGGTCGCGGCCGGTCAGCACTGGCGCGAGGACTCCTGGTGCTGCCCCGAATGCGGCGGCCCCCTCGACCGGCAGGACACCGACGAGGACAGCGACTGGGCCTGCCGCCAGTGCCACTTCCGCCGCCCCCGTCCCGACTGGACGTTGCAGGGCGACCTCGTCACCGCGCCGGACGGCCGGACGTTCGGGCTCACCGACCTGTCCCTTCCCGGCCGCGCGAACCGCTCCAACGCCCTGGTCGCGCTCGCGGTCGTCGCGCAGTTCGGCGTCCCGCCCGAGCAGGCGCTGCCGCTGCTGTCGCAGGTCACGTCCGTCGCGGGCCGCTACACCACGGTCGAGCACGAGGGCCGGTCGATCCGGCTGCTGCTGTCGAAGAACCCGGCCGGGTGGCTGGAGGCGTTCGACGTCCTGCAGCCGGCGCCCGGCCCCGTCGCGCTGTCCATCAACGCGCAGGGCCCGGACGGCCGCGACACGTCCTGGCTCTGGGACGTCGACTACCGCATCCTCCGGGGCCGTCCCGTCTGGGTCGCCGGCGAGCGCCGCGTCGACCTCGCCGCCCGGCTGGAGGCCGCCGAGGTCTCGTTCACCGTGGTGGACGACATCGACCAGGCGGTCATGGCCGTACCGCCGGGGCACCTCGACGTGATCGCCAACTACACCGCCTTCCAGTCCATCCGAACGAGGTACGGCCGTGTCCTCTGACCGCATCAAGATCGTCTGGATCTACCCGGACCTGCTCAGCACCTACGGCGACCAGGGGAACACGATCGTCCTGGAGCGCCGCGCCGCCCTGCGCGGCATCCCGACCGAGACGGTCAACCTCCGCTCGGACGAGCCCGTCCCCGCCGACGGCGACATCTACCTGCTCGGCGGCGGCGAGGACCGCCCGCAGATCCTCGCGGCGCAGCGCCTCGCGGGCGACGGCGGCCTCGCGCGGGCCGTCCAGTCCGGCGCGGTCGTCTTCGGGGTCTGCGCGGGCTACCAGCTTCTCGGCCACGAGTTCGGCGGCGAGGAGGGCCAGCCCGTCGCGGGCCTCGGCCTCCTCGACATCCGCTCCGGGCGCGGCGAGCAGCGCGCCGTCGGCGAGATCGTCGGCGATGTCGCGGGCGAGCTGAACGTGCCGCGCATCACCGGTTTCGAGAACCACCAGGGCGTGACGCAGCTCGGCCAGAACGCGCGCCCGTTCGCGAGGGTCGTGCACGGGATCGGGAACGGCGACGGTTTCGAGGGCGCCTACAGCGGGCGCGTGCTCGGCACCTACATGCACGGGCCCGCGCTCGTCCGGAACCCGGGCCTCGCCGACCTGCTCCTGCGCTGGGCGGTCGGCCGCGACCTCCAGCCGCTGGACGACTCCTGGGCCGGCCGCCTCCGCGAGGAACGCCTCAGCGCCGTCGCCGCCGGCTGATCCGCCTCGCCTGACTCAGTGCGTCCCGTTTCCAATGGCTGGGACCGGGACGGGGCGTGAGCCGTTGCTGAGCGACTCGGCTCCGGCGACGCCGACCAGGGACGCGGCCACCGCCGACCGGACGGGGATCAACGGCGGCTCGCCTTGTTTCACCGTCGCCCGAAATCCCTTGGAGTACAAGGAACGGTGCCTTCGGCGCCGCGCTCCACCGCCTCCCCGTCGAAGGTGAGCGTGCGCGGCGTGCGCTCGTCCTCGTGTGGCGTGCCACGTCCATGCCGAGGCGGCGGCATCAGGTCGCCGGCTGAAGGCCCATTCTCAGCCCGACCCCACCGACGCGCATATCCGTGGCCTCGCGCAGCGGCGTTCAGCAGGGCAAACGACTCTCCAGGGGCGTCGGCGATGAGTTCGCGCGGCCGCGCGAGTCAGCACTTCGTACCGACTGAGGAGATGCTCATGGACTTTCCGCAGGGCGACGTGCGCCTGCTCCAGACCGATATCGCGCAGCGCCTGCTGCGTTCGACGATCCCGGCCCGCGTCGCCTACACCGCGATCGACGGGACGCCCCGCGTGATGTCGACGTGGTTCACCTGGACGGGCGACGAACTGGTGATGGCGACGTACTTCTACTGCCCCCCGATGGGCATACTGCGTCCGGCGCACCGCCTGAAGGCGCTGCGGGAACGTCCCGACATCGCGGTCACGATCGACACCGAGCCGCAGCCCCCGGAGGTCCTCCTCCTGCGCGGCCGCGTGTCGATCACCGAGGTGGACGGGATGGTGCCCGAACAGGCGCAGGCGGCCCGCCGCTTCCTGGGCGAGGAGGGCGGCGCGGGCTATGTGGCCGGGGCCGAGCACCCCGAGACGCGCATGGCCCGCATCGCGCTGCGTCCCACCTGGGTGGGCGTCCTGGACTTCCAGACCCGGCTGCCCGGCATCATCACTCCCTGACGCCGGCCGGGCGCCCAGACCGCTCCGGCCCTGACCGGCCCGGCCCGGCCGGTCAGCCCTGCTGCAAGGCGGCGAGGCCCTTGCGCAGGTCATCCGCGTTCATCACCGGCTGGATCTCGATCTTCGCGCCCAGCTCCTGGAAGAGCGGCTCCACGATGGTCGGCAGCAACGAGCTGTCCTGCATGTCGAAGACGAAGCTGCAGCAGCGCACGCCCTCGCTGGGGCCGAAATAGGCGGCCTCGGGATTGAGCCGTGACATCAACGACTCCATGATCTGCGGCAGCCTGCCGCTGGAGAGCGCCTCGTTCGCGACCTTGACGTCCAGGTGAGCCCTGAGCATGACTCTCATCGCACTTCCCCCCGTGCGGGCCGGGCCGGGCGCGTCCCCGTCCGCGCTCGTTGGGACCCGGTGCCGTTCCGGAGGAGTGTCCCCCCGTGCTCCGAGCGAAACATCGCCGGACCACGCCTCGGCTGGACGAAGTCGTAGCAGCTCAGGCGCGGAGCGCTGCCGCCTGTGTGTAACGTTCGCGGCACGCATCGCGACCACAGGGGTTCCTCTACGACTTCGTATCTGTTCTCATATACGGAGCTCCCAGCAAGGCGCGCTTACGAGGAGGCGCATCCGGATGACCCGTACTCCCGAACCCCCGCAGAGCGGACCGGACCCCACCCGACCTGAGAACGAACATGACGCCATGGTCCAACGGCACAAGCGTGTCGTGCTCGGCGCCGCGGCGATCACCTTCACCGTCTTCATGGCGTTCCCGATCCTGGCCTCGTTCACCGGCGTCCTCGGCGGCGTCGCGGACGGGGCGGGGGCCGGTTACGCCGCCGGGCTCGCCGTGATCCTGCTGCCCCTGCTCGGCGCGGTCGCCTACCGCCGCTGGACGTCCCGGATCGAGGACGGGGGCCCACGGTGAACGGCACGGCCGTCGCCATCGTCACGGCGCTGATCGCGGTCACGCTGGCGCTGACGACCTACGCGTCCCGGCGGAACAAGAGCACCGCCGAGCACTACGTCGCGGGCGGGCGGATCGGCGGCCTGCAGAACGGGCTGGCCCTCGCCGGGGACCAGCTCTCCGCCGCGTCCTTCCTCGGCATCACCGGCGCGGTGGCGCTGACCGGATTCGAGGGCTTCTACCTGGCCGTGGGCGTTCCCGCCGCGTACCTGCTGATGATGCTCGTGATCGCCGAGCCGCTGCGCAACCTCGGCCGGTACACCCTCGCCGACGCGGTGGCGGCGCGCTTCGACGGCCGCGGGCTGCGCGCCTCGATGGCGGTGGCGAGCCTGGCGATCAGCGTCATCTACATGGTGATCCAGTTCGTCGGGGCGGGCCTGCTCGCGCAGCTCCTGCTCGGTGTCGACTTCCCGGTCGCGGTGATCGTCATCGGCGGGCTGATGACCGTCTACACGATCCTCGGCGGGATGGTCGGCACGACGTACATCCAGGTGTTCAAGGCGGCCGTGCTGATCGTCACCGCGCTGGCCCTGCTGGTGCTCGTGACGGCCGACTACGGCGGCAATCCGCTCGGACCCATGCGGGACGCCGCCGCCCGCTTCGGCGACGGGGTCATCGCACCGCATCAGGGCGGCCTCACCGCGTCGCTGGACACGGTGTCGCTGACGATGGGCCTGGTGCTCGGCATGATGGGCCTGCCGCACGTGATGGTGCGGTTCCTCACCGTCCGCGACGACCGGGCGGCCCGCGACTCCGCCCAGGTCGCGATGTGGATCTTCGCCGGTTTCTTCGCCGCGCTGCCGATCTTCGGGTACGCGGCCCTCGACCAGGTGGGCAAGGCGGCCATCGTGGCCGACAACAAGGCCGGCAACCTCGCCGCGCCCCGGCTCGCCGAGGCCGTCGGCGGCAACCTGCTGTTCTCGATCGTCGCCGCGGTCGTGATGGTGACGATCCTGGCGGTGCTCGCGGGCCTGGCGATCGCCACGTCCGGCGCGATCGCCCATGACCTCTACACCGTCGCGCTCAAGCGCGGGGAGGTCTCGCCGCAGCGCCAGCTCCTGGTCGGACGGTTCGCCGGGGCCGGGATCGCGGTCGTCGCCATCTTGATCGCCCTCTGGGCCAAGACACTCAACATCGCCTTCCTCGGCAACGTGGCCTTCGCCGTCGCCGCGAGCACGACGATGCCGGTCCTGGTCCTGACGATCTACTGGCGGCACTTCAACCGGACGGGCGCGGTCGCGGGCCTGATCGGCGGGCTGGTGTCGTCCATCGGCCTGGTGCTGGCCGGACCCGATGTGATGGGCGACGCGCACCTGTTCCCGCTGACCGTCCCGGCGCTGGTGTCGGTGCCGTTCGGGTTCCTGTGCGCCTGGGCGGGCACCCTCGCCGGCCGCGGCGACGCCGACGCCGCCGGACACCCGTACGACGAACTGGCCAGGCGCGCGTTCCCGGTCGGCGGGCGGAGCCGTCCCGCCCGCGAGGCCCCGGTCTGACCGCCTCGGCGGGACCCCGTCGTGCGCTGGTCCGTATGCCCGAGGGCAACGAGATCGGCATCGGCGGCGCTCCCGCCGAGCCGCACCGATCAATCGGAGGCGTCCTGCGGGACGGCGGGGCCGCCCGCGTGCCGGTTCACCTGCTCCCTGGCGGACCCCGAGACGTGGGCGTAGCCGTTGACGATGGCCTCCAGCGCCGCGGGGTCGATCACGTCCGCCAGGCGGGTGAAGCCGCCGGGGGCGCGGCGGGACCAGTCCTGGCGCTGGGGCGCGGGGTCGCCCGGCCGCCCGGTCCGCAGGCAGATCGCCCAGTTGGTGAGCCGCGTGCCCGGACGCTCTCCCGCCGCGATGGGGTAGACGACCAGCTTGGCGTCGGTGCCATCGGCGATCACCACGGAGGCGCCGGTGCCGAACTCCGGCCAGTCGGTGGCTCCCCGCCACATCATCACGCCGTTCCAGCGCGGCGGCCCCTCGTCCGGAAAGAGGATGGACCGGACCGTCGAGTGGATGCCGTCGGCCCCCACCAGCACATCACCGTGCGCGGACGCCCGCGTTTCACCGCTGCGGCCGGTGAAGTGGGCGCGGACGCTCTCGGCGTCCTGCTCGAAGCCGGTCAGCCGATGCCCCGTCCGCACGGCGTCCGGGCCGAGCCGCTCGCGCACCGCCTCCAGCAGCACGCCCTGAAGGCGGCCGCGATGCACGCTGATCTGCGGATAGTCGAACCCCGCATAGCGCCCGCAGGGCCTGCGCATGATCTCCTGCCCCAGCCGATGGGCGTAGATCAGCTCGCGGGCCTGGACTCCCGCGCCCCCAAGCCGGTCGAGGAGCCCCACCACGGCCAGTTCTCTGACCGCGTTCGGCAGCATATTGACCCCGACGCCCAGCTCGCGGATCTGCTCGCTCCGCTCATAGATCTCGCAGTCGATGCCCCTGTGGTGCAGCCGCAGTGCCGTGATCAGCCCGCCGATTCCCGCGCCCACGATGACGACCTTCATGGCTCTCCCGCCTGATCGGAGCCGCGCGACCACTTGAGGATTCTTCAAGTCTGCATCACGACGACCCCGTACCGCGCCGATCTTCGTGATCATCTTCGCGGGACGTTCTTCGGCTCCATCAGCCAAGCGGGCCCGCGCGGTCACGGCAAGTAATGCCATTCAAGTAATGGTATGGGCATTTGATATGTGCATTGCGAGTCTTTATAAGGCTACCCTCCAAAACGTCGGTTCCACGAAACACCGGCAGCACGGGGGCAACCGGTTCATGCAACCTACGAGAAGGAGCCGGAGTTGTTCCCAACCAGATTGATCGCCGCTGTTCTCGGCGGCATTGTCGCGCTCGTACTGGTCGGTGCTCCCAGCGCCACGGCGGCCCCGCGACGGGCGGCCGCGCAGACGACGATCTACTACGACTCGACACGGGCGGCCGAGCTCAGCACCCTGGTCGACGAGGCCGCCGAGATCTGGAACACCCGCGTCACGAGCGTCCGGCTGGTGAAAGGACCGGCCGGCATCACCGTGACCACCGCCCAGAACGGATCGGCCCCCGGGACGGCCAGCTGCGTCGGCTGCACGCGCGGGCAGATCTACTTCTACCGCAACCAGATCCAGCAGTCCGGCGCGGCGCCGCTGCGCGTGATCGTCCACGAGTTCGGGCACATCCTCAGCCTCCAGCACCCGTCGGACATCGGGAACTGCGAGAAGGTGATGGCCGGTGGACGCTGCGAGAACCCCTACCCCAGCGCCGCCGAGAGCGCGGCGGTCGAACGCTTCTGGGCACGCGCCTGGCGCCCCGCCCAACCC
>NZ_VCKW01000331.1 GCF_005889715.1 Actinomadura soli
ACTGGTGTACTTCCACGACCAGCCCGTGGTCGGTGATGGCGACGGAGGGGGTAATTCCTTGGTCGTACTCGATGCTTCCGCCCCAGTCGATCGTGTCGCCGTTGACCCTGCCGACGTGATACCAGAGCGTGTTGGCGCCTTGTGACTGGTGTACTTCCACGACCAGCCCGTGGTCGGTGATGGCGACGGAGGGGGTGATTCCTTGGTCGTACTCGATGCTTCCGCCCCAGTCGATCGTGTCGCCGTTGACCCTGCCGACGTGATACCAGAGGGTGCTGACACTCTGGGACCGGTGCACCTCCACAAGCACGTTCCCGGCATTCAGGGCGACGGCTGGGGATATGCCGGTGTCGTAGCGGGCGGCGTCACCGAAGTTCTGATCTCCGACGGGCGAGCCCTCGTCAACGCCCGGTAGCGTCGGCCTTGAGCCTGGATCATCCAGGATTCGCTTGATTGCAGTGTGCAACGGAAAACTGCTCGTGGCGTCAGTCATGGTCATACCTCGCAATCTCTGATTGCCGCGATGAGGGAGAGACGGAACTGAACCAGCTTGACCCGCGCGATGCAAAAAGGGGGGTGCTAGAACTTGTCCAGGTCGATCGCCCATGTCATTGTTCCGCCCAACCCCATTTTGATCACGTAACTGACCTTGTAGCCGAGCGATTTTTCATCGTCGTAGCTGACGAACAGGCCGGTCTCGGTGCTGTAGGCGTAGGGAGTCAGGGTCGGTTCGTCCCACCGCTGAACGTCAAGTTCCCCGCTCTCAATCTTGTCGAGGATCTCGTAGTAGGCGAGAATGCCGGGAGTGGCGGTGGCCGGCCCGGCCGGCCCTGCGCTGCTGAATGGCTTTCCGTAGCCGTCGGCGGCCTGTGTGACAACATAGGTCCGTCCGTAGGTGGGCATCCCCAGCACGATCTTGTCTTTGGGAATGCTTGCTTTGAGGTAGGATTCCACCGTGTCCTTGACATCAAAATTTCCGCCGGGTGAAGAGTCCTGCAGGAGGGGCGCGTTGGCGCCCGTTCCGGTCTGCGGATCGTCAAATGCCCCATGGTAGTCGTATGACATGACGTTGAACCAGTCCAGGAACGGGGCGCATTGAGCCAACCATTGGAAGAATGCGTCGCCAGTTCTGCTGCCTTTGGGGACGGCGGCGGAGGCCATCGTGATGATGAAATCCTGCCCGGCCGCCTGGCGAAATTCACTCAGTAGCGCAAGATAGTTGTCGTAGTCGGCGTCTTGACCGCCGCGTTGAGGGTCCCCCGGGTATTCCCAGTCGATGTCAATACCATCGAAACCGTAACGTCCGGCATAGTCGATCGCAGAATTGATGAACTGCGCCCTGCCGTCCGGGTTGGCTGCCATCGTGCTGAACAGCTTGCAGGTGAAAGGACCGTAGGGGTGTTCCGTCCCGGCCGACTGGGGTGTGTCGTCGCACGAGTTGAAGCTCCAGCCGCCGATCGCCAGCAGCGTTTTCAGGCTGGGGTTCTTCTGCTTCAGTCCCTGCATCGCGGGATACAGGACCTGCTGATCATTCCATTCCACGGGTTGGATCGTGTAGTCGCCCGTAAAGCGTTGTTCTCCGGCTCGTGTCGGCGAGGGGTCGACACTCCAACTGACAAACCCGATCATTCCAAAGGCAAAGATGACATGCGTGAACAGTGACGGATCGATCTGATCGGGTGTGAATTTGCCTCCGGCCTGACGATATTGTGCCCAGTTGCCAAAATACCCCACAGACCTGTAAGTCATTTCGGTTCCCCTCTCCAGCTCTTCTGCTTTCGTTCTCTGTTCTTCCAGAGCCTGTTTCCGCAAGGGGCGCAGTCGCCGGTCAGCGGATCGGGACTGGGATCGGTCGCGTTCAACCAGCCAGGCGATGAAGTCTTTCGCGATGTACTTGCTGTCGATGGCACCATGCGGCCATGGGTGCGCTGGTGGGCGTTACGACAGCGTTGTCGGCGTTCAGCCAATGTCACTTCCTGGTTGACAGCCTCGGTCTTACGCAGTTTGCGCCACGCACCGCGATTGAGTCGATCCCTCTTGCTGGAAGGCTGACGGTACAGCTGGCGCTACCAACCGGAAACAGCATCGCCCCAGACCACAGACGGGCGTGAGATCCAACGTCTTCGAGGCCGCACTGACACTGATTGCCTCGCACACCAGGTTGTCGTGAGTCCGCAGCGCTGACGCCGGTATGAGGCGTAGTCGACCCGACACCCTGCCAGTGCTTCCTTGGTCAGAGCACATGAACAGGTCAGGACCTCTTCTGCGTTCGGCGATGGGTGCGGTTCCTATCGAGGGGCTGGTTGAGCTGCGTTTTGGGTGTTCGGTCGCCGTGTGTCGGGTCGTCTTCTACCGTGCGTGGTGGAGGCGGTCGTATGGGCTCGTTGCTTGAGGAACTGGCGCGGCGGGGGGCCGCGGTCCGGCAGCGGATCGAGGAGATCCGGGAGCGGATTGCCGAGTTGAACGGGCTGTTGGAAGCCGAGGAAGACCAGCTGGCGCGGCTTGTCATCACACGGGAGACGGTGGACGGGGTTCTGGGCGAGGCGGCCCAGGTGGTCGAGGAACCCGCAGCCGGGGAACGATCGGTTGAGCCTGCTGGAACGGCGGGGCGACGTCACGGCTGGGAGTGGTGACGGTGCCGCGGTGGCGGCAGGGGACGTCGACGTCGGTGTTGCCGACCGCGTACCAAGACGCGGTGGAGATTCTGGCTGACGCGGCCGAGGCGATGCGGGCCGGGCAGATCGCGACCGCGATGGGGCTTGGCGACGAGGCGGCCAAACGAGAGGGCCTGCGGTCCAAGCTCAAGAGGCTGGTGGAACGCGGCTGGGCGTGTGAGGACGGCCCGGGGCTGTTCACGCTGGCTGAGCCGGTGGCCCGCCAGTTGGCCGGGCAGGCCGCCGAGCCGGCGGTTGGGTCGGCGGTTGGGGAAGGCGGCATTGAGTCGTCACCGGCGGGGTGATTGCGGCCGGGCTCTTCCCCGGTCAGGTTCGAGGGTGCCAACCATGCTCGAAACCGCGCCGGGAAGAAGACCCGCGGTGGAACGCTATGACGATGCCGCAGAAGTTGACTGCTTTGTGGCCGCGAAGAACACCTTCAACTGGCTGATCGGACAGCTCACCGACTCGCAGGCCGCGTCCTTGCCGCACGATCGGCTGGAGGAGATGCTGGCCGAGCAGGGGCGGGAGCTGCTGCGGCAGTTGCTGCAGGCGCATCTGGACCTGCGGGCGCAAAGCGAACGGCAGGCCGCCGAGTGTGCCCGCCGCAGCGGCGGGGTGGTCGGAGCCGACGGTGCGAGGCGACGCCGGCTGGAGAGTGGGCATCGCCGGCTGCTAGCCACGGTGTTGGGGACGGTGACCGTGACGCGCTCGCCTGGCGCGCCCCGGGAACACCGAACCTGTATCCGGCTGATGAGCACCTGTCGCTGCCGGCGGGGCGGCACTCGCACGGTCTGGCCAGGCTGGCGGCGGTCGAGGCGGTGCGCGGTTCCTTCGATACCGCCCGCACCGCGATCAACACGCGGTGCGGGAACGTGGTCGGCAAACGGCAGCTCCTACAGCTGGTGCGGCGGTCGATATCGACGCCTTCAACGCCTCCCGGACTCCGGTTCCGCGGACCGCCGAGGAACTGCTGATCCTCAGTGCCGACGGCAAGGGGATCGTGATGCGGCCCGAGGCGTTGCGCCCGGCCACGGCCAAGGCGGCCGCCCGGCACTCCCGCACTTTCCGCACCCGGCTGGCCGCCGGGGAGAAACCGGCCCGCAAGAGCATGGCCACGCTCGGGGTGGTCTACGACGCGTTGCCCGCACCGCGCCGGCCACACGACGTGATCGCCGTTCCCGGCGGCCGGCGCGGAGCACGGCCGCCTCGGCCCGGGCAGCACGCACGGCGCAAGTGGCTGTGCGGATCAGTGCTCGCCGAACCGGACGAGGTGATCGCCCAGCTCTTCGACCACGCCGAGGCCCGCGACCCCACCCACGCCCGCACCTGGGTCGTGCTGGTCGACGGCGCCCGCCATCAACTCGATCTGATCCGCGCCGAGGCCACCCACCGGAAGGTGAAGATCAATGTCGTCCATAGCCACCCGAATGCTTCGCGCAGCTGCGCGAGCAGGTACGGATCGCAGTCGGGCGTCGGTTCCAGCTCGTCGTTCAATTCACTCCGATCACTCGACTCATCGGGAAGTGCGCCAGTCAGCAGTCGATCGGCCCTCCGACTCCGCAGTGCACAGGCTCTGAGTATGGCGATGACCGCCGGGTCGTCGACCTGGTGGCGGTGCGGTACAGCCAGCAGTGCGGCCAAATCGAAGGTCTCGGTGTGGGAGAAGACGGTTTTGCATGGCGGGGTGTCACCGAAGGCGAACGGGTTGCGCAGGTTGACCGCGTACTCCGAGCGCTACAACCAACCGGAGGCCGCCCGAGGGCATTGCCCTGTGGGTGTCCCGCATCGGCGCCCAGGTTGGTTGGTAGGCGTGGGTGCGGGTCATGCGTCGTGGACTCCACCTGGTGAAGTCGCATCATTCGTCCGTGGCCATGCGCGGCGTGATCGCCGTAGGCCGCGGACGTCGAGGAACGGCCCCTGACCCGGAACTCTGAGCGCTGGCCGGCCTCCTCGATCTCGCATCGGCCGCGAAGGTGCCGGGTGCGCTCTGGGGTGTAGACGGAAACGTTCAGGTGGGTGGTGGGAACAGTCGGTTCAGTAGGGCGTTCAGGCTGGTGTGCAGCTGGCGGCGGGCGGTCGGCTGGTCGTCGGACTCGGCGAGCCATATGGCGGCCTCGTTGAGCGCGCCGGACAGCAGGGCCAGGAGCGGTTCGAGGTCGAGATCGCGGTCGCCGCGCTCGGTCAGCACGGCTTGGACTCCGGTGCGGAGCGTCCCGCCGCCGTGGAGGTTGTCGATCTCGCGCCAGCGCCGCCAGCCGAGCACGGCGGGCCCGTCGATGAGGTAGATCCGGCGGAGTTGCGGGTCGGTCATCGCGTCGAACCACTCCTCGCAGCCGCGGTGCAGCGCCTTCAGGGTGGTCGGTTCCTGCTGGGCTGCGGCGTCGACGCGATCGGCGACCTGCTTGGCGACCTGTTCGACGACCGCGTCGAACAGCGTGAGTTTGTCGGTGAAGTGGTGGTACAGGGCGCCTCGTGTCAGACCGGTGTCCTTGACGATGTCACCGGTGCGCGTGGAGGTGAAGCCTTCGCGGGCGAAGGCGGTCCTGGCGGCCTGCAGCAGGGCGGCCCGGCTGCGCGCATGGCGTTGTGCGTTGGGGCCTCGTCGCGCCACAGGGGTCAGGTGCCGGGCTGCCGGTCGGCGACCTGGTCGAGGAACGCCGGATCGGGGTCGGTCTGCTGGACGATGTCGACCCAGCCGCCGGCGGGGTCGCGCAGCATGAAATGCCGTTGCCCCCATGGCTCGTCGCGCAGCGACACCTCCGGACGGGCCCCGGTCGCGCAGATTTCGTCGTGTGCGGCCCGCACGTCCTCGACCTCGATTGTGATGACCAGGGCGTCACCGCTCATCGCCGTGCGGAACTGCGGCAGCTGGAAGTCCAGGCCGTCTCGCATGAAGGCGAGCGCGAACGGCCGTTCGCCGCCGCTGACCAGGTAGACGAACCAGTCGGTGTCGAACGCCGCCGAGAAGCCCAGGTGACGGGCGTACCAGTCGCGTACCGCCACGGGATCCTCGACGACCACGAGCGGGTAAACGTCTTTGACGCGCATGACCGGCACGATAGAAGAGAAACCTACATGCAGCAAGTAGGTAGATTCCGGCCGCCGTGTCCGCGGTCGCCGGTGTCGCATTGGGAGACGCGGGCCTCCCCAGGTGTCGCCCAGAGGCGGCTCGGTATGGCATTGCTCAGGTGAAAGGCCCCGCCCAGGCGCGCCAACGACGAGGTCGAGCGATGGGCCGCTGCACTCCCTGACGTTGTCCGGATTCGCCACCTTGGCCTGCGGCGGCCATCGGTTGCGGGCAACTCGGCTTGCTCGATCCCGTCCCGGGTGTCGCCCTTGCCGACGGGCTGTGCGTGGCTGCCCGCACCGCGCCCGGCGGTGTGGCGTTGGGGCGGGCTCCGAGCTTACGTCGGCGCGGAGAACGTCGGGTCGCGCATGCCCGGTGATCACGTGTGGCGGCGTCCGGTGCTGTCGGCAGGCCGGCGAATCTCAGGTGCGGGTCGACGCCTGCTCGCCCGAGGCCACCACCGTCGTAGCAGAGCGCGCCGACGGGGGGACCGCGCATCGGCTGTTCGCCAGTGGTGGGGAGGAGGCGACCTCGCTGCGGGCGATCACCCGGGAGGCCGGGGTGAACGTCGCGGCGATCCACTACCACTTCGGCGGCCGGGACGGGCTGCTGCGGGAAGTCCTGGACCGCTATGTCGGGCCGCTCAACCGGCGTCGGCTGGCGCTGCTGGACGAGGCCGAGCGTGCGCATGGGTCCGTGGTCCCGGTGACGCTGCTGTTGGAGGCGTTCCTTCGGCCGGATCTGGAACTGCTGGCGCGGCTGCGAGCCGATCAGTTGCAGGTGGCCCGGTTCCTGGGGCGGGCCTACACCCAGCCCAGTGCGGTGCTGGAAGGATTGGTGCGCCGGCAGTTCGAGCCGGTCGCGGCGCGGCTGGTGCCGTTGCTGCGCCGGGCCCTGCCGGACCTTGGCGAAGACGAGATCCACCTCCGGCTGGACCTGATCGTGGCCGTGGTCACCGGCCTGTTCGCTACCGCCGGCCCGCTCGGGCGGCCGACCGTTCTGGGCACCGACGACGTCGAGTGGCAACTCCGGCTTCTGGTGGCCTTCTTCGCTCCGGCCTTGTCGGCCCCTCGCGCGCCGACCGGAGCACCGGTCCTCAACCGGCCTGGAGGGTGATCATGTCCGGCGGTGAGTACCCGGCCGGGGATTCTTGGCCCTGGCGAACCATCCTGCTGAAGACTTCCGCCGGGCCCGTCGCGGTGACCGACAGTCAGGGGAGCGGGCCGGCGCTGCTGCTCGTCCACGTGGGCCTGGGCAGCCTGCTGTGGCGAGACTTGATCACCCCATGTGCGACGCCCCCGCCCAGGTCGCCGACCACGTCCGAACCTGGCACACCGCCCACGTCACAAAAACCTGAGGAGGCCGGTGTACCCGGCTCGCCGCGGACACGATCGCCGTGACGACTCATCGTCGCCAGGGCCGGTGTGATCGTGATCGCTGAGCGGGGATCACCGCTGCGGGGCAGGAACTCAAGTGTCCTGGCCGGGTGCCGCAAGGCTAGGGGAATCCCTTGCGGGGCGGGCTCTGCTTGCCTCGCGCTGGGCGCCGCTTCACACTCACGACTGACAGTCGGTCGACTCGCGGTTGATCACCACGTTCGAGGCCGCTCGCTTTCCCGCCGCAATCGGTCGTGCGAACCTGAAGCCACGACCGCTCGCGGGACGAACTCCTACCGGGAGCGGAGATGCCGATGAAGGGCAGCGATCCGGCGATGACGGATTGGCCGATGGTCGGCAGGGACGCGGAGCTCGCCGCCATCGAGGCCGCGCTGGATTCCGGCGGTGCCGTGCCTGTCTCTTATACACCTCTGACGCGTCCGACCAAATCGCCCTGG
>NZ_VCKW01000332.1 GCF_005889715.1 Actinomadura soli
GGGTAGGGCAGGGCGGTGGCGCCGGTGAGGTAGGCGTCGACGCCGTGGGCGGCGGCGCGGCCCTCGGCGATGGCCCACACGATCAGGGACTGGCCGCGGCCCATGTCCCCGGCGGCGTACACGCCGTCCACGGACGTCCTGTAGTCGCGGTCGCGGACCACGTTGCCGCGCTGGTCGAGTTGGACGCCGAGCTGGTCGAGCAGGCCCTCGCGCTGCGGGCCGAGGAAGCCCATGGCGAGGGTGACGAGCTCGGCCGGGATCTCCCGCTCAGTGCCCTCGACCGGCTTGAACCCGGTGTCCGGTCCGCCGACCTCGACCAGGCGCAGGGCGCGGACGTTGCCGTCCGCGTCGCCGGCGAACTCGGTGGTGGACACGGCGTAGACGCGGTCGCCGCCCAGGTCGGCGAGCTCCTCGTGGGCGCTCTCCATCTTGAACAGCATCGGGTACGTCGGCCACGGCTGCGCGTCCGGGCGGGACTCCGGCGGCCGCGGCATGATCTCCAGCTGGGTGACGGACGCGGCGCCCTGCCGGATCGCGGTGCCGACGCAGTCGGCGCCGGTGTCGCCGCCGCCGATGACCACGACGTGCTTGCCCTTCGCGGAGATCGGCGACTCCTCGTAGTCGCCCTCCTGCGCCCGGTTCGACGGCGGCAGGTACTCCATGGCCTGGTAGACGCCGTTCAGCTCGCGTCCGGGGACGGGCAGGTCGCGCCAGGCGGTGGCGCCGCCAGCGAGGACGACGGCGTCGTGCCCCGCGCGCAGGTCGTCGGCGGTGACGTCGACGCCCACGTTCACGGACGTCTTGAACACGGTCCCCTCGGCGCGCATCTGGTCGAGGCGCCGGTCGAGGTGCCGCTTCTCCATCTTGAACTCGGGGATGCCGTAGCGCAGCAGGCCGCCGATGCGGTCGGCGCGCTCGTAGACGGTGACGTCGTGGCCGGCGCGGGTGAGCTGCTGTGCGGCGGCGAGACCGGCGGGCCCCGAGCCGACGACCGCGACCTTCTTGCCGGTCTTCACGGCGGGCGGCTGCGGGCGCACCCAGCCCTCCGCGAACGCCCGGTCGATGATCTCGACCTCGATCCGCTTGATCGTCACCGGGTCCTGGTTGATGCCGAGGACGCAGGCGCTCTCGCACGGGGCGGGGCACAGCCGCCCGGTGAACTCCGGGAAGTTGTTGGTGGCGTGCAGCCGCTCGATCGCCTCGTGCCAGTCCTTGCGGTGGACGAGGTCGTTCCACTCGGGGATGAGGTTGCCGAGCGGGCAGCCCTGGTGGCAGAACGGGACGCCGCAGTCCATGCAGCGGCTCGCCTGCTTCTCCAGGCGGTCGCGGCCGAAGTCCTCGTAGACCTCGGACCAGCTGCGGATCCGCACGTCGACCGGGCGGCGCTTCGGGAGCTCCCGCCGGACGGTCAGAAAACCCTTCGGGTCGGCCATTGAAGGAAGTCCCCCTCTCTCAGCTCTGCGCGGCGGCCATGACGGCCTCGTCCACGTCGCGTCCCTCGGCCTCGGCCCTCGCCATGGCGTCCAGGACGCGCCGGTAGTCGCGCGGCATGATCTTGGTGAAGCGGGCGGCCGCGGCGTCCCAGTCGTCCAGCAGGCGGCGGGCGACGGCGGAGCCGGTCTCGTCGAGGTGCCGTTCGACCAGCGTCCGGACGAGGTCCAGGTCGGTGGGGTCGAGCGGCTGCAGGTCGACCATCTCGCCGTTGACGCGCTCGGGCACCAGGTCCAGGACGTAGGCGATGCCGCCGGACATCCCGGCCGCGAGGTTGCGTCCGGTCCGGCCGAGGATGAGGGCGCGGCCTCCGGTCATGTACTCGCAGGCGTGGTCGCCGACGCCCTCCACGACGGCGGTGGCGCCGGAGTTGCGGACGCAGAACCGCTCGCCGACGACCCCGCGGGCGAACAGCTCGCCGGACGTCGCGCCGTACAGGATGACGTTGCCGCCGATGATCTGCTCCTCGGCCGCGAACCCGGCGTCGGCCGGGGGACGCAGCGTCAGCCGCCCGCCGGACAGGCCCTTGCCGACGTAGTCGTTGGCGTCGCCGACCAGCCGCAGCGTGATGCCGCGCGGCACGAACGCGCCGAACGAGTTGCCCGCCGAGCCGGTGAACGAGACGTCGATCGTGTCGTCGGGCAGGCCCTCGCCGCCCCACTTGCGGGTGATCTCGTGGCCGAGCATGGTGCCGACCGTCCGGTTGACGTTGCGGATCGGCAGCTCCAGCGTCACCGTGTCGCCGAACGCGATCGCGCCCTCGGAGAGCTGGATCAGCGTGTTGTCCAGGGCCTTCTCCAGGCCGTGGTCCTGGACGGTGGTGCGGTGCAGCGCGGCGCCGTCCGGGACCTCGGGGGTGTGCAGGATCGGCGCGAGGTCCAGGCCGGACGCCTTCCAGTGCTCGACGGCGTCGCGGGTGTCGATCATCTCGACGTGGCCGATCGCCTCGTCCAGCGACCGGAACCCGAGCGCCGCCAGGTACTCGCGGACCTCCTCGGCGATGAACTCGAAGAAGTTGACGACGAACTCCGGCTTCCCGGCGAACCGCCGCCGCAGGACGGGGTTCTGCGTGGCGACGCCGACCGGGCAGGTGTCCAGGTGGCAGACGCGCATCATGATGCAGCCCGACACCACCAGCGGCGCGGTCGCGAAGCCGTACTCCTCGGCGCCGAGGAGCGCGGCGACGACGACGTCCCGGCCGGTCTTCATCTGCCCGTCGGTCTGGACGACGATGCGGTCGCGCAGGCCGTTCAGCAGCAGCGTCTGCTGCGTCTCGGCGAGGCCAAGCTCCCACGGCGCGCCCGCGTGCTTCAGCGACGTCAGCGGGGACGCGCCCGTGCCGCCGTCGTGCCCGGAGATCAGCACGACGTCGGCGTGCGCCTTGGACACCCCGGCCGCGACCGTCCCGACCCCGACCTCCGCGACGAGCTTGACGTGCACGCGCGCCGCCGGGTTGGCGTTCTTCAGGTCGTGGATGAGCTGCGCCAGGTCCTCGATGGAGTAGATGTCGTGGTGCGGCGGCGGCGAGATGAGGCCGACGCCGGGCGTGGAGTGCCGCGTCTTGGCGATCCACGGGTACACCTTGTGGCCGGGCAGCTGGCCGCCCTCGCCGGGCTTGGCGCCCTGCGCCATCTTGATCTGGATGTCGTCGGAGTTCGTCAGGTACTCGGACGTGACGCCGAACCGGCCCGACGCGACCTGCTTGATCGCGCTGCGGCGCAGGTCGCCGTTCTCGTCCGGGGTGAAGCGCGCCGGGTCCTCGCCGCCCTCGCCGGTGTTGGACTTGCCGCCCAGCCGGTTCATCGCGATCGCGAGGGTCTCGTGCGCCTCCGCCGAGATCGACCCGTACGACATCGCGCCGGTGGAGAACCGCTTCACGATCTCCGCCACGGGCTCGACCTCGTCCAGCGGGACGGGTTCCCGCTCGCCCTCCTTCAGCCTGAACAGGCCGCGGAGCGTCATCAGCTTCTCCGCCTGCGAGTCGACCTTGGAGGTGTACTCCTTGAAGATCTCGTAGCGGCGGGTGCGGGTGGCGTGCTGCAGCTTGAACACCGTGTCCGGGTTGAACAGGTGCGGCTCGCCCTCGCGGCGCCACTGGTACTCGCCGCCGATGTCGAGCGTGCGGTGCGCGAGGTCGTTGCCGCCCGGCGGGTAGGCGCGGGCGTGCCGCTCGGCGGCCTCGCGGGCCAGCACGTCGAACCCGACGCCGCCGAGCCGGGACGTGGTGCCGGTGAAGCAGCGGGACACGACGTCCTCGCCGAGGCCGATCGCCTCGAAGATCTGCGCGCCGGTGTAGGACGCGACCGTCGACACGCCCATCTTCGACATCACCTTCAGGACGCCCTTGCCGTACGCCTTCACCAGGTTCCGGACGGCCTTCCCGGTGTCCAGGCCCTCGATGACGCCGCCGCGGACGAGGTCCTCGACGGTCTCGATCGCCAGGTACGGGTTGATCGCGGACGCGCCGTACCCGATCAGCAGCGCCATGTGGTGGCACTCGCGGGCCTCGCCCGTCTCGATCACCAGGCCGACCCGCGTGCGGGTCTTCTCCCTGATCAGATGGTGGTGGACGGCCCCGGTCAGCAGCAGCGACGGGATCGCGGCGCGGCCGGAGTCGGCGCCGCGGTCCGACAGCACGATGATGCGGGCGCCGGCGTCGATGGCGCGGCTCACCTCGGAGTTGATCTCCGCCAGGCGGGCCTCCAGGGCCGCTCCCCCGCCGGCGACGTCGTACAGGCCCTGCACGACGTGGGCCTGCAGATGCGGCAGCGACCCCTCGTCATCGATGTGGATGATCTTGGAGAGCTCGTCGTTGTCGAGGATCGGCGTCGGCAGGACGAGCCGCCGGCACGAGTCCGGTCCCGGCTCCAGGAGGTTGCCCTCCGGGCCGAGCGTCGACTGCAGGGAGGTGACGAGCTCCTCGCGGATCGCGTCCAGCGGCGGGTTCGTGACCTGCGCGAACAGCTGCTTGAAGTAGTCGAACAGCAGCCGCGGGCGCTCCGACAGCACGGCGATGGGGGTGTCGGTGCCCATGGAGCCGATCGGTTCGGCGCCGGTCCGCGCCATCGGCGTCAGGATGATCCGCTGCTCTTCCAGCGTGTACCCGAACGTCTGCTGCCGCTTGACGAGCGTGTCGTGCGTCGGGATCTCCCGCTCGCGCTGCGGCAGCTCCTCGAACCGGACGAGGCCCTCGTGCAGCCACTGCCCGTACGGGTGCTCGGCGGCCAGCTCGGCCTTGACCTCGTCGTCCTCGACGATCCGCCCGGCGGCCGTGTCCACCAGGAAGATCTTGCCGGGCTGCAGGCGCCCCTTCCGGACGACGTCGGCCGCCGGGATGTCGAGCACGCCCGCCTCGCTGGCCAGCACGACCAGGCCGTCGCGGGTCACCCAGTACCGGCCGGGACGCAGCCCGTTGCGGTCAAGGACCGCGCCGACGACCGTCCCGTCGGTGAAGCTGACGCTGGCGGGGCCGTCCCACGCCTCCATCAGCGTGGAGTGGAACTCGTAGAAGGCGCGGCGCTCCGCGTCCATCTCGGTGTGGTTCTCCCACGCCTCCGGGATCATCATCAGCACGGCGTGCGGCAGCGACCGGCCGCCGAGGTGCAGCAGCTCCAGGCACTCGTCGAACGACGCGGTGTCGCTCGCCTCGATGTCGATCACCGGGTAGATGCGGGACAGGTCGCCGGGCAGCAGGTCGGACTTCAGCAGCGCCTCGCGGGCCCGCATCCAGTTCCGGTTGCCCTTCACCGTGTTGATCTCGCCGTTGTGCGCGATGAACCGGTACGGGTGGGCCAATTCCCAGGCGGGGAACGTGTTCGTCGAGAACCGGGAGTGGACGAGTGCGATCGCGCTGGTGAAGCGGCGGTCCGACAGGTCGGGGAAGAACGGCTCCAGCTGCGGCGTCGTCAGCATGCCCTTGTAGACGATCGTCCGGCTGGACAGGCTCGGGAAGTAGACGTTGACGTCCTGCTCGGCGCGCTCGCGCATGCAGAACACGACGCGGTCGAGTTCCAGGCCGGTCCGGCCCTCGTGCGGGCCGCCCGCGGCGGGCGCCACGAACAGCTGGGCGAACTGCGGCATGACGCGGCGGGCGGCCGGGCCGGTGAAGTCGGGGTCGTGCGGGAGCTCGCGCCATCCGAGGACCGTCAGGCCCTCCTCGGCGCAGAGCGTCTCGACATGGGCGGTGACGGCGGCGCGCTCGTCGCCGTCCCGCGGGAGGAACGCGATGCCGGCGGCGTACGCGCCGGGCTCGGGGAGCGGGAAGTCGCAGACCTCGCGGAAGAACGCGTCGGGGAGCTGGACGAGGATGCCGACGCCGTCGCCGTCGTCCGGCTCGGCGCCGACGGCCCCGCGGTGGTCGAGGTTCTTCAGGACGGTCAGGGCCTTCTGCACGATGTCGTGGCTCGTGCGGCCGTGCAGGTCGGCGACCATCCCGACGCCGCAGGCGTCGTGCTCGTTCGCCGGGTCGTACAGCCCCTGGGCGCGGGGGCGTCCCGTCGGGGCCGGGCCGGCGCCGGGCGCGCGGCCGGCGGGTGTGAGGGCAGCAGCAGCCATGAAACCCTCCGTCGTCGTCTTGTCACTGCTTCGGTGTCAGTGCAGGCTCGGGACGACGTTGGCCCTGCTGCGGTGAGATGACATTACATCACTGCCGGGATCATGCCCGAAGGCACCAGATCACGAAACTTCCCGGCATCGATCGGCCGTGGTCATCTCACAGTGGTTTAGACCAGTTTACCGTTCCGTTTCCGGCGCGAAGGGCCCTGACCTCGGTGAGCATCGTCACCGGCGGCCAAGGTTTACGGTCCCTCGCCGGTAACCTGCCCGAAACCCGGCCGGGCCGTCATCGCGGGTTCGGCGAGCCGCCGTCAGTTCGACGCGCGGGCGGCGCGGCCGAGGACCGCCGGGGCCTTGCCGCCCTCGATCAGCAGGGACAGCAGGGTCTCGTCCTTCTCGTCGCCCTTGCCGTCCAGCCGCTGCGCCCACGTGACCACGGCGAAGTGGCCCATGGCCAGGCCGCGCGCCATCCCGAAGCCGCGCCCGAACCGGTCCAGCGGGGCGGGCGCCTCCAGCGGCCGGACGAACCCCGCGCCGAGCGTCTTCTCCAGCGCCGCGACGAACCGGTCCGCGTCCGCCGATCCGGCCAGGTTGAACACGGCGACGGCCAGCCCGTACCCGTTCTCGGTGTCGGAGTAGATCCCGCGGACCGCCTGCGTACAGCCGCCCTTGCCCAGCACGTCGCCGACGGTCGCGCCCCATACGGCCGCGGCGCAGTCGGCGTCCAGGCGCTTGGCGCGCAGCTTCACCCGGACGTCGCCGTCGGGGACGGGCAGCGTCGTGGCCGGCGCCGGGAACGCCTCCTCGACCGTCAGCGGCTTGGCGTCCGCGCCTCGGGAGGCGATGCCCGCGTACGCCGACGTCGACGGGGAGTTCGAGTAGGAGACCGGCGACGGGCCGTTCCCGGCGGGCTTCCCGATCTGCACGTTGCTCACCTCGGGGCTCGCGGCGCCGTTCTCGCCGCTCAGGCCGGCCACGGCCCCCACCCCGAGCAGGACGACCAGGGTGAGGAGGGCGGCAGCGCCGAAGTACATCTTCGGCCCGAACCCTCCTGAGCGCCCGCCCGGACGGGCCTGGCGGGCCTTGCGCTGTGCGCGCGTGTTCCGGGACGGTCCGATCGGGAGCTCGGCCATGGCGGCGCGCTGGTCGGGCTCGCCGTCGCGGGCCTGCGGCCTGCCGCCGCGCGGCTTCTTCGTCCGGCCGCGGGCCTTCTGCTTCCGGCCGCGCTGGTCCGCCTTCCCGGCGCGCGGATCGGACCTGCCGTCACGGGGGCCGGACCCGCCGTCGCGGTGGTCCGGCCTGGCGTCGCGGTGGTCCTGCGC
>NZ_VCKW01000333.1 GCF_005889715.1 Actinomadura soli
CCCCCCGGGGAATTCTCTTCGGTCACGAATCCAGCTCCTTCAGCATCTCGTCGCGGAATCGCAGCGTGGTGATCAGTTCGGTGACGGCCCGCGGGACCGCCGGTTCCAGGACGTCGAGGCGGGACGCGGCGGCGGGGTCGAGCCGCTGGTCGGCGAGCCGGCACAGCTGCGTGATCAGGTGCTCGTCGCGCCGGGTGTGCCGCTCGGCCGACGCGGCGAGCGTCGCGACGACCGCCGACGCGAGCGCGCCCGTCCACGGCCCGGGGACGCGCTCCAGCACCCGCAGCAGGTCGGGCCGCCCCTCCACCCACCGGATCAGGCCGGCCGCCGCCGCGTCGCGCTCCGCCTCCGGCAGGACGGACAGCAGGTCGGCGAGCGCCTCCGGCTCGTCCACCATGACGCCGCCCTTGAGGAGCGCCCGCGCCCATTCGGCGTCGTGCTGGCCGAGCGCGGCGCGGGCCCACCCGATGTGGACGTCCCGCCCGTCCGACTCCTGGTCGTCCTGAGGGGCCGACCCTCCGGCGACGCCGATGGGCAGGCACACGATCTCCATCGGCGGCAGCGCGAACAGCTCCGTCCAGGTCGACAGGGGCGTGCGGGCGAGGATCTCGCGCAGCCACGCCGCCCGCGTGCCCACCGGCGCGCCGCCGCTCCTCGGCGCGAACGACCCGCTCGGATGGAACGGGACGCCGTCGCGCGCCAGGTCTTCGCCGTGGGCCGGCGGGGGTTCGACGCGGATCCAGGTCTGCTTCCGGCCGCGCGCGACGCGCGTCTCGGCGGTGAGGCAGGCGCGGGCGCGTGCGGCCATCCGCTCCCCGTACGCGGACCCGGGCATGCGGGCCAGCAGGTCGGACGCGAGCTGCCGGACGTCCTTGCCGCGGTCTTCCAGCGCCGATTCGAGGAATTCCTCGTCGGCCAGAGTCAGCCCGTGCGCGAAGGTGGCGAGGAAGGCGGCGCGGTCGGGCGCGGGCTCCGTCGCCCACGTCTCGCGCAGCACCTCACGCGCCTTCCCGGGATCGGTGCCGCGGAGCCTGGTCAGGTAGGCCACGCGCCGGTTGCGCGTCCCCGTCTCCCACACCTCGGGGCCGCCGCCGGGGTCGTCACCGGAGCCGACCAGGTACGCCCAGTCGGTGTTCTGCAGGGCCAGCCACACGCCGCGCCGCCCGGCCGCCCGCGCGATCGACGGCCGCAGCACCCGGTCGCCGCGCCCGCGTTCCAGCAGGTCGGGCAGTGACTGCGCGGGCACCCGGAGGCCGCGGCCGGCCGCCGCGTCCAGCCATTCGGGCAGCACCCGGATCTGCTCGCCGCTCAGGATCCGGCGCAGCCGCGCCGCCGCCGGGCCCGGCACCACCGGGACGTCCTCCACCGGGGCGAGCGCCACCGGCTCGGGCGCCTCGACCGAAGGGACCCGGCCCGCCCGGCGCCGGACGGCCAGCACCGCCGCCTGGTCGAGCAGCCGCCCCGCCAGGTCGCCGGTGTCGGGGGCATCGGGCAGGACGGGCGGGTCGCGGCGCTCCGTGCCGAGCAGCGCGGCCGTGACGTGCTCGTTCCACGCGGTCACAGGACCACCGACCCCTCGTCGTCGTGCCATGCGGCCAGCGGGCGCAGGCCGCGCGGGCTCCACTCGCCGGCGATCGTCACCGGCCCGCCCCCCGACAGCGCGAGCAGCCGCCACGGGTCGCCCAGCCGGAGCGGCAGGGCGCCGCCGGCGCCGTCGACCACGGCCAGGCCGCCGCCCGCGGCGCGGGCCAGGCGGACGTTCTCCAGCGTCGCGGGCCAGCGGTCGAGCCACGGATCTCGCGCGACCGCCGCGGCGTGCTCGTCCAGGAACCCCTGGACGGACGTCCCTTCGGGCCTGCCCTGCGCCACCGCGCCGTGCCGCTCGGCGACCAGGGCCCGCAGCGGCGGCGACCCCGGATAGTAGGCCAGCTCCGCATCGATCTCCGTGCCCACGATGAGCGACGCGTCCAGAGACGTGCCCGGCGCGGCGAACGACAACACCAGCGCGGGACGCCGCGTCCGCCGCCCCAGCAGCCATACACGGCGCGTCGTCAGGAGGTCCTGCGCGGTGTCGCGCGAACCGGTCACCCACCACCGGTCTCGAACGCGCTCCCCGGCGGCGAGCACCTCTTCCTGCGGGACGGTGAACCCCACCCGCGACCGGACGGTGTCGCGCAGCCCCTCCGGCAGTTCGTCGCGCCGCCCGTACGCCCGTACCAGCAGCCGCAGCAGCGCGTACTCCTCCAGGAGACGATCGGGCCAGCCGGGCTGCCGGGGAATCGCCGCGAGGCCCCTGACCTGCCCGGCGAGCGAACCGGCCTGCGCGTCGACGAGCCGCCGCGCCGCGTCGTCCCACAGCCGGTAGGACGCCTTCTCCGCCTGCGCGAGGCCGTGCGCGACCTGGTCGCGGAGCCACTGGTCGAGCTCGGCGAGCCCGTCGTCGACGCGGCGCTCCCGCCGCTCCACGGTCTTCGGGTCCTTGGTCTTGGCGGCCGGCACGGCCTTGCGCCGCGCCGCCTTGTCGGCGCGCTCGCGCCGCTCCTCGATCCACTCGGCCGCCCATCCCGGACGGGGCCCGGTGTCGACCGTGCCGTCGGCCCAGAGGAGCAGCAGCCCGAGGGCGTGCTTGCAGGGGAACTTGCGGCTCGGGCACGAGCACCGGAACGCGGGCTCGGTCAGGTCGGCGCACGTCCGGTAGGCGGACTTGCCGCTGCCCTGGCACTCGCCCCACACGGCCTCGCCGTCACAGCCCGTCGCGGCCCACTTGCCGGGCTTCGCGACGCCGCCCGCCGCCTTCGCGGACGGCGCGTCGGGCGCGAGGCCCAGCACCTGCTCCCGGTCCCATCGATCGCTCACACCATCGAAACTATCGGCGCCCTAGGACAGTCCACCCGGCGAACGCGCCGGCCGTCGCTCAGGGCGCGGACGGGGCGGAGAAGTCGGGCAGGGACAGGCCGTCCGGGACGAGGAGCGCGCCCCCGGCCAGCAGCGCGAGCAGCGCGACCGCGCCGAACAGGCCCACCCATGCCAGGCCCGGGACGCCGGTGAGGTTCGCGAGCTGGTCGGCGTCCGAGCTCGGCGCCATCCGCTGGGTGCGCATCCGCTGGAGCTCGACCACCGGACGGGTCGCCGCGAGCAGCAGGAACCAGGCCGCCAGATAGGCGAACCCGGCCTGGACCTCGGCGCTGCCCAGCCACGACACCGCGAAGATGACCGCCCCGGTGACGACCACCGACAGCGCGCCGTAGGCGTTGCGGATCATGACGAGCATCCCCGCGAGCAGCGCCAGCGAGAACCACAGCATCAGCGTGATGCGGCCGTCCGCGAGGAGCAGCGCGAAGAACAGGCCGAGCAGCGGCGGCGTGAGGTATCCCGCCATCGCGGTGAAGATCATGCCGGGGCCGTGCGGCTTGCCGCGCGAGACGGTCACGCCCGAGGTGTCGGAGTGCAGCTTGATGCCGTCCAGCTTCCGGCCGGTGACCAGGGCGATCAGCGCGTGCCCGCCCTCGTGCGCGATCGTCACCGTGTTGCGCGCGACCCGCCACGTGGGCCCGTGGACGACCGAGCCGAGCGCCACGACGCCGACGAGGACGACCAGCCACAACGGGGGGTCGGGCTGGGTGCCCGTCACGCGGTCCCACAGGTCGCCGATGCTGATGTCGTCCACGTCCACCCCGGAAGTCGTCGTCGCGATGCCCAACCTTAGGACGTCGCGGATAACGTTCGCGTTCGGATCAGCGCGCTCCGGATGCGGAGGAACCGGCCGTGAGGGGCGAATGTGATCAATGTCATGGGGACCCGCCCGTAACCCGCGATGTTACAGCCGATCACCAGGCGAGATCTTCGTGAATCCCGCTCCGCTATGCCGCTGATTACCGTTATGGTGCCCTTCGCGCCGTGGTTCGGGGGTACGGGCACGGCGCGACGAGAGGGTGACGGGGATTGAACGGGGACCGATCCTCCGCGCCGGCCACGGGCCGGCGCGGATTCTTCCAGTATTTCCGGCGAGACCGCCTGACCGGCCAGATAACGGCCGGGCTCGTCGGAGTGCTCTGCGTGAGCGCGCTCGTGTACGGGGTCGGCACCGCCAGCGCGCGGTACAGGCTCGCGGACGTCGGCGCCTGGCTGAGCGCGAGCGCCAAGGGCATGGTCGTGCACGCCAACGGCCTGGCGGGCAAGGTCGACGGCAAGGCGGCCGTGGTGCCGCAGATGCGCGGCCATCACATCAAGGTCGTCCAGGACGGCACGACGGTGCTGCTGGTGGACGAGGACACCGGCGTCGTCAGCCGGATCGACCCGTCCCAGCTCACGATCACGGGCAGCCGCCCGGTCGGCGGGCCGGGGCTGCAGGTCCTCGCCGGCGCCGGGGCCGCGTACACGATCGACGCGGTCAAGGGCGCCGTCCAGCGGATCGACCCGCTGCGGCTGACGCCGATCGGCCCGTCCACGACCCTGACCGCGCCGCTCGGGCAGGCGGGCATCGACGCCGACGGGGCGCTGTGGGTGCCCGTCCCGCAGGCGGGCGAGGTCGTCCCGTTCCGGAACGGCGGCAAGGGCGCGCCCGTCGCCGCGGGCAGGCCGGGCGACCGCCTCGCGCTGACCATCGCCGCCGGACGGCCCGTGATCGTCGACAGCACGTCCGCGACGGCGCTGATCGTCCGGCCCGAGGGCACGCAGCGGATCACCCTGCCCGCGCCCGTGGCCAAGGCCCGGCACGGCGTCAAGGTCCCGGCCGTCGCCGACGGGCAGATCGTCCCCATGCTCGGCGCGGGCGGCGCGCTGTACCTGCTGGACACCGGCGTCGGACGCGTCGAGTCGGTCGCGCTCCGCGTGCCGGACCACGCCTTCGAGCCCCCGCACGTGCTCGGCCCCCGCGTCTACCTGCCCGACCGCACGTCCGGGCGGCTGCTGATCTTCAACACCGACCGCAACGCCTGGGAGCGCCCGCTCGCGGCCGCCCGTCCCGGCGGCGCGATCGAGGTCCTCGTCCGCGACCACATGCTCTGGGTCAACGACCCGAACGGCGCGATCGCGTTCGCGTTCGACTCGAACGGCGGCGTCAAGCGCATCAAGAAGTACGAGGACAAGATCCCGGGCGGCGCGCGGCGGCCGCTGCCCGTCCAGGCGAACCCCGGCAACGGCCAGGGCAACCGCAACGGCGCGGGCGGCGGTCGCGGCGGCTCCAACGCCGTGCCCCCGCAGGGCAGGCCGCCGGTGAAGAAGGACCCGAGCGCGCCCGACCCGCCGACGCCCGCGGCGTCCGGGGACAACGGCTCGGTCAACGTGCGCTTCACCCCGGCCGCGCAGCCGCAGGGCGTCTACCCGGTGACGAGGTTCGTCCTCCTCGACCGGTCGGGCGGCCCCGTCGCCGCCGCGAGCCCGGCCGAGTTCCCGGCGAACAGCCCCGGCGGAACGTTCAAGGTCGCCGGCCTGACGTGCGACACCACCACCCACATCTACAAGGTCGCCGCCGAGTACAAGGGCAAGGACGGAAGGCCCGCCTACAGCGAGTCAGGCGAGGTCGGCGCCACCGCCTGCACCGCCCCGGGCCCGCCCACCGCACTGCGGGCAACGCCCGTCAACCACGGCGCGGACCTGACCTGGGGCCGCTCGTCCGGCTACGACGTCACCTACGACATCGCCTGGCAGGGCGGCTCGGCCCATGGCAAGAACACGTCGCACCAGGTCAGGGGCCTGACCAACGGACGGACCTACACGGTCACCGTGACCGCCCGCAATGGCGCCGGCTCGTCCACGGCGGTGAGCGGGACCGCGGACCTCGACCCCGCCCCGCACGCGAGGAACTACAACGGGCACCACAACAACAGCACCACGACCAATCTTCGCTCCGGACCGGGAACGAACTATCCGCAGGACGGCGAGTTCCCGCAGGGCTTCACCGGATCGGTGAAGGTGATCTGCCAGCAGCAGGGCACCAACGTCCCCGATGCGAGCGACCCCAGCCGGAAGAGCGGCATCTGGGACAAGATCGAATACGGCGGCAAGGTGCGCTGGGTCAGCGACCTGTACGTGGCCACCCCCGGCTCGAACTCGGGGACCTTCTCCTCAACGCTCTGGGGGTGCGTCTGATGTCCGAGACCGCGGGGATGGACGCGGAGGCGCTGGCGGGGCGGTTCGCGCAGATGTTCGGGGCGCTGGCGGGCAACGTCGAGCGGGTCGTGCGCGGCAAGCGGGAGAAGGTGGAGCTGGCGCTGATCTGCCTGCTCTCCGAGGGCCATCTGCTGGTCGAGGACGTCCCGGGCGTCGGCAAGACGACGCTCGCGCGGGCGATGTCGGCGTCGGTGGAGGCGAAGTGGGCGCGGATCCAGTTCACGCCCGACCTGCTGCCCAGCGACATCACCGGCGTGTCGATCTTCAACCAGGGGACGAACGCGTTCGAGTTCCACGCCGGTCCGATCTTCGCGAACCTCGCCGTCGCGGACGAGATCAACCGCGGCTCGCCGAAGACGCAGTCGGCGCTGCTGGAGGTCATGGAGGAGCGCCGGGTGACGGTGGAGGGCACGCCGCATCCGGTGCCCCGCCCGTTCATGGTGATCGCGACGCAGAACCCGGTCGACATGGACGGCACGTACCCGCTGCCGGAGGCGCAGCTCGACCGGTTCCTGATGCGGATCTCCATGGGCTACCCCGACCACCAGGCGGAGGTGGCGCTGCTCGCGGGCGCGCCGACCGGGGCGATGCTCGACCAGATGCCGCCGGTGATGGCCCGCGAGGACCTCGCCCGGATGATCGACTTCGCGCAGCGGCTGCACGTCGCGCCGCCGCTCTACGACTACGTGGTGCGGGTGGTCGCGGTGACCCGCGACCATCCCGACCTGCGGCTCGGCGCGAGCCCGCGGGCCAGCATCGCGCTGCTGCGGGCGGCGCGGGTGCGGGCGGCGGCGGCCGGCCGGTCCTACATCGTCCCGGAGGACGTGAAGGCGCTCGCGGTCCCGGTGATCGCGCACCGGCTGATCGTGACGCCGGAGGCGGAGCTGCGCGGGCGCGCGGGCGCGGACATCGTCGCCGAGGCCCTGCAGAACGTGCCGACGCCGCAGGCCGCTCATGTCTGAGAAGCAGGTGTGAGGTGCTGACGCCGCTCGGATGGGGGACGGCGGCCGTGGCGGCGCCGCTGTACGCGGCGGGCTGGTGGCTCGGCTACCCGGAGCCCGCGATGCTCGCGGTGGCCGGGCTCGTCGCGGTGGCCGCCGCCGCGCTGTGGACGCTGCCGCAGCCGAAGCTGGACGTCCGCCGGGAGATCGCGCCGACGAAGGTGGAGCGCGGCGAACCGGCCGTCGGCGTCCTGCACGTGACGAACAAGGGGCGCGGCGCGCGGGGGCTCAGTGCGCATGACCCCGTATCC
>NZ_VCKW01000334.1 GCF_005889715.1 Actinomadura soli
CTCCAGCCCCCGCCCACCACCATTCAAACGACGAGCCCCTCCACCACCTACAGTTGGGGAAAGGCATGGAAACGTACGCGGACTGGTTGCGCGCGCGAGGCGACGACGAGCTTCGCGCGCTGCTGTCCGCGCGTCCTGAGCTGCTCGCCCCCGTCCCGGCCGATCTGACCGCGCTCGCCGCCCGCGCCGCGACCCCCGCCGCGGTCTCCCGGGCCCTCGACCGGCTCGACCGGTTCACGCTCGCCGTCCTGGAGGCCCTGCTCGTCCTGCCCGCGCCGCCCGGCCCCGAAACGCTCGCCACCGCGCTCGACGCCACGCCCACCCAGGTCGGGGACGCTCTCGGAACGTTGCACCAGTACGGCCTCGTCTGGGGTAACGGGACGCTGAACCCGGCGCCCGGCGTCCGGCAGGCCCTGCCGCACCCGGCCGGGCTCGGCCCGCCCGTCCAGGAGGTCTTCGCCGGGTACACCCGCGAGCGCCTCACCGACCTGGTCACCGACCTGGACGGCGAGGCCCCGCGCGGCTTCGCCGATTCGGCGCGCCTGCTCCGGCGGCTCACCGAGCTGCTGGGCGCACCCGGCGCGCTGATCGACGACGCCGGTCCCGACGCGCTCGCCGCCCTCGACCATCTCGCCTGGGGCCCGCCGGTCGGACGGGTCGCCGACGCGCGCCGTCCCGTCCGGGTCGGCACCGCGGCCACCCCGATCGAACGGCTCCTCGCCCGCGGCCTCCTCGCCGCCGAGGACGACCGCACGGTCACCCTCCCGCGCGAGGTCGCGCTGCACCTGCGCGGCGGGCGCCTCTTCCGGGACGCCGCCGCGGAGCCGCCGCCGCTCACGCCCCCGCCCGGCGAACCGCGCGGCGAGGACGTCGTGATCCGGGCCGCGGCCGGGGAGGCGTTCAACGCCGTCCGGCTCGTCGAGGAGCTGCTCGAACGCTGGGGCCTGGAACCGCCGCCCGTCCTGCGCAGCGGCGGCCTCGCCGTCCGCGACCTGCGCGCCGCCGCCGGGCTGCTGGACGTCCCCGAATGGAAGGCCGCGCTGCTCGTCGAGGTCGCGTACGCGGCCGGGCTGCTGACCCGCAGCGGCGACCTCGACGGCGAATGGCTCCCGACGCCCGCCTACGACCTGTGGCTCATGCGCGACACCGCGGGCCGCTGGACGGAGCTGGCCCGCGGCTGGCTGAAGTCCGACCGGGCCGCGGGCCTCGCCGGAGAACGCGACGACCGCGACCGGCTCATCAACGCGCTCAGCGAGGCGATGGTGCGCAGCAGCGCCCCGTCCACCCGCCGCGCGACCCTGGACGTCCTCGTGGACGCCGGACGCGGCGCCGTCGGCGAGGACGCCCTCCGCGACCGGCTCGCGTGGTTGCGTCCCCGCCGCGGCGGCCGGACCCGCGACCGGATCATCGGCTGGACGCTGCGCGAGGCCGCCGCCCTCGGCCTCACCGGGTTCGGCGAGCCGGCCCCGTTCGCCCGCGACCTGCTCGCCGGCGCGGACCCCGAGCCCGCCCTGGAGAAGCACCTGCCCGCCCCGGTCGACGAGATCCTCATCCAGGCCGACCTCACCGCGATCGCGCCCGGCCCGCTGGTCACCGAACTCGCCAGGGAACTCGCCCTCGCCGCGGACGTCGAGTCCACCGGCGGCGCGACCGTCTACCGCTTCACGCCCGAGTCGATCCGCCGCGCCCTGGACGCCGGCCGGACCGCCGCCGACGTCACCGGCCTGCTGACCCGCCATTCGGCGACGCCGCTGCCGCAGCCGCTCACCTACCTGATCGACGACGTCGCCCGCAGGCACGGGCACCTGCGCGTCGGTGCCCTCGCGTCCTACGTCCGGACCGACTCGCCCGCCACGCTCGACGAGATCCTCGCCGACCGCCGCTCCGACCCGCTCCGGCTGCACCGCCTCGCGCCGACCGTCCTCGCGTCCGGGCTGCAGCGCGCCGACCTCCTCGACGGCCTGCGCGCCCTGGGCCTCGCCCCGGTCGCCGAGTCCCCGGGCGGCGGCGTGATCGTGACCCGTCCGGACGCGCAGCGCGCCGACCCGCCGCCGACCGCCGAGATCGTCCGGTTGCGGCCGGAGGAGCGCACCGACGCCTCGATGATCTCCGCCGCGGTGCGGGCGCTGCGCGCGGGCGACGAGGCGTCCATGCACGGCGCGGAGCATGCCCGGCTGCGGGCGGACGCCCCGTCCGGCGAGCTGCCCCGCTCCCCCGCGATGGCCACCGTCGACCGCCTCCGCACCGCCGTCGACCGCGGCGGGCGCGTCTGGATCGGCTACCTCGACCAGCAGGGACAGGCGTCCAGCCGCATCGTGGAACCCGTCCGCGTCGAGGGCGGCTTCCTCACCGGCTACGACGCGACGCGCGCCGCCGTGCACCGCTTCGCGCTCCACCGCATCACCGGCGTCGCCGAGCTCACCGACGACCCGGCCCCCTGAGCGATCCGCACCGTTCCACGGATGCCCGGAACCGGCGAACCTCACATACGGTCCAACCAGTGACCCACCGGACCGATAACGTGTCCAGGCGAACGTGAGGAGGCTCCCGATGAGCGGGTACGGAGGGCGTCCGCCGTCGGGCTGGGAGGACCCCTACGGCGGTGGATCGCAGGGCTGGGACCCGGGCGGCGCGTACGGACCGCAGTACGGCGCCGGACAGGGCTATCCACCCCCTGGCTACGGGCACGGCTACGGCTACGGGCCTCCGGGAGTGCCACACCGGACGCCGAGCAGCGGCTCCACCATCGCCGCCCTCGTCTGCAACGCCATCGCCGTCGTGCTGTGCTGCAACATCGTCGCCATCCCCGGCGTCATCACCGCCGCGATCGCGCTGGGACGCAACAGCACCGACCCGGGCTCGGCCCGGAAACTGACGATCTGGAGCTGGTCGCTCTTCGCCGCCGCCCTCGTGATCGGGATCATCCTCATCGTGATCTACGCGCTCCTCGTCGCCGCCGACCCCGACTACGACTCGTCCGGCGGAATCTGACCGGGCGAAGGTTCGAGGAGATCCGATGAGCGAGCCCGGCTACGGCTACGGTCCTCCCGGAGTGCCGCCCAGGACGGTGAGCAGCGGCACCATCACGGCCGCGCTCGTCTGCAACTCCATCGCGATCGTGCTGTGCTTCAACCTCGCCGCCGTAGCGGGCGTCATCACCGCCTTGCACGCACAGCGCCGCCTCACCACCGACCCGCGCTCAGCCCGGAAGCTGACCATCTGGAGCTGGTCGCTCTTCGCCCTGGCCATAGTGATCGGACTCGCCATCGGCGTGTTCTTCCTGATCCTCGGCGCCACCTCCTGACCGACCAGGCCCCCGGGTTCCTGCGAGCTCCGGCGGGCTGCGCCGGCCGCGACGAGATCCGCTCCGGCGGGACACCCTGCGGCGACGGGAAGACCCAGCGGCCCGAAGCCGTTGAATTCTCAGGCCGGACGTGCGCCCGCCCCGAACCGAACGACGAAGGCGCCGCCGCCGGCGTCCTCGGGTACCGTGCACCAGCGGGGATTCCCGACTCCCAACACCGATTCCCGACGGAGGCTGCTTTCCGTGACCGACGGTCCGCTCATCGTCCAGTCCGACAAGACGCTGCTGCTGGAGGTCGACCACGAACTGGCCGCCGCCTGCCGCAAGGCGATCGCGCCGTTCGCCGAGCTCGAACGGGCGCCCGAGCACGTCCACACCTACCGGGTGACGCCGCTCGCGCTCTGGAACGCCCGCGCCGCCGGGCACGACGCCGAGCAGGTCGTCGACACGCTGATCCGGTTCTCCCGCTATCCCGTCCCGCACGCGCTGCTCGTCGACGTCGCCGACACGATGGCCCGGTACGGGCGGCTGCGGCTGGAGAAGGACCCCGTGCACGGGCTCGTCCTGGCGTCGTCCGACCGGTCCGTGCTGGAGGAGGTCCTGCGGGCCAAGAAGATCAAGGGCATGATCGGCGAGCGGGTCGGGGACGACGTCGTCGCCGTCCACCCGAGCGAGCGCGGTGCCCTCAAGCAGGCCCTGCTGAAGCTCGGCTGGCCCGCCGAGGACCTCGCCGGCTACGTCGACGGCGAGGCCCACGCGATCTCCCTCGCCGAGGACGGCTGGCAGCTGCGCTCCTACCAGCGCGACGCCGCCGAGGCGTTCTGGGACGGCGGCTCCGGCGTCGTCGTCCTCCCCTGCGGCGCGGGCAAGACCATCGTCGGCGCCGCCGCCATGGCCCGCGCCGAGGCGACCACGCTGATCCTCGTCACCAACACCGTCTCGGCGCACCAGTGGAAGCAGGAGCTCCTCCGGCGCACGTCCCTCACCGAGGAGGAGATCGGCGAGTACACCGGCGCGAAGAAGGAGATCCGCCCCGTCACGATCGCGACCTACCAGATCATGACGACGCGCCGGAAGGGCGTCTACACGCACCTCGAACTGTTCGACGCCCGCGACTGGGGCCTCGTCGTGTACGACGAGGTGCACCTGCTGCCCGCGCCCATCTTCCGCATGACCGCCGACCTGCAGGCCCGCCGCCGCCTCGGCCTCACCGCCACCCTCGTCCGGGAGGACGGCCGCGAGGGCGACGTGTTCTCCCTCATCGGCCCGAAACGCTACGACGCGCCCTGGAAGGACATGGAGTCGCAGGGCTGGATCGCGCCCGCCGACTGCGTCGAGGTCCGCGTCACGCTCACCGATGCCGAACGCCTCGCCTACGCCACCGCCGAACCCGAGGAGCGCTACCGCTTCTGCGCCACCACCGACACCAAGACCAAGCTCATCCAGGCTCTGGTCGACCGGCACAAGGGCGAGCAGACCCTCGTCATCGGCCAGTACATCGACCAGCTCGACGAACTCGGCGCCCTGCTGGACGCACCCGTCATCAAGGGCGAGACCCGCGTCCGCGAACGGGAACGCCTTTTCGACGCCTTCCGCTCGGGCGAGATCAGCGTCCTGGTGGTGTCGAAGGTCGCGAACTTCTCCATCGACCTTCCTGAGGCGTCCGTCGCCGTCCAGGTGTCGGGCGCCTACGGATCCCGGCAGGAAGAGGCCCAGCGGCTCGGACGCCTTCTGCGTCCGAAGGCGTCCGGCCACGGGGCCCGCTTCTACGCCGTCGTCGCCCGCGACACCCTCGACCAGGACTACGCCGCCCACCGCCAGCGCTTCCTCGCCGAACAGGGCTACGCGTACCGCATCGTGGACGCCGACACGGTCCTGGCAGGCGACGAAATCTAACCCGCCTTCTCAACCAGGGCCCCCGCACCCTCGCTCACGCGACTCGCTCGGCTCGCTCGGCCGGTTCGGCTGGCTCGGCTGGCTTGGCGTCGAAGGGCGGCGACGGTGAGGAGCGCCCCGAGGAGGGTCACACCGGCGGCCATGTAGTACGCCGTCCCGAGCCCTTCGGTGAGTTCCCGCCGCAGGGCAGGGCCGTCCAGGCTCCCGGTTCCGCCGTTGACGACGAGCACCATGAGCGCTGTACCGACCGCCAGCCCCGTCTGATGCGTCACGGACGCCATCCCGGACGCGACGCCCTGCTCACCCGCCCCCACACCGTTGCCCGCCGCGATCCACATCGACGTCCAGACGATGCCCATCCCGAACCCCGTGACCATGATGCCGGGCAGCACCACGACGAACGCGGAGTCGGGCGACACGGCGACCGCCAGCAGCACCATCCCCGCCGCGCCGATCACCAGCCCGGCGGACAGGGCGGCGCGCATGCCCACACCGGTCACCAGCCGCTCCGCGACCTTCGTTCCGGCGATGTTCAGCAGCGTCAACGGCAGATACGCGAGGCCCGTCCGCAGCGGGTCATAGCCGAGGACGTCCTGAAGGTAGACCGTCAGCAGGTAGTACTGGGCGCCCAGGCCCGCACCGAACACCGTGGTGATCGCCATCGCCGTGAGCAGGCTGCGGTTGGCGAACATGCGCGGCGGCATGAGCGGATCACGACTCCGGACCTCGATCACGGCGAACACCACCAGCGACACGACACCGAGCCCCAACGCCCCGAGGATGGACGACGACGTCCACCCCCACACAGGACCCTGCGCCAGTACGAAGACCAGCAGCGTGACCCCGGCGGTCGCAGTCAACGCCCCAGGCAGATCGAACCGGCGCTCCCGCATGACGACGTCCCGAGCCGCATCAGACGGCAGCAACGGGAAGGCCGCCAGTAGCGCGACCCCGGCCAACAGGACGAAGACGTAGAACACCGACTCCCATCCGAAGACGTCGGCGAGCACGCCGCCGAGCAGAGCACCACCGGCCAGACCGCCACCTCCCATGGCGGCCCACACGGCAAGCGCACGATTTCGTTCAGGACCCTCAGCAAACGTCGTGCTGATCAGCGCCAGCGTGGCCGGGAACAGCAGCGCCGCACCCAACCCCTGCGCAGCCCGTACGGCGATCACCAGTCCCGGATGGCCGGCAAGCCCGCCGATGAGCGACGAGACGGCGTACAGGACGAGCGCGAGGATGAACATGCGGCGTCGTCCCAGCAGGTCCGCGGCCCGTCCACCCAGCAGCATGAAACCGCCGAGCGCGACCGCGTACGCGCTGACGACCCACTGGAGGGTCTGGCCGGAGAACTCCAGATCGCGCCCCAGCTCGGGCAACGCGACATAGACGATGTTGTAGTCGGCGGCGATGACGAACTGCGCGAACGCGAGCAAGGCCAGGACCCACGCCGGACGGCTGGACCGGTGGGACACATTCCCGGACAGCGGCTGGACGGACATGATTACCTCGAAGCGGTCATGTGAACGGGTACGTCAGGCCGCTACCGTAGAACTTGCCATCGGTGTCAGGTTCAAGTCCGTCGCCGTCATGTGAGGTGGGTCATGCGGATCGGTGAACTCGCACAGCGGACGGGCGTGAGCGCACGTTCCCTCCGCTACTACGAGCAGCAGGGACTGCTGGCGTCCGCACGGACACCCGGCGGCCACCGCGACTATCCCGAAATCGCGGTCGACCGGGTCATTCGCATTCAGGAACTCTTCGCCGCGGGCCTGCACAGCTCGAAGATCGCGGAACTGCTCCCCTGCATGCGGGACGCGGACGGCGGCCCGTCCGAGATCGCCACACCGCAACTGGTCACGGACCTAACCGCCGAACGCGACCGCATCGATCGCATGATCACCGACCTGGTCCGTTCCCGAGACGTGCTGAATGAAGTCATCGGCACCGCCACGGATCGCACCGCACACGACGAGGCAGAAGCCCACAAATAAGAAAGGCCCCGCCGTGTCGGCGGGGCCTTTCTGTGTGATATGTGTCCGGCGGTGTCCTACTCTCCCACACAGTCTCCCATGCAGTACCATCGGCGCTGAAGAGCTTAACTTCCGGGTTCGGGATGGGACCGGGTGTTTCCCCTTCGCCAAAACCACCGAACGCC
>NZ_VCKW01000335.1 GCF_005889715.1 Actinomadura soli
CGGGGTGGCGGAACGTCGCCAGGCCGTCGAGGGCCACACCCATCCAGGTGGCCGCCTTGACGGTGGACGCCTCGGTGCCCGGGGGCAGGCGCAGGACGGCGTGCAGCCCGGCCGCGATTCCGGTCACCGCGATGTGCGGGGCGCGTTCGGCCAGCGTCGCGACGAGCTGGTTGCGGCGGGCGCGATAGCGCTGCCGCATGCGGCGGATGTGCTTGTCGTAGTGCCCGGAGGCGATGAACTCCGCGAGCGCGAGCTGGTCGGTGACGCCCGTCCACGCCTCGCGCAGCCCCTTGGCCGCGAGCACGAGGTCGACCAGGTGCGGCGGCAGAACCATCCAGCCGAGCCGGATCGCCGGGGACAGGCTCTTACTGACCGAGCCGATGTAGACCACGTGGTCGGGATCAAGCCCCTGAACGGCGCCCACCGGTTCCCGGTCGTAGCGGAACTCGCCGTCGTAGTCGTCCTCCAGCACCACACCGCCACGACCGCGCGCCCAGTCGACGGCCGCGGCACGGCGCGTCGGATGCAGCGGGCCGCCGGTCGGGAATTGATGAGCGGGAGTGAGCAGAACGGCACGTGCCCCGCGCCGCGACGAGGTGCCAGGGCGCGACGCCAGTTCGTCGGTCCGCGCGCCCCGTTCATCCAGGCCCAGCGGGATCGTGCGCACTCCGGCGCCGGCCAGGACGCCGCGGTGGAAGGGCAGGCTGTACGGCTCGACAGCCAGCGGCCCAGACAGCACCCCGCCGCCGAACAACAGACGCAGCCCGTGCGCGAACCCGGCGCAGACAACGATCTGGTCCGGTGAAGCAGACACGCCACGCGTCCGTGCGAGGTACTCGGCCAGCGCGCGGCGGAGCTCGGGACGCCCCTGAGGGCTGCCGGGGGCGAAGGCGTCATGTGGTGCGGCGGTCACCGCGCGACGAACGGCCACGGCCCACGCGGCGCGCGGAAAGGACGTCGCGTCCGGCTGCCCCTGCCCCAGATCGTGGGCGGCGCCGTCCCCACGGCCAGGGGCCTTCCTGGGGACACGCCGCGGCTTGGCCACGACGCGCTCAGCGACCCGGGTACCGGAACCCTGCCTGGCTGTCAACCAGCCTTCGGCGACCAACTCGGCATACGCGTCCGCGACCGTGTTGCGCGCGACCCCCAGATCCACGGCGAGCGAGCGGTACGGCGGCAGCCGGGTCCCCTGCGCGAGCCGCCCACTGCGCACCGCCTCCCGCAGCGCCGCCGCCACCGCCGCCCGGCGAGGCCCCGTAGACGATAGCTCAAGATGCAGGTCTGAGCCCGCCTCACGGGCGAAATTGACCTGGGAATCCGGCACCCGACTGCCCCCTTGGATCGGTCTCTCGGGTCCCTAGGCTAACCGCATGACCAACGCCCCCGAGATCTTCCACTCCTCCCGCGTCGACTTCGCCGTATCCGCGCCGCGCGCGTTCAAAGCCCTCATCAGCTTCGACGCCGCCGCCCGCGACGGGCTGGACCCAGCCCTGGTCGAACTGGTCCAGATCCGCGCTTCCCAGCTCAACGGCTGTGCGTACTGCCTCCACCTGCACACCGCTGACGCACGGAAGGCGGGCGAGAACCAAGAACGCCTGCACATGGTCCAGGTGTGGCAGGACGCGGCGCACTTCTTCACTCCCGACGAGCAGGCGGCGCTGGCCCTGACCGAAGCCATCACACAGATCACCGGCGGCGTCCCCGACGATGTCTACCGGCGTGCCACCGACCACTTCGACGACACCGAACTGGCCCAGCTCATCGCGGTGATCCTGACGATCAACACCTGGAACCGCATCGCTGTCACGACCACCAAGACCCCAGGCACCGACGAACGCCGCTGAGCCGGCTGGGCGCTGACGACCGCGCGGGTGGCCAAGGAGCCCGGGGGCCTGGACCTCGCGGGACTGCTCGACGTCATCGAGGCGGAGATGAAGGACGCCCCGGACCGCCTGCAATGGGCGATGAACGAATGCCTGGCCACCATCGGGATCGAGCACGCCGGGCACCGCGCCCGCGCCGTCGGCATCGGTGAGCGCCTGGAGGTGCTCAAGGACTACCCGGCGTCGCCGGGCTGCACGTCCCCGTTCGCGCCCGTCTGGATCACCGAGATGGTGCGGCGGCGGCCCGACGCGTAGCCGGTGCGAAGGGTCCGCGCTCGTGCCCGCGCCGCGAGATAATCTCAACGTTGAGATTGTGGATCGAGGAGGACCCATGGCCGACGCGGTGGACGCGATCCTGGCGCAGTGGGAGCGGGAGCGGCCCGACCTGGACACCTCGCCGATGGGCGTCTTCGGGCGGATCTCCCGGGCGCAGCGGCTGCTGGGCCGGGAGCTGAAGGACTTCTTCGCCGCGCACGGGCTGGAGGGCTGGGAGTTCGACGTGCTGGCGACGCTGCGCCGCCACGGCGCCCCCTACGAGCTGACGGCCGGCGGGCTGCTGCGGGCGGCGATGGTCACCTCGGGGGCGATCACCAACCGGATCGACCGGATGGAGGCCAAGGGGCTGGTCGAGCGGGTCCGCGACGCCGGCGACCGGCGGTCGGTGCGGATCCGGCTGACGGCGCGGGGGCTGGAGGTCGTGGACGAGCTGGTGGGCCTGCACATCGCCAACGAGGAGCGGCTGCTGGCGGGCCTGGGCGCGGCCGAGCGGGAGCGGCTGGAGGGGGCGCTGCGCACGCTCCTGGAGTCGCTGGGCGACACCTCGCTCGACTGACCGGGCGCCCGCCGCCAGGGCGTCCGTCCGAGGGGACGGGGCGGTGGTCAGGGCTCGGTGAAGGGGCGGATCGCGCGGGTGGCGCGGGTGGCGATGGTGGCCAGGTGGCCGGCGAGTTCGGGCGGGTCGAGCAGGGTGTAGTCGACGGTCAGCAGGGTGACGCGGTAGGCGAGGAACCGCAGCGAGTCCGAGCGGGTGTGCAGGAGGCAGGTGCGGTCGTCGACCGGTTCCAGGACGCCCTGCCAGGCGGTGACGTGCGCGGCGGCCTGGTCGGCTGGCAGGTGCAGCAGCAGCCGGGCGCGGATCGTCCCGGAGCCGCCGGCGAGGGTGTCCATCGCCCAGGTGGCGGCATCGGCGCCGCCGGGCAGCTCGCGTTCGGGGCCGCGGACGCCGGTGCGGTGCGGGCCGGTGATGCGGTCGGCGCGGAAGGTGCGCCAGGCGGCGCGGTCCTCGTCGTAGGCGACCAGGTACCAGCGGCGGCCCGCGGCGACCAGCCGGTGCGGCTGCGCGAACCGGCGCGTCTCGCGGCCGGCGGCGGCGGTGTAGGCGAAGCGGACCTTCTCGCGGGTGACGCAGGCGGCGGCGAGCAGGGCCAGGACGCCGGGGTCGGCGGCGGGCGGGGCGGCGTCCTGCGGCGGGAGCGGCACCGCGGCCTCGGTCAGCGCGGCGACGCGCTGCCGCAGCCGGTGGGGGAGGACCTGCTCCAGCTTGGCGAGGGCGCGCAGCGAGGTGTCCTCGATGCCGGTGACGGCGCCGGCGGCGGCGGTGCGCAGGCCGATCGCCATGGCGATCGCCTCGTCGTCGTCGAGCACGAGGGGCGGCATCGCGGCGCCGGCGGTGAGCCGGTAGCCGCCGGTGTTGCCGTGCGTGGCGTGGACGGGGTAGCCGAGCTCGCGGAGCCGGTCGACGTCGCGGCGGATGGTGCGGGCGGTGACGCCGAGCCGGTCGCCGAGTTCGGCGCCCGACCATTCGCGGGGGGTCTGCAGGAGGGACAGCAGCCGCAGCAGCCGCCCGGACGGATCGCGCATGTTCTCCATCCTGCCGCCCTAATAGGACTTTTAATGACCTATTGGGGGGATAGCGTCGTACACGTAGGGCAGGGAACGAGATCCCTGCCCCGGTTAAGGAGGACGGCATGCTGCGAGGATTCGCCACCATCAGCTTCTGGGCCGACGACGTGGAGGCCGCCAAGGACTGGTACGCCGGGTTCCTGGGCGTGCAGCCGTACTTCAGCGTCCCGGGCCCGGGCGGGGGAGCCGCCTACTACGAGTTCCGGATCGGGGACTACGAGCATGAGCTGGGCCTGATCGACGCCCGGTTCCGTCCCGGCGGCGCGGACGCCGCGGGCACGGGCGGCGCGATCATGTACTGGCACGTCGACGACCTGGAGGCGACCGTGGCGCGGCTGCTGTCGCTGGGCGCGACGGAGCACGAGAAGATCACCGAGCGGGGCGAGGGGACCGGGTTCGTCACCGCGTCGGTCGTCGACCCGTTCGGCAACATCCTGGGCGTGATGTCCAACCCGCACTACGTGGAGACGCTGGCGACGACCGGGCGGGGCTGAGTCCCCGGCCGCGTCCCGGCCGCGTCCCTGTCGTGTCCGGGCGGCGGGCGGGGGCTACCGTTGGACCTCTCCGATCAGGAGCCCGATCAGGAGGAGGCCCGCGATGCCGCCGCCCGCACGCACGCCCGAGCAGCGCAAACGGGACGTCCTGGACCGGCTCGGACGCGACGTGGACGCGTGGGTGGCGACCGCCGACCCGCGGACCGGCGCCCCCTACATGGTGCCGCTGTCGTTCCGGTGGGACGGGTCGTCGCTGCTGGTCGCCACGCCGTCGGCGAGCGTGACGGGGCGGAACCTGCGGGCGTCGGGGACGGTGCGCGTCGGGGTGGGCGGCACCCGCGACGTCATCATGATCGACGGCGCGGTGGAGGCGCTGGAGGCCGCGGAGCTGCCGGACGGCGCGGCCGACGCGTTCGCCGCGGCGACCGGTTTCGAGCCGCGGTCCCTGTCCGAGCACTACCTGTACTTCCGGGTGCGGCCGTCGCGGATCCAGGCGTGGCGGGAGGTCAACGAGCTGCGCGGACGCGATGTCATGCGCGACGGCGAGTGGCTCGTGCCGGACTGAGCGCCGCGCCCCGCGACCGCCCGCGACCGCCCGCGGGCCGGTCGCGGGTCGGGCGGGCGGTCAGGCCGGGCCGGTGTAGTCGCGCAGGTGCCGGGCGGTGAGGGTGGCGCCGCCGGCGACGAGTTCGGCGGGCGTGCCGGTGAAGACGATCTCGCCGCCGTCGGCTCCGGCGCCGGGCCCGAGGTCGATGATCCAGTCGGCGTGGGCCATGACGGCCTGGTGGTGCTCGATGACGATGACGGTGCCGCCGCCGTCGACGAGCCGGTCGAGCAGGGCCAGGAGCTGGTCGACGTCGGCGAGGTGCAGCCCGGTGGTGGGTTCGTCCAGGACGTAGACGTCGGCCTTGCCCGCCATGTGGACGGCGAGTTTGAGGCGCTGCCGCTCGCCGCCGGACAGGGTGGTGAGGGGCTGCCCGAGGGCGAGGTAGCCGAGGCCGACGCCGGCGAGGCGGTCCAGGACGGCGCGGGCCTGCCCGGCGGTGAAGAACTCGCGGGCCTCGGCGACGGACATGGCCAGGACCTGGCTGATGTCCTTGCCGTGCAGCGTGTAGGCGAGGACCTCGTCGGTGTAGCGGCGGCCCCGGCACCTCTCGCAGACGGTGGCGACGCCGGCCATCATGGCCAGGTCGGTGTAGACCAGCCCGATGCCCTTGCAGGTGGGGCAGGCGCCTTCGGAGTTGGCGGAGAACAGCGCGGCGCGGACGCCGTTGGCCTTGGCGAACGCGGCGCGGACCGCGTCCAGCAGCCCGGTGTAGGTGGCGGGGTTGCTGCGGCGGGACCCGCGGATGGGGGACTGGTCGACCACGACGACGCCGTCGTGTCCGGGCAGCGACCCGTGCACCAGGGAGCTCTTGCCGGATCCGGCGACGCCGGTGACGACGGTGAGGACGCCGAGGGGGAACTCGACGTCGACGCCCTTGAGGTTGTGCAGGGCGGCGCCCTTGACGGCCAGGTGCCCGGACGGCTCGCGGACCTGGTCGCGCAGCCGGGCGCGGTGGTCCAGGTGGCGTCCGGTGAGGGTGCCGGAGGCGCGCAGCCCGGCCACGTCGCCGGTGTAGCAGACGCGCCCGCCGGCGGAGCCCGCGCCGGGGCCGAGGTCGACGACGTGGTCGGCGATCGCGATGGTCTCGGGCTTGTGCTCGACGACCAGGACGGTGTTGCCCTTGTCGCGCAGCCGCAGCAGCAGGCCGTTCATGCGGGCGATGTCGTGGGGGTGCAGGCCGATGGTGGGCTCGTCGAAGACGTAGGTGACGTCGGTGAGGCTGGAGCCCAGGTGGCGGACCATCTTGACGCGCTGCGCCTCGCCGCCCGACAGGCTGGTGGACTCGCGGTCCAGGCTGAGGTAGCCGAGACCGATCTCGACCATGGAGTCCAGGGTGTCCTGGAGGGTGGCCAGCAGCGGCGCGACGGAGGCGTCGCCGATGCCGCGCACGACCTCGGCGAGCTCGTCGATCTGCAGGGCGGCGCAGTCGGCGATGTTGAGGCCGCCGATGCGGCTGGCCAGCGCGGCGGGGTTGAGGCGGGTCCCCTCGCAGGCAGCGCAGGCGGTGAAGGTGACGGCGCGTTCGACGAACGCGCGGATGTGGGGCTGCAGCGTCTCGGTGTCGCGGTCGAGGTAGAGGCGCTTGACCTTGACCAGCAGCCCCTCGTAGCTGATGGTCCCGCCGCCGGTCTTGATCTTGGTGGCGGGTTTGTGGAGCAGGTCGTCCCACTGGGCGGGGGTGTAGTCGCGGAGCCTGGTGTCCGGGTCGAACAGGCCGGACTGGGCGATGACCTTCCAGTACCAGGTTCCGGCGCCGAAGTTGGGGACGGTGATCGCGCCGTCGTTGAGCGACAGGTCCCGGTCCAGGAACTGGTCGACGTCGATGCGGGAGGCGCGGCCGAGTCCCTCGCAGTCGGGGCACATGCCCTCGGCGTTGTTGAAGCTGAACGCGGTGGAGGTGCCGGCGTGGGGCTCGCCGAGGCGGCTGAAGATGATCCGCAGCATGGCGTGGGCGTCGGTGGCGGTCCCGACGGTGGAGCGGGAGTTGGCGCCCATCCGCTCCTGGTCGACGACGATGGCGGCGCTGAGGTTGCGCAGCGCGTCGACGTCGGGACGGCCGACGCTCGGCATGAAGCCCTGCACGAACGCGGTGTAGGTCTCGTTGATCAGCCGCCGCGACTCGGCCGCGATCGTCCCGAACACCAGTGAGGACTTGCCCGATCCCGACACGCCGGTGAAGACGGTCAGGCGGCGCTTGGGGAGGTCGACGCTGACGTCGGCGAGGTTGTTGGCCCGGGCGCCGCGGACCTCGATGACGTCGTGCGCGTCGGCCGCCGTGCGCCCGGCGGAGGGCAGGGACATGGGGGCTTCCTCGTCCGTTCGATAGATTAGGCTGTAAAGAGATCGGGGTCTCGAAACATTAGTTTATGCCATAAGGAGATGCAAGTGGTCGTCTTCGCCGGGCAGGGCGACGCCCGCCGCTCCATGGACCTGCTGTGGCGGGCCGACCCCGCCCATCC
>NZ_VCKW01000336.1 GCF_005889715.1 Actinomadura soli
GGCTCCAGGAACGGCGTCAGCCAGGCCGGGGTGATCCCGGCGGCCAGGGCCACCGCGTCCTCTTCCGCCATGTCCGTCGCGGAGTAGCCGCCGTCGCCGGCGCCGACGGCCGCGAACAGCGTGGCCAGGCCGAGCCTGCGCTGGAAGAGCGTCCGGCGGATGCGCCATCCGATGATGGCGTCGTGCTCGACGACGACCTGGCGGCGGCGCAGGGAGCCCGACCGGACGCTGAGGCGCCCGCCGTCCGTGACGTGGCCGAGCTGGCGGTAGCGGTCCAGCCCGAGCGGGACCGCGGGAACGGCGAACGCGGCGCACACGCAGGCGACCCAGGGCTGACCGGCGAGCAGGGCGAGGCCCGCCAGGCCGACCGGCGCCGCCACCGCGCGGACCAGGCGACGGCCCCGGGCGGCCGGCGGATGGGCGATCAGCGGCCCGGGGACGTTCCCGACGACGCGTGCCGCGAGGGATTCGGCGACCGTGCGGGGCGCGGCGGGCAGGAGCCGGCCGCGATGCGCGACGTCCCCGAGACCGGTGATGAGGGCGCCCAGGCGGGTCACCCCCGCCATCCGCTCGAACGGGTTGTCGGCGAGCTCGACGCCGCGCAGGCGCCGCCGTTCGAGGGAGACGCTGCGGCGGGTGAGGAGGCCGCGCTCGACGACGACGGAGCCGTCCCGCTCGCGGACGGTGAAGTCCCAGTTGAACAGCGTGAAGACGATCACCGACATGACCGGCATCGCGATCAGGACGGGGATGGCCAGCGCGACGACGAGGGCGGTGGACAGGCCCACCACGTCATGGCCGAAGTTCTCCACCCGTTCCCGCGTGATGAGGCCCAGGTCGTCGCCGAGGTTGTAGACGGTGCCGAGGAGGCTTCCGGCCAGCGCGAACGGCGTGAGCAGGTAGGCGCCGCTGAGCGGCGCGTAAACGTACCAGCGGCGCCGCATCCGGGCGAGGACGCGGCTGGGGGGCGCGGGCGCGTCCCGGGCCAGGAGGATCTCGCGGAGCCGTTCGGCCTCCTGCCGGGAGACGGCGTTCAGCGAGCCTTCGCCGCCGTCCGCGCCCGCGTCGATGTGGAGGACCGCCAGGCCGAGCAGCCGGTGCGGAAGGGACGCGGTGATGTCCACGCCGCGGATCCGGTCGCGCGGGATGGACTTGACGGACCGTCCGATGAGGGCCCGCCGCAGTTCGATGCGGTCGCCGTACAGGACGTAGGTGAACGTCACCCAGCTCGCGATGTGGAAGATCAGCCCGAACGTGAGCCCGGCCAGGGTGAAGTAGAAGGCCGTGGACAGTCCGCCGACGAGGAGCCCCGTCGCGCCTGCGGCGACCAGGGCGATGAGTTCCCGGACGGCGCCGACGACGAACGTGAGCGGGTGCAGCCGCTGCCCGTGACCGATCTCCTGCGGCCGCGTCCCGTTCGACGCGGTCGCGGCAGCGGCCCCGGACGTGCCGGAGGCGGAGTCGGCGGAGTCGGCGGGCGTGGCGCCGCCGTCGCGATGGCCGTTGGAGGAGGAGCCGGCGGTCCGGTCGTGCGCGGCGGGTTCGGGCGCCTGGTCGCCGCCTCGGACGTTCACGTCGCGTCGTCGCGGAGGTCGTGCGCGCGGTGCGCGAGGTCCTCGGCCAGGCGGGTCGCCACGTCCACCGGAAGGCCGGCGACCTCGGACGATCCGGCGTGCGAGGCCGTGTTCACCTCGATCGTGGCGAGGCCCAGCATCCGCTCGATCCAGCCCTGCTCGGTGTCGACGGTCTGGATCCGTCCGACGGGGACCAGCATCCATTCGCGGCTGAACCAGCCCGTCCGGGTGTAGACGACGTCGGCGCTGACCTCCCACCGGTGGACGCGGTAACGCCAGACCGGCGCGACCGTCACCATGAGCAGGCCCGCCGTGCCGATGATGTAGGGCAGCCAGCCGATCCGTCCCGACAGCCACCCGGGCATCCCGCTCCACCCTGCGTCGCCGGCCCAGGCGGCCACGCCCAGCGCGAGCCCGAACGCGAGGCCCCACAGCAGCAGATACTCGATCGCCCAGTGCGCGATCGCGCGGCGCGACACCCGGTGTTCGGGCGGCCGCAAGCGCGGCGGGTGCGGCCCCCCGCCGTCCCTCTGGTGACTGCCCCGCACCGACGTCACACCGCGAGTTTAGAACGCCGGAGGCGCCCTCCTGTCTTTTCTCCCTGCGCTAACACCCCGTCCCAGGCGCCAGAACTCCGCCGGTGCAGGGCACGAAACGCCGGGTGGCGGGCACGGGATTCGAGGGGTCCGGGCACAATCGCGCGGCCGTCAGCGTTTTGTCAGTGGTCCATGCGATGTTGTGGGCGCGTCTTGCGCTACCGGCGAAGCTTGGCCGGGGCGGCGAAAAAACTGGATGCGCACCACCCCGGACACCGCATATTTTTGGCTGTTCCCTCGCCCGAGGGACGGAGACGTCCGGCGAACGAAAGAAACCTAGGAGATCACATGACGTACGCCATCCAGGCCGACGGCCTGGAGAAGCGGTTCGGTGAGACCCAGGCGCTGGCCGGCGTCTCCCTCACCGCCGAGGCCGGGACGGTGCTCGGCGTGCTGGGTCCGAACGGCGCGGGCAAGACCACCATGACGCGGATCCTCGCCACGCTGATCGACCCGACCGGCGGCACCGCCCAGGTCGGCGGGTTCGACGTCGTCAAGGACGCGCACAAGGTGCGGCAGCTCATCGGCCTGACCGGCCAGTACGCCGGGGTGGACGAGATGCTCACCGGCACCGAGAACCTGGTGCTGATCGGCCGCCTGCTCGGCATCCCGCGGCAGGAGTCCAAGGCGCGGGCCGCCGAGCTGCTGGAGCGGTTCCGGCTCACCGAGGCCGCCGAACGCGCCGCCAAGACCTACTCGGGCGGCATGCGCCGCCGTCTCGACCTCGCGGCGAGCCTGGTCGGACGGCCGCAGATCCTGTTCCTCGACGAGCCGACCACGGGCCTCGACCCGCGCAGCCGCAACGGCCTGTGGGACATCGTCCGCGGCCTGACCGACGACGGCGTGACCGTCCTGCTGACCACGCAGTATCTGGAGGAGGCCGACCAACTGGCCGACGACATCGTCGTCATCGACCGCGGCCAGATCATCGCGCACGGCACGTCCGACGTGCTGAAGTCGCAGGTCGGCGGCCAGGTGCTGGAGGTCCGCCCGGTCGACGCGACCGACCAGGACGTCGTCGCGCGGATCGTCGGCGAGCTGGCCGAGGCCGTCCCTGAGGTCCGCGACGGCCTGATCAGCACGCCGATCACCGACCCGCAGCTGATGCCCGCCGTCGTCCGCCGCCTCGACGACGCCGGCGTCACCGTCGGCGAGCTGTCGCTGCGCAAGTCCAGCCTGGACGAGGTGTTCTTCGCCCTCACCGGCCACCACACCGACGACATCGACGCCGAGGCCGGCGAGCTCGCCGAGGCCGACAAGGAAGGGGCGTCCGCATGACCGCCGCGACGTTCGCGCCGCAGGACCTCTCCAAACGGGTCTCGCCCGGCACCGCCGTGCGCAACACGTTGACCCTGGCCTGGCGCAACCTCGTCCAGATCAAGCACAACCCGATGGAGCTGCTGGACCTGTCCATCCAGCCCATCATGTTCGTGCTGCTGTTCGCGTACGTGTTCGGTCCGCCGATGGAGGGCAGCGTCGACGCGTACCTGCCCGTCGTCATCCCGGGCATCATCGCGCAGAACGCGCTGTTCGCGGGGATGAGCACCGGCTTCGGCCTCAACACCGACATCACCAAGGGCGTGTTCGACCGGTTCCGGAGCCTGCCGATCTCGCGCAGCGCCCCGCTCGCTGGACGGATCATCGCCGACACCGCCAAGCAGGCGTGGTCGATGACGATCCTGCTCGTGGTCGGCTTCGCGATCGGCTTCCGGATCGAGACCAACGTCTTCGCGCTGCTGACCGCGTTCGTGCTCCTGCTGACCTTCGCGATCCTGTTCTCCTGGACGTCGGTCTACATCGCGATGAAGGTCAACGAGCCGGAGAAGGTGCAGATCTTCGGCTTCGTGGTGATCTTCCCGCTGAGCTTCCTGAGCACCGCGTTCATCAAGTCGACCGAGGGCATTCCCGGGCCGGTGGCCTGGGTGATGGACAACAGCCCGGTGACGCACCTGGTGGAGTCGATGCGCGGCCTGCTGGTCGGCGGCCCCGCCCTCGAACACGCGTCGATCGCGCTGGCCTGGGGCGTCGGGATCGCCCTGATCTTCGCTCCGCTCTCGCTGCGCGCCTTCAAGAAGCGCGCCTGATCCGCGCGGACGGCCCGGCCCACCGGTGATCGAGACCGGAGGGCCGGGCCGTCGGCATACGCGCGCGGTGACGGCGAGACGCCCCGGCGGCCGGTGCCGGCTGCCGGGGCGTCTCGGGCGGACGGGCGGTCAGGCCGCGGGCTTGGCGGCCTTCGTCTCGGTGGCGGCCTCGGCGATCTTGGCCTTCGCCCGGGCGTCGTCCAGGGCGGCGAGCTCGAAGTCGGCGCGGGGCTGCTCGACGGTGGCGAGGGAGACGGTCTCGCGCTTGAGGAACAGCGCGAGCGTCCAGTCCGCCACGACGCGGATCTTGCGGTTGAACGTCGGGACCATCGCGCCGTGGTAGGTCCGGTGGAAGAACCACGCGGGCCAGCCCTTCAGCTTGAAGCCGAGCGGGTTGGCCACGCCCTTGTGCAGGCCGAGGCCGGCGACGGTGCCGAGGTTGCCGTGGACGTACGGCTTGAGCGTCTTGCCGCGCAGCGACCGGACGATGTTGTCGCCGAGGAGCTTGGCCTGGCGGACGGCGTGCTGCGCGTTCGGCGGGCAGAACTCGCCGTCCTGCGTCAGGTCCGGGATCGCGGCGTTGTCGCCGGCGGTGAACGCGCGGACGAGGCCCTCGACGGTCAGGTACTCGGTGCCCTTGACGCGGCCCTTCTCGTCCACGGGCAGGTCGCCTTGCCGGACCACCGGGGACGCCTTCACGCCCGCGTTCCACACCAGCGTCCCGGCCTGGAAGGCGCTGCCGTCCGACAGCTCGATCTGCCCGCCGACGGCCGACTTGAGGAGGGTGTTCATCTTCACGGCGATGCCGCGGCCGCGGAGCTGCTCGGCGGTCCACCGGCCCATGTCGGGGCCGACCTCGGGCAGGATGCGGTCGGTGGCCTCGACGAGGATGAACCGCAGGTCCTGCGGGGTGACCTTGCGCATGTACTTCGTGGCGTCGCGGGTCATGTCCTCCAGCTCGGCGACCGCCTCGACGCCGGCGAACCCGCCGCCGACGAACACGAAGGTCAGCGCCTTGCGGCGCATCTCCTCGTCGTTGGTCGACTCCGCGATCTCCAGCTGCTCCAGGACGTGGTTGCGCAGGTGGATGGCCTCGCCGACCGTCTTCAGGCTGATGCCGTTCTCGGCGAGCCCGGGGATCGGCAGCAGCCGCGGGACCGCGCCCGCGGCCATGACGAGGTAGTCGTAGGAGATCCGCTCCGGCGGCCCGGCCAGCGGCTGGACGATCGCCCAGCCCTCGTCGTGGTTCAGCTCGGTGACCCGCGCCTTGCGCACGGTGCACTTCGGCAGCACCCGGCGGAGCGGGACGACGACGTGCCGCGGGGAGATGTTCCCGGCGGCGGCCTCGGGAAGGAACGGCTGGTACGTCATGTACGTGTTGGGGTCCACGACGGTGACCTTGACCTCGCCCCTCCTGAGCTCGCGCTTCAGCTTCTTCTGCAGGCGCAGGGCGGTGTACATGCCCACATAGCCGCCACCCACGATGAGGATGTGGGGAGCGCCAGGGGTCCCCTCGGCGGTCCTGGCCATTGCGGCCTCCAATGTCACGGTCGGCTTGTGAAGACATTCACAAGCTACCTGATGATCGTGCCCGGCACCATGGAGAACCATGGGAAGAACGCGGGAATTTCCCGTCACGGCAAAGAGAGGGGCCGGTGAAGCTGTGAAACTCACCACTCCTTCTCAATTTTCCGGATGGAACAGGACAAACCACGCATGACCAACATCACAGGCCCCTCTCCCGGAGAGCCGTCGCGCGACGGGACGAAAGGCGCGTTCCACTCCCCGCGAAGCCCTATCGTTGGGGCGGACGAGGAAGGGGGCGCCGGCGGCGTGATGTGGGCTGCCGAGATGCGGGGCCGAGATGACGGCGATCCGGCGGCGCGCGGCGTACGATCTCGCCCGGGAGCGAATCGATGATGAGCAGAGACCGGCGTCCGATCACGGCCGCGGCGGGCGCGCTCGCCCTCGCCGGGACCGTGGGCGGCTGCGGGCTGATCGGCCAGCCCCAGAACAAGAGCGCCGAACTGTCGGAATGGTTCACGGTGACCAGCCCCGTCTTCCGCGATGGGCGCGACTTGCCCCCGAGGTACGGCTGCACGACGTACTCTGGCGGACAGGGCAGGACCCCACCGCTCCGGTGGTCGGGCACCCCGGCCGGGACCAGGTCGTTCGCGATCGTCATGGACGACCCGGACGCGTCCGGTGGCGCCTACGTCCACTGGGTGATCGCGGGCATCGACGGGACGGTGAACGAACTCGTCGAGGGAGCAAGTCTGGACAGGACCGTCGAAGGGTTGACCACGGACAAGAAGGCGGGCTACGCACCGCCGTGCCCGCCCAAGGGAGAACGGCATCGGTACCGGTTCACCATCTACGCGCTGGACGATCCGGCACCGTTTCAGAACGGCGCGGCACTGAAGGACTCTCTGCCCGCCATCGCCGAGCACACGGTGGGACGGGGACGGATCACCGGGAACTTCGGCGGCAAGCAGGCGCGTTGACCGTGGAGCCTCAGAGCACCGGGTCAGGGCGGACCCCACCGGGGGGCTGGAGCCGACAGGGGTGTACCGATGGGCCGGACGGCCGGTCGGCACGCGCCGTGTGAGGGTAAATGTGCGCGAAGGGTGTGACAACGGTCATAGCGGTCGGACAGAATCGGGCTAAGCCGCGCCGGCGGACTCCCGAGGACGTCCGGCCACCGGTGACGGCCGGAGCGGGCCCGAGGTCCGCGCCGGAGACTCTCGCCGGGCCAAGGCATTGGGTGGTGGCATGACTTCTTACATCGTGGTCTTCGGCCTCATTGTGGTCGTGGTCCTGGTGGTCGTCCTCGTGGCCCTGGGCCTGCGGGCCAGCAGGGCGGGACGCGACGACGACGACTGGATGGACGACGAGCCGCAGCAGCCGCGCGTCCGCCGGGGAGTCCAGCCGCAGGACGAGATGGGCGGCCCGGAGGGCTACGGGTACAACGACGGCTACGACGCCGGCTACGACAACGGCTACGACCGTCAGGGCATGCCCGAACCCGCCATCGACCGCCGCGTCGCGGGCGGCGGACCCCTCGCCGCTCCCACCGGCGG
>NZ_VCKW01000337.1 GCF_005889715.1 Actinomadura soli
GCGTTGGGGTCGGCGGGGAGCGGGGTGAGGCGGCGCTCGCCGTGGCTCCAGTAGACGCCGGGAGCGCAGGGGTCTTCGGCGTCGGCGTGCATCTCCCGGACGACGTCCGCGAAGACGGGGAGCACCTCCCGGACGGCCGCCGACATGATCGGGTACAGCAGCAGCGTGCTGTGGCACGGGACGCCGACCAGCGCGCCGTGCTCGTTCGGCCACGGGAGGAACTGGTCGACCTCGCTGAGCAGCGCCGACACGTACCGGCTGCCCGGCTTGGTGACCACGCGGACGTTGCGGCCCGGCAGCAGCGGCTGGTCGCGGACGGCGACGTCGGCGAGCTCGCGGTCATGGGTGTTCGTCATCACGTAGCCGAGCTTGTGGAGCCCGAGCAGCCCGGCGCGGGCCTTGGTGAGCGGGCCGCCGTAGCGCGGGTGCTCGATCATCACCATCGCGTCGAAGTGGTCCCCGGCGGGGACGACGACGAGGCCCTCCCGGTCGCGCGGCGCGAGCTTCGGGACGATGCGCAGCCGCAGCAGCTCCCTGACGTCGCCGAACAGCTCCATCTCACCGACGGCGAGGAACGCGCGGTCGCCGACCTCGCGGACCCACTCGTCCACCACCCGCGGCCACGCCGAGCGCGGCTCCCGGGCGCAGCGTTCGAGCACCGTCCAGCTGGAGGCACGCGCCTCCGACCGGCCCACGGGCAGCACCACCTCGGAGGTGCCGGAGTCGAACCAGGCGCTGGGCGCCAGGGCGGGCAGCACGTCGCGGATGAGCGCGTGCACGTCCGCCGCCGCGTCCAACGGTTCCATCGATGCTCATCCCCTTTCACCCTCAGGACGATCTTCAGGTCTCGGCGACTCACGTCACAACCCCCACCTTCTCAGAGTTCCGGTCGGTTGTGGGAGGCATCCGGATCCCCGCCCACGCTCGCTGATCATGACCTGCTCAAGTACCGTGCTCCCATGCCCGAAATCGTGTACCCGCCGGTGATCATGACGGCTCGCTGCGTGTTCAAGGCCCTGAACATCAAGATCCGTCTGGAGGGGACCGACCACATCCCGAGCACCGGCGGGGCGGTGCTCGTCAGCAACCACATCAGCTACCTCGATTTCATCTTCGCCGGGCTCACCGCGCATCCGGCGAAGCGGCTGGTGCGGTTCATGGCGAAGAAGGAGATCTTCGACAGCCGCATCGGCGGGCCGCTGATGCGCGGGATGCGGCACATCCCCGTCGACCGGGACGCGGGCGCCTCCTCGTACGCGGCGTCGCTGAAGGCGCTGAAGAACGGCGAGATCGTCGGGGTGTTCGCCGAGGCGACGATCAGCCGCTCGTTCACGGTGAAGGAGATCAAGAACGGCGCGGTGCGGATGGCGGTCGCCGGGAAGGTGCCGCTGATCCCGGTCGCGATCTGGGGCCCGCAGCGGCTGTGGACGAAGGGCCGCAAGCGCAGGCTGCTGCAGCGCGGCGTGCCGGTGACGATCCTCGTCGGCGAGCCCCTGCACCCGAAGCGCGGCGACGACTACGACCAGTTCACCCGCGATCTGCACGCCCGGATGTCGGCGCTGCTGGAGAAGGCGCAGCGCGAGTACCCCGACGTCCCGAAGGCGGGCGAGACGTGGTGGCAGCCCGCCTATCTCGGCGGCACGGCCCCGACTCCGGAGGAGGCCGAGAAGCTCGACCTGGAGGAGGCCGAGGCCCGCAGGTCCGCCGCCCGCGAGGACGGCGACGGTTCCTGACGGCCTCTAATTCGGTGGACGCGGCCGCCCGCCGGGCCTGATCATTTTTGGCATGACCACGCCACAGGAGATCCTCCATCTCGTTGAGCCCAGGGAGAACGTGACCGACCCCGGGCCGGAGTCGGTCCTGCCCGTGGTCTTCAACCTCAGCGACAGGAACTCGCCCGCCGACGTGATGGACGTGCTGTCGCTGCGCCCGTTCGCGTCCGGTGAGCAGCCCTGGTCCCGGTCGACGCGGCTGGAGCACGTCCGCGCGGACGCGCCGCTGCGTCCCGGCGACGCCCGGGTGGTGCGGGTGGCGCACGAGAAGCTGAAGGAGTCCGTGCTCGCCGAGGGCGACGGCTGGACGCTGCTCACCAACCGGTGGCAGAACGGCATCGCCTACCTCGCCGTGTCGGCCGTGACGGACGAGCTGGCGGAGACCGTCCTCGACGCGTCGGTGAAGGACGCGACCGACCCGCCGGTGGTGGACGAGAGCAGCGTCGAGATGGGCTTCTGGCACATGGGCACGCACGGTCCCACCCGCAACGAGCGCGCGATCACCGCCGACGCGTGGGCGGACATCCGGGGCAACTACACCGCGCCGGTCGCCGAGGCCCTCGACGAGGTCATGCGCCTCGGCCGCGACGACATGTCCGGACGGCTGCTGCTCCTGCACGGCCCGCCCGGCACCGGCAAGACGACGGCGTTGCGCGCTCTCGCCCGTGCCTGGGACGGCTGGTGCCAGTCCGACTGCGTCCTCGACCCGGAGGCGCTGTTCGGCACGCCCAGCTACCTCATGGAGGTCGCGGTCGGCGACGACGCGGACGAGGGCCGCTGGCGGCTGCTCATCCTGGAGGACTGCGACGAGCTGATCCGCGGCGAGGCGAAGCAGTCGACGGGCCAGGGCCTGTCGCGGCTGCTCAACCTCACCGACGGGATGCTCGGGCAGGGCCGGGACGTGCTGGTCGCCATCACCACCAACGAGGACCTCGCCATGCTGCACCCGGCGGTCGTCCGTCCCGGGCGGTGCCTCGCGCAGATCGAGGTGGGCCGGCTCACCCGCGCGGAGGCGGTGTCCTGGCTGGACGGCAGCGACGTGCCGTCCGGGGACGCCGGCGAGATCGGCGACGACGGCGCGACGCTCGCCGAGCTGGCCGCGCTCCGCAAGGGCGAGAAGCGTCCCGACAACGCGGGCGCCCCGACCGCCGCGACCGGCTTCTATCTCTGAGCGCTGCCTCCTTGCCGGGCGCCCCCGGCGCCCGGCATGGAGGCGGATCGGTGTTGATCCAGGTCAGGTCGCCTTGGCGAGGGCCTGGTCGATGTCGGACCACAGGTCGTCGGGGTGCTCCAGGCCGACGGACAGCCGGACCGTCGCCGCACCGATCCCGGCGGCGGCGAGAGCGGCGGCGTCCATCTGCCGGTGGGACGTGCTCGCCGGATGCATCACCAGCGTCGCGACGTTGCCGAGCGACGGGCCGAGCGAGATCAGCCGCACGGCCTCGGAGAAGACGCGGCCCGCGTCCCGTCCGCCGGCGGGCTCGAACGCGAGGACGCCGCCGCTCCCGTCCGGCAGCAGCCGGCGCGCCACCTCGTGCTGCGGATGGTCCGGCAGCCCCGGATAGTGGACGCGGGTCACGGACGGGTGCGCGGCGAGGCGCCGGGCGATGTCCAGGGCGGACGCGCTCTGCCGCTCCACCCGCAGCGGCATCGTGGCGAGACCGCGCACGGTGAGCCACGCGCCGAACGGGTCGGCGACGGACCCCAGGTCGATGGCGTGGTCCCAGACGCGCCGGTACACGTCCGGGTCGGCGAAGACGGCGATGCCCCCGATGACGTCGCCGTGCCCGCTCAGATATTTCGTCGTGGAGTGGATGACGATGTCGGCGCCGTGGTCGATGGGCTTGCAGAGAACCGGGGCGAAGGTGTTGTCGACGACGGTGAGCACGTCCGTTCCCTGGACGGCCGCGCTGAACGCGGGCACGTCCGTCACATGCGTGGTGGGGTTCGCGACCGTCTCCAGGTAGAGGAGGCGGGTGGCGGGACGGAGCGCGTCCCGCACCTCCGCCGGGTCGTCGCCGGAGACGTAGGTGACCTCGACGCCCCACCGTTCGGCGAGGTCCTGGAACAGCGCGAACGTGCCGCCGTAGAGGGTCGTCTGCGCGATGACGTGGTCGCCGCCGCGGAGCAGGCTCATCAGCACGGTGCTGATGGCGCCCATGCCGGACGCGGTGGCGAGCGCCCCGGCCCCGCCCTCCAGCTCGGTGACGGCCCGTTCGAGGGAGCGGACGGTCGGGTTGGCCATGCGGGCGTAGAAGAACGCCTCGTCCGGTCCGTGGAAGGCGGCGGCGAGATCGTCGGCCGCGTCGAAGGAGAACAGGTGCCCCTGGTAGAGCGGCACGGAGAGCGGCCGGCTCCCCGCCGGCACGGTCACGGGCGGGTGGACGGCGCGGGTCTGCGGATGGTGTCCGGTCATGTCTCCAGCCTGCGGCGGGAGCCCGGCCGGCGGAACGGCCAATTCCAACCAGTGGCCCAGTTCCAGCCGGTGCCGGGTTTGCGACCAGTGGCCCGGACCACGTCCCCCGACGTCGCGGCGCCGGACCACCGGCCCGGCCGGGGGCGCACCGGGCGCCCCTGTAGCCCGGTACGGTCCCCGTCGCCGGCTCACCCACCCCGCGAGGGTGAGCCGACGATCGGGGTCGTCCCGGACGGGTGACGCTCGGCGTCCCTCGGCCGGTGTACCGAGCATCGCCTGGAGAGCGCCCCCGCCACCATCCGGGAGATCACCGGCATTTTGCCGGTTTCGCCCGGATCAGGGTTTCCACGTACCTAGGGGTTCACTACGGGGTCGCCCGGGCGAACAGGCGCCGGTACACGCACCGCAGACCGTGGAGATCACTGACAGGCTCGGCGAACGGGAGCCGCAGATCGAACGCCGCGTGAACCTCCGATGGCGCCGCGGTGCGGCGCAGCCACATGCCGTACCGGTCGAGCCCCAGCGGACGGACCGTTCCCGGCGGCACGGACTCCGGCAGCAGCCCGGTCAGCTCGTCGCGGTGGCACAAGTCCAGATGCGTGAGGATGCCCGACTCGACGGCGACGAACGGGTCCGGCGCGGCGGCGGCGTACTCCTCGGGTTCGAGGGTCGCGCTCCCCCACGCGTCCTCGATCTCGACCTGGGCGACCTCCAGCGCGAGGATCGTCCACTCCTCCCGGTCGCCCCGCTCCGTGCCGCGGTCGAGCGGTTCCGTGCCGCGGTCGAGCGGTCCCGTGCCGAAGTCGAGCAGTTCGGGACGCGGATGGGCGTGCGAGAGGCGGAGCGCGGCGGCGCGCAGCTCGGCGTCCGGGAGCTCGCTGAGCCAGCCGTGCAGCCAGGCCCGGCCGCGGACGCGGTCCGGTAGCGCGATCGGCGCGACGTCGGAGATCCGCAGCGTGGCGGGCACGTCGGGCTCCGCGTCCGGCGCCGGGTTCCGGAGCCCGGAGGCGATCGGCGACGCGGACTGGACGAGCAGCAGCGGCCTGCCGTCCCGGTCGGTCGTGTGCGCCGGGACGGGCGCGTACGGGACGCCGGGCGCGACGAGGACGCCGTCCGCGATGCCGAAGGCGAGGGTCCGCGCCCGCTCCGCCGCCGTAGGGCCCTCCACCGTCTTCGTGGTCTGCGCTTGCCGCACCGTGCCTCCTTGACCTGCTAGGTTAGGCTTACCTAACTTAGGCATACCTAACCACCAAAGGAGCGTGATGAACAACCCTCGTCCCAAAGTCCGGATCTCGCGGGCCCTCGGCATCCCGCTGACGCCGAAGGCCGTCAAGTACTTCGAGGCCCGCCCCTACCCGCCGGGCGTGCACGGCCGCGCCCGCAAGCAGGAGTCCGACTACAAGGTCAGGCTCCGCGAGAAGCAGCGGCTCCGCGCGCAGTACAACATTCGCGAGGCGCAGCTCCGCAACGCGTTCGCCAAGGCCGCCAAGGCCGGCGGCAAGACCGGCGAGGCGCTGATCGTCGACCTGGAGCGCCGGCTGGACGCGATCGTCCTGCGCGCCGGGTTCGCCCGCACCATCTACCAGGCCCGGCAGTTCGTCGTGCACCGGCACATCCTGGTGAACGGCAGCCGCGTGGACCGTCCGTCCTACCGGGTCCGCCCCGGCGACGTGGTCACCGTCGCGGGCCGCAGCCGCGCCATGGACGCCTTCCAGATCGCCGCCGCCGGCGGCCACACCGAGAAGGTCCCGGCCTACCTCGACGTCCGCCACGACGCCCTCGCCGCCCAGCTCACCAGGCTCCCGGAACGCCGCGAGATCCCGGTCATCTGCGACGAGCAACTGGTCGTCGAGCACTATTCGAGGTAGCCCAGGGGACGCCCTGCCTGTCTCAGTGGAGGGCGCCTAGCTCTTTGCGGGCGGTCGTGCGGAGGGTTCTCAGGGCGTCCACCAGGACATGGCGCTGGTCTTCGGTCAACGGGCCCGCGAAGTGCTCGCGGAGGGTTTCGGCGTGGACGCGCAGGGCCTCGTCCAGTTTCGCGCGGCCGGCGTCGGTCAGTTCCACGAGCTGGCGGCGGCGGTCTCCGGGAGCGGGCTCGCGGCGGACGAGGCCGGCCTCCACCATCCGGTCGATGATCCGGGTCATGCCGCCGCTGGTCAGGATCAGCTCGCCGGCCAGGTCGCCCATCGTGTGCGGGCGGTCCCCGGCGGCGCCGGACAGCTTCAGCAGGACCTCGAACACCGCGTGCCGGATGCCGCAGCGACGCTCCAGCTCCCGGCCCGCGATCCGCTCCAGCACCGACGCGGCGCTGAGCAGCGCGCCGAACTCGTGGACCAGCTCGTCCGGGACGACCCCGCCCCCGGTCCCGTGTTCGCTCCGCCCCGTTTCCGTCACGGTCGACATGATGCCCCGCCTTCGTCCAGCGACCCCGTCCATCGGCACAACGCGCGGCGCCCCGCGCGGCTTCCGCGCGGGGCGCCCGGCCTGATCGTCAATTGTTCGGCGTGCCGGTCTTCTCCGCCTTCGGCGACGTCGGCGCGCCGCCGCCGGGGACGCCGGGGAGCTGCCCCGGCTGCTGGTTCTTGTTCTGCTCGTTGACGCCGGAGGCGTACTGCTGGGTCACCTTCCACTCGCCGCCGACCTTGCTCAGGGACAGCCGCAGCAGCGTCGCCGGCTCGGTGGCCTGCCCGTCCTTCGTCTTGAGCGAGATCTCGACCATGACCACCGCCGTGGCGAACCTGCCGTCGACGCCGCCCACGAAGACCCGGTCGGTCTTGGACGACACCGCCACCTGCGAGTCGGCCTTGAAGGCGTTGGTCAGCGAGGTGAGCGTGTTCTTCTTGAACTCGTCGAGGAGGTCGCCGGCCATCAGCTTCTGGGCCTTCTCCGCCTGCGTCTGGTAGTTCTGCGCGTTGTAGCTGAACGCCGCGTTCCCGTAGGCGGAGGCGACCTTGCTCACCGCCTCCCGGTCGTCCTCCATGGCCGAGAGGGAACTCGCGCTCCGCCACTGCCAGATCGCCAGGCTCGCCAGCAGCGCGACCAGGACGACGACCACGACCGCCTGCACCGTGCCCAGCCCGAAGATCGTCGGCTGGGCGGCGGCGGTCGGCTCCCTCTCCTCCGGTTCCTCCT
>NZ_VCKW01000338.1 GCF_005889715.1 Actinomadura soli
CCGCGAATGCGAGCGTCCGCGCAAGCGGGGGCGGGGGCGGGGGCGCGGACGGCGAGGGAACGGTGGTCAGGGTTATCAACGGGCACGCTCGGCCACTGCGTTCGACCGCGCCGTTCGGTGAGCTTTCCGACCTGCGGCCGCTCGGCCGGATGGTGGACGGGGCGAGCATCGTGGGGCTGGGCGAGGCGACGCATAACTCAAGCGAGTTCTTCACCATGAAGCATCGGGTCTTCCGGTACCTGGTGCGGGACAAGGGATTCCGGTCGTTCAGCCAGGAAGTTCACGTGGCCGCCGGTTTGCGCATCAACGACTACGTGATGGACGGCAAGGGCGACATTCGCCAGATCATGAACGAGGAGTTCCAAGGCGGCACCCGCCTCTGGAACACGCGCGAGTACCTGGATCTCTTCGAGTGGATGCGCGCCTACAACGCACGGCACGAACAGAAACTCCAGTACGTCGGTAATGACGTGGACTATCCGGGCCCTGAATTGTTCGCCCGGGTGGAGGAATACGTGCGGGCCCACCGCCCCGGGCTTCTCCCGACGCTCAACCGGCTCTATGCCGGGCTGCGTCCCACCAAGGGCATGCGGGCCTGGCTGACGGATTATCCACAGAAGCCCTCGGACGAGCGCAAGGCCCTGGCCGCACGCGCCGACAAGGCCACGGACCTGCTACGACGCCACGACGCCGACAGCATGATCGTCCAGTACGCGGCCTTCGTCGCCCAGGTCGCCAGGGTGTACTCCTACAACCTCAACGACGAGACCGAGGTGTTGACGGCGATCCGGTACCGCGAGCAGGCGATGGCCGACAACACGGTCTGGTGGAACCGGCGCACCGGTGGCCGCACCCTGCTCTCCGCCCACAATGGCCATGTCGCCTACGGCAACTCCCGTCCGGAATACCCCCACAGAATCCAGGGCGATCTGATACGCGAACAACTCGGGCGCCGCTATGTCAGCGTGGGATTCACTTTCCATCACGGCTCGTTCAACGCCTTCGCATCCGGCGGTGGGGACCTCCGTCCTATGACCGTCGGGGCCGCCGAAGAGGGAAGCAACGAATTCACCCTGGACAAAGTGCGCTACCGCGACTACGTCCTGGACATGCGCACCGCTCCGGGCCTCGTCCGCGCCTGGCTCGCCCGGCCACGTCCCACCAGGGACATCGGCGCCGAATATCCCGACGAGCCGCGCTCCATCGCCTTGGGCACCTTTCACGACGTCCTTATCCACCTTCATCAGGTGCGCGCCGCCGCGCTGCTGTGATCAGATCTCCGCCTTGTGCGGCGCGGCGCCCAGCACCCACCTCGCGAAATCGGCGGGTTTCACGTTGCTTCCGCACAGGATGGTCGTGACGCGCCGTCCGGCGAACCGCTCGGGCTGCTCCAGGACGGCGGCGACCCCGAGCGCCGCAGAGGGTTCGACGACCAGGCCCGCGTGCTCGTGGAGCGCGCGCATGCCCGCCTTGATCGAGTCCTCGCCCACGAGCACCACGTCGTCCAGGACGACGAGCAGGTCGTCCAGGACCTCGGGGATCGGGCAGCGGCCCGCGACGCCGTCCGCGATCGTCTCGATGCGGTCGGTCTCGACAACCGTGCCCCGCCGCCAGGACAGCGCCATCGCCGGCGCACCGGCGGGCTGGATTCCGATCATCTCCGCGTGCCCGGCGAGCGAGCGCACGGCGTAGCCGACGCCGCTGGCCATCGCACCGCCGCCGAGGGCCACGAGCACGACATCGAGCGCGGGATCGTCCCGGACGAGCTCAAGGCCGATCGTGGCGGCTCCTTCGCAGGTCGCGAGGTCCAGGCTGTCCTCGACCAGGTAGGCGCCATCGGCTTTCGCGATCTCGCGTGCCAGCAGCCGGGCGTCCTCGATGTCCTCGCCCTCGACCCGGACCTGCGCGCCGAGGTCGGCGATCCGGCGCAGCTTGAGCGGATTGGCGGTTCTCGCCGCCACGACGGTGACGTCCAGGCCCCGGCGCGAGCCGCTGTAAGCCAGCGCCTGCCCCAGATTCCCGGCGCTCGCGCACACCATTCGCGGGACGCCATTCTCGCGGGCCGCGGCCACCACCGTTTCCGTGCCGCGCCCTTTGAAGCACCGCACCGGATTGAGCGTCTCGATTTTCAGCGTCATCGAGCATCCGAGCGCCCGGCCGAGGGGCGCGCATTCCAGCGCCGGTGTGTCGAGGAACACCGGGTCGATGTCGCCGATCGCGGCGCGAACACGGTCGAGCCGAAGCCGAACACGGTCGAGATCACTCACATTGCTCAGCATGCCACGCGCCTTGCTGCATGAGACGCGCCAGCCCATTGCGTGCCCGCGGCCGAGAGGCATCCGACCGGCCCTAGGCCGCCGGGTGCGCTGCAGTTGAACGGCTCTGGTGTGGTCTCGCGAACGGCGTGCTTCTGTTGATCAGACGCGGATTTCCCGCGTCTTTACAGGACGTCGGCCAGGCGGTCCACCTGGGCGGGGTCGAGGCCGTAGCAGTAGAGGATGACCTCGTCGGCGCCCAGGTCGGCGTAGGCGGCGATGGCGTCGCGGATCTCGACGGGTGTCGTGAGCATCCCGGCGACCATCTGATCGGCCCTGCCGGTGAAGGCGTAGTACGCGTGCATGTTGGCGCGGGCGTCGTCGACCACGTCCTGAGGACCGAGCGCGACGTTGACCTGCGCGACGATGCGGGGGGCGCCGTCGCGGCCGTGCTCCTTCCAGGACGCGCGGACGGTGTCGAACAAGCCGCCCGCCCATGAGGGCGCCGCGGCCGCGAGGAACCCGTCGCCCCAGCGTGCGACGCGGGCGAGCGCGGCGCGCTGGAAGCCGCCGAAGAGCACCTCGGGTCCACCGGGACGGGCGGGAGCGGGGCCGATCGGGCCGATGTCGTCGCCGTACGGCTGGCCGGACCAGATGCGGCGCATCACCGCCATCTGCCCGTCCAGGCGGCGGCCGCGGGTGCGGATGTCGACGCCCGTGACCTGGTGGTCGTCGTCCCGGCTCCCGACGCCGAGGCCGAGGACCAGGCGGCCGCCGGTCATCCGGTCGAGCGTGGCGGCCTGTTTGGCCAGGAGGGCGGGCTCGCGCAGCGGGGCGAGCAGCACCTCCGTCTGGACGCGGACGCGGGAGGTGGCGCCCGCGAGAACGGCGAGGGCGACCAGGGGTTCGGGGTTGTGGTAGACGAGCCGGTCGAGCAGGCCGAGCGTGCTGAAGGGCCCGGCGTCGGCGCGCCGGGCCCAGCCGGGCAGGAGGGCCGGGTCTCCGATGGGCAGGCCGATACCGACGTTCATGAGCGGAACCTCCGAAAGAAGAGACGACAAAGACCGTCGCCGCCCCTCCGGCACCTCAGCGAGGTGGGACGCTCCCGCTTTGCGGCGTGCCTTCTGGAGAGCGTCTCGTCGAAGTGATCGCCACCGTAGGACGAACGGTGTTCGTTCAGCAAGTCCCGGGCCGGATCGCCTTGGACGCCGCACAAGGTCACTTGGCTACGCTGGGTTTTCATGAAGCAGCTACGGACAGCCGCGTGAACGCCGGGATCTCGGCCGCGACCCGGGAACTGACCGACCGCCTGGGCCTGGACTCCGTGGCCACGTCGGGCCCGCTCTACGAGAAGACCCGCCGGGTCTGGAACGGCGCCGTGACCAACCGTCCGGCACTGGTCGTCCACGCCCGCGGGACGGCGGACGTGCAGGCCGCCGTGCGCGCCGCCCGTGACCATGACCTGCCACTGTCGGTCCGCAGCGGAGGGCACGACTGGCTCGGACGCGGCGTCCGCGACGGAGCGCTGGTCATCGACCTGACCGGAATGCGCCGGGTCGAGGTGGACGCGGGGACCGCGGTCGCCACGGTCGCCGGCGGCGCCACGGCGGCCGACCTCATCGGGGCGGCATCGCCGCACGGCCTTAGCGCCGTGACCGGCACGGTCGGCGACGTCGGCGTGGCCGGACTGACGCTGGCCGGCGGGTACGGCCCCCTGAACGGCCGCTGCGGCCTGGCGCTGGACAATCTCCTGGCCGCCGACGTCGTCCTGGCGGACGGACGAGCGGTGACCGCGGACGCCGACCACGAGCCCGAACTGTTCTGGGCCATCCGTGGCGGCGGCGGCAACTTCGGCGTCGTGACGTCCATGCGCCTTCGCCTGCACCGCGTCGACCCGGTCCTCGCGGCCACGATCTTCTACCCGCTGCCGCAGGCCGCCGCCGTCCTCGACGGGCTGAACGAGATCCTGTCCGCCGCGCCGGACGAACTGACCGTGGCGGCCGCGATGCTGACCGGCCCGAGCGGCGCGCCCGGCCTGGGGCTGCTCCCGGTCTGGAGCGGTGACCCGGCGTCCGGCGAGGCACCGCTCGACCGGCTGCGACGCCTCGGTGACCCGGCCGTCGCCAAGGTAGAGCCCACGACCTACAGCAACCTGCTACACGCCAACGACGAACAACCCGAGACGATCGGACACCACGTCGCGACCCGCACACGATCGCTGCCGCACTTCACGCCGGACGCCATCTCCGCCCTGGTCGAGGCCGCCGCCACTTTCACGTCACCCATGTCGCGCGTGCTCTGCGGCCAGTTCCACGGCGCCGCGGCCCGGGTCCCCGTGGAGAGCACGGCCTTCGGCCTCCGCCAGAACCACGTCATGGCGACGATCGTCGGCTGGTGGCCGCCCGGCGACGCCGAGCCGCACCAGACCTGGGCGGACACCGTCTCCGAGGCCCTCGCACGGGACGCGCTGCCCGGCGGCTACCCCAACGGCCTGGGCCCGGACGACAGCGGCCAGACGGCCCACGCCTACGGCCCGAACGCCGCCAGACTCCGGGCCGCCAAGACCCGCTACGACCCGTCCAACACCTTCACCGCCACCCCGCTCCCCTGACGACACCGGGCGGCCACAACCCGCTGGTCTCGCCGGTACGCCGAGGCGGCGCGACCCGTCCACCGGCCGACCCCGAGCGGCCCCGGGAACGGCGGTCTCGGAGATCGCCAGGGGAAATTCCCGCTGAGGACCGGGCGGCGTCGCTGGTCGTCGGGACGGCCAGCGATGAGACTGTGGGCGACGGTGGGACACGGCGTCGACCGGAATGGGGAGGATCATGATCGCAAGGGTGGCGCGCTGGGAGCCGATGCCCGACGACGACCGGGACTGGGTGCTTCAGGCGGCAGCCGAGGTCCCCGGCGTCCGGGGCACCTATCACCTGGTCGACCCGGCGACCGGCAACGGCCTCTCGATCGCCTTCTTCGACGACGAGGCCGCCGCGGAGGCCGCCGGGAAGGCGATCGCTTTACGGGCCACCGAGATCGGCTGGCACGACGTACCCCGGCCGGGCCCTGCGAGCCACACGATGTACGAGGTCATCCGGTACCACCAAGGCTGATCCGGACCGATTCGCGTGCAATGACCCGCGCCCAGGCCGTGGCGGTGGTGAGCGGTCTGGAGGCACTGAAGCGGCGGGTGCGGGTGCGGGTGCACTGCCCGGAGGCGCAGGACGTGGCCGAGAATCCGGGCGAGGCGAATCCCGACCTGCTCGGCAGGTTCGCCGCGCAGCGGGAACGCCATGACTTGATATGGGCTCCGGAAGCCGAGCCGCCGAACGGTGATGACCGCGACCGGGCCTGGGACCTGGCCGTGCAGAGCTGTGAACGGGCCGCGCAAGACGCGGAGGCCGAACGGGAGCGGAACGAAGCCCCGCAAGGGGGCACCATTGAGCAGGCGCTGGAAATGTTCCTGGCCGAGCAGCGCGAATCCGTTTCCAAGCGCACCTTCGCCAACTACGAGTCGGTCATCTCCCTTCTGCGCAACAGCCTGAACGGCTACGCCTACCAGGGCCTGGACGATGACGAAAGCGCCCGGTTCGACGCCGCGTACGACCGCCACTCCGACGGCGGGGCGTTCTGCCGGGTGTTCGGGCCTCAGAAGATTCCCGAGAACATCGGCGAATTCCTCGGCTATTACATGGCACGCAAGGTGATCACGACCAGTGCGGTCCTCCAGGCCACCGGGCCCGTCGTGCGCAAGTTCGGGGAGTGGCTCACCACCCGCGACTACGGCATCACGGCGGCGGACGTGGAGGACATGCTGGTCGAAGAGGGCTGGGAGATCTACGTGGAGGCCGACCTGGTCGACGGCGAATGGCAGGTATCGATGATCGGGACCGTCTACACCTAACGCCGACTCGGCCGACCGAGGGCAAGGCAGGGCAGGGCGTGGGACGGGCCCGGCGGTGGGTACCGCCGGGCCCGTCATCGCAGGGGTTGGGGTGCTAGCGGCCCTGGAGCCTCTTGACGTTGTCGCCGAAGGTCCAGCTCTTCGAGCCGTCCCAGTTCATGGACCAGGTCATCAGGCCCTTGAGCTGGCCGTTGAAGCTGTTCCACGCCTGGCCGACCAGGCCCGTCGACATGTACCCGCCGCCGGCGCCCGGCTGCGCGGGCAGGCCCGGGGCCTGCTTGTCGTACGGCACCTTGATGGTGACGCCGTTGACGACGAGGCCCTTGTTCAGGCATTCGGTCTGCTTGACGAAGCCCTCGACCGTCCCGGCCGAGTAGGAGTCGCCGGAGCAGCCGTACATGCTGCCGTTGTAGTACTGCATGTTCAGCCACCAGAGGCGGCCGTTGTCGGCGTACTTCTTGACGATCGGCAGGTACGCGCCCCAGATGGAGCCGTAGGTGACGCTGCCGCCGGTCACGTACGCGGTCTCCGGCGCCATGGTGAGCCCGAAGTTGGACGGCATCGCGGCGAGCACGCCGTCGATGATGTGGATGAGGTTGGCCTGGGACGTGGACGGCGTCGCGGGGCTGCCCGACCCGGTCAGGCCGGTCTCGATGTCGATGTCGATGCCGTCGAAGTTGTACTTCTTCAGGATCGGCACGACCGTCGCGATGAACCGGTCGGCGACGCTGCGGGAGCCGAGGTCGATGCCCGCGGTCGCGCCGCCGATCGACATCAGGATCGTCGCGCCGGCCTCCTTGGCCGCGCACATCTGCTCAGGGGTGGCGACCTTCACGGTGTTGTCCATGCCGTCCTCCCAGAGGACGGTGCCGTCGGAGCGGATGACGGGGAACGCCGCGTTGTACACGTTGTAGCCGTGCTGCTTGAAGACCGGGTTCTCGATCGGGCTCCAGCCGAACGGCGGGTGGACGCCGTTGGCCGCGCCGTCCCAGTTCTCCCAGTAGCCCTGGAGCACCTTGCCCGCGGGCTTGCCCTTCACCGCGCAGGTCGGCTCGCCCTCGGGCGGCGTCGTGGTGGTAGGC
>NZ_VCKW01000339.1 GCF_005889715.1 Actinomadura soli
CCACCCTGCTGCTGACCACCTCCTTCCTCGAAGCCGCCGCCCCTACCGTGCACGCCATCACCGAGCTCGGCCGCCGCTACGCCATCGGCACCCTCACCCTCGGCCTCGCACCAACCGGAACCACCCTGCACCTCAACCACGACGCCACTATCACCAAAGCCGAAGGGCCCCACGCCGACGCCCTCGCCGGAGCCCGCCTGTTCCACCTCACCGCCGCAGACGCCAACGCCATGCTCCACACCCTCCGCACCGCCGCCGGCACCCCCGAACCCGAAACCGCCGACACCCAACCACCCGACCAAAGTCCCGACACCAGCCAAGGAAGCGCCGGTCACGACCCAGCACCCAGCGAAGAGGGCGTTCCTGTGCCCTATCTCGCCGACCGGGACCAACCTCGCCCGATTCGCCTCCAGGTACTGGGACCGGTCCGCCTGCACACCGCCGACGGCCCCATCACCACCGGAATCCGCCGCAGCGCCCGCGACCTGCTCGCCTACCTTGCCCTCAACCCAAACGGCATCACCCGCGACCAAGCCATCGGCGCCCTGTGGCCCGACCACCAACCCGACACCGCAACCACCCAGTTCAACACCGCCGTCGCCAACATCCGAAAAACGCTCCGCACCGCGACCGGACTCCGCGAACCCATGTACGTCCTGCGCACCGCAGGCCGCTACCACCTCGACCCCGACCAAATCGACGTCGACGAACAACACCTCGCCGCTGCACTCGCCCACGCCCGACACGCCACCACCGACACCGAACGCCTCACCGCCCTCAAACCAGTCCCCAACCTCTACACCGCCGAATTCGCCACCGACCTCACCCACGACTGGGCGGAAAGCCACCGCGAACTCCTCCGCCGACACGTCACCGACGCCCTGACCCGCCTCGCCCAGCTCCACCAACACGACCACCCAGAACAAGCCCTCAGAACACTCGAACAAGCCATCACTCACGATCCCTACGCCGAACACCTCTACCGCAACCTCATGCAACTCCAAGCCGAACACGACCACCCCGACGCCGCCAGGCGCACCTACCAACTCCTCACCAATCGCCTCAACGCCCTCGATATAGAACCCGACGACCAAACCCACCAACTCCTCACCAGCATCCGGCAACGTGACTGATCTCGCTCTCTCTCCATGCAGGTTCCGCACCGTTGTGAACAATTCCGTGAAACGGTGAGCTCGATCTGAGCAATTCCGCGTTCTGGTGGACAATCGCGGGCTTGGGGTTCATCGTCGAGCGTGTGAAGCCTCGGCGGCAGCGCGCTCCGGAGGTCTCGATTCTTGGGGTCTCAGGGACGGTGTACGTCATGCCGTTGCCACGGTTCCAGGTTCTGCTTGGGGACACTGGCCCGTCGCGAGTTCTTCGGTCGAGGCAGGGACAATCTCATCTCTCGAAAAGCCGGCACGTACTGGTCGACGACCATGCCGGGCAGGTGGTCTACAAAAGTCGGCTGTATGAGCTGTGGTCGGGCGGTCCGCCGGCGCGGATCGCACAGCGCCTCAGGTGAGTTGTTGGTGGACTACGGGCGGTCCTGACCGGAAGGCACCGGGCGTGACGGCCTCGCGCGTTAGGAGGCCACGCCCGACATACCGGCTGTAGTGCCACTGGCAAGGCGTCGTATGGAGCACCTTTCCGCCACCCGCGCACAAACAAGATGATCAAGAGGAGTACGAAGATTAACGAGTCCGCCGGATCCGCAGGCGACAAGATCGAATCGGACGACGACAAGTGCGTGGTCATCCTCGCGGAGGATTTCCGGCTCCCGGAGGTCTTCGAGCACATCCAGGCGGGAAGGATTGTCGTCGTCTCCGCCTCACACGACGAGAAACAGCAACTGCACGCCCGGCATGAACCTCACGGAGGTCCACAGGGACCTAAGCGCGGAGCCCATTCGCCAAGTCCCACGGATTGATCAAGAGGGCGGCGTGGCGTGGTCGGCCTGCCGGAGCAGCAGGTGGTGCTGGCCGGCCGGGCAAGACCGCCTGGCCGGGCACGCAAGCGGGTCGCCGCCGCATCCGCCGCCTCTCGGCTGCCGTCGCCGCCGGACAGCCCGGCACTTCACCGACAGCGACTACGACGACCTTTCAGCGGGAGGGCCTGACTGCACCGAGCTCACCGGAAGTCATGATGTCGGCTCTGCTCGCCATGGGTGGGCTAATCCTTATGCGATTAGGTTCGTACGCTCAGCCAGCCGGTCCGGTGGGCTGCCCACCTCACGGCCGCCTTGGAAGCGCGGGTCTGGTGGTGTCTGAGGTGGGGGACTCCGGGTGGGTCTGGACGCCGCGCCATGCGGGCCCAGTACCCGGCGAAAGCGATCGCGTAGCTGGTGAGTGTTTCCGGTGCGGCACCGACTGCGGTCAGTGCGGGGGCGACCGCGGTCTCGGCAGCTTGCGGGGTGTGGCCGGCCAGGATCAGGTGCGGGATCAGGTCGGCGATGTCGATCCATGCGGCACCGCGTACTGGCTGCCCCCAGTCGACTAGGAACAGCTGATCTGTGTTGATGAGGAGGTTTGAGCGGTTGATGTCGCCGTGCAGGAGCGTGGTGCCGTCGGCGGCGGCCAGCCACGCGGTCTCGGCGGCGGCGAGGCGACCGAGGTTGCGGCGCACCCATCCATCTGGGTGGGGTTGAGGGGATGCGGCCAGCTCCCGCCATCCGTGCACCAGGCTGGCGAGTTCGTCCCGGGCGTCCGGGACGTCCGGCACCGGGCACGGGGTCAGGTCGGCGGCCAGAGCCGCTACCGTGTCGACGACGCGGCCCACATCGGCCGAGCGCGGGGAGAGGTCGGCGTGCCGGCCGGGGACGTCGTCGAAGGCCAGAACCAACCATCCGGCGATCACCTCGTCCCAGTGCAGGCGCGGTGCGGGTACCGCCTTGGGGAGTGCGCGGACGACGCGGGCCTCGTCTCGGTACCGTCCGGCGAGCGGGTGGTCGGCGCTGATGCCCTTGACGAACACGCGTTCCCCGGCGGCGAGGGAGACACGAGCGGCCAGGCCGGGGGTGAATCCGCCGGTCTGGACCTGCACGTGTGTGATGGGGCCGAGGCGCTCGGTCAGGCCGTCGCGCAGCGGGGCGGGAAGCTGGTCCCAGCTCGGGCGCACGGCGGTGCCGGACGTGCTGCCAGGTGTCATGGTGGGAGTTTCTCGCGAGTGAGCTGTCGTCCGCCGGGTTCAGGTGCGGTGTCGTTCCAGGTCGCTGGCCGCAGCCTGGAGGGCCCTGTGGAATTCCCTGACCTTCGGCTGCTTGCTCCAGGTGCGGCTGAGTGTGCTGTCGAGGCGGTCCAGCTCGGTGAGAGCGTGCAGTGATCGGGCGCGGCGGGTCTCGGTCAGCGCACCGAGCCCGGCGATCGCGGCGGCGTCCGGCGCCCGGTCGGCGGCGTGGGCGGCGCCGAGGCGGGCGAGGTGAAGCGCGCGGTCGCGGTGTCCGATGCCAGGCAGCCTGGTGAGGCGGGCTTGGAGGATGGTGACCGCGCGGGACGGGCGCCCGGCCGCCATGTAGCAGGTGGCGCGCTGCAGTTCCCCGAACGCGGGGGTGTAGAAGCGGAGGAAGGCCGGGTCGTCCGGCTGGCGAGGGGCGGCCAAGAGCTCATCGGCCCGGTCGAGCTGGCGGTCGGCGATGGTGCCGGTGGCCGCCTGGGCGCGGGCCTGGTAGAGGTGCGCGATGCCCTGCAGGGCCGGGGGGATGCTGTGCCCGGTCTGATCGGTGCGGTGTGCGGAGTGCGCGAGCTGAGCGGCGCGGGTGTGGTCGCCTTGGTGCAGGGCGATGGTGGAGCGGCGCAGCGTCATGTAGGTCGCCAGCGCGCCGTCACCGGTCTGCTGTGCCCATTTGCTGGCGCGCTCGGCCCACCGCCCGCACGCGGCGAGGTCTCCGCATTCCCGGTAGAGCCAGCCGATGTGCTCGGCGTACTCGGCCTGGACCTGGAGCAGCTGGCGGCGCAGCTCGGTGCCAGCGTCGTCGCGGGCGGTGGAGATGTCGGCCAGGGTGGTGGTCAGCGCGGTGATGTGGGCATGTGGCGCAAGGAGGTGGTGGCCGGTCTGGTGGGCGGCCAAGGTCTGCCGCCAGGACGCCACGTCCGAGGTGGCGCCGGCCGCCGCTTCGGCCAGGACGCTGCTGGGCAGCAGGGCCGCTAGGCCGCTGGCGGTCATCAGTTCGGTGAACTGGCGGCGAGACAGCCTCACCATGATGCTCCCTTCGCCGATGGGCGCGCGCAGCGTGACGGCCACCGAGTCGTCTTCCCCGGGACCTTCAGCGTAGTCGGATGCCGTGAGGTTGGACAGGATGTCGGTGATGGCCTGGTAGGGGATCGTGGTCGCAGCCGGGCCATGGTCGCGGCGTGGGCCGAACAGCAGGTCATCGACCCAGCAGCCGTACAGCTGCGCCAGGCGGCACAGGTGCTCATAGGACGGCGCGCGCGCCGAGGACGAGGACGAGGTGTTGCCGGGGCCCGGCCAGCACTCCCAGTAGGAGACTTCCTTGCGGCTCTTGGGGACCATGCTCGGCCACCGGCGGTTATAGCGGTCGGCGACCTGGGCCTGGGTGAGCCCGAGCGCGTGCCGGAACGCTACGCGGGGGTTGAGGTCGTGTTCGGCGATCAGTGTGGCCGCGATCTGGCTGGTGGTGGCACCCTGGCCGGCCATGCGGTCGCGAAGGCGCCGGATCTGGTCGAGCGTGCCTGCACCGTCCATCTCGGGCCTGTTCCCTCCGCACCGTCGAAACCGCGCTTTCGAGCGAACCTACTCGTGCGACCAACCCGCAAGACACCCCTCGCCGCGGGGCGCTCCCCGACCGGTGCGGGCCCCGGTCGGCGGGGTCTGCCTGACGGCCGTGGCGATGTTGGTTAAGAGTCACTGTCCGTCACCGCACGCACGAGGGAGTGGCCGTGATCCTCACCAGTACCTACCGCGCCAAGACCGAGATGAGCCGGGACCTGCTGGCGGCGTATTCACCGCTGGACCACACGACCACGGCCGGGCTGTCGGCCGATGTGGTGCAGGGCGCCTACGAGCGTCTGCTCCGCCGCCTGGTCGTGCTCATCGCGCTGCACGGGCCTACGGCACCGGCTCGGTTCCTGGACGCCCTCACCGAGGCCGCCCGGCCTTGTGACCCCGACGCCGTGGTGGACTCGGTGGACCTGACGGCGGCATTCCTCGAACACGGCACCGCCGGGCTGGACCGCGGCGCCGGACACCGGGTCGGTCACGGGGCCGGTGGCGCGGTGAGCGAGCTGCAGCAGGAACTCGTGCACTTCTCCCGCATCGTGGACATCGGTCAGCTCGGGCTGCAGGCCGGCGTCACCGAGCACGCGCTGCGTCGACTACGAGGTTCCGACCGGCTCCCCGACTCCCTCAAAGTGCTGTCGGAGCTGATCATTGTCACCCGCTCCCGTATGATCCAGCGCGGCGCGTCCCTGCCGGCCCCTTGCCTGCGTCCCGGCGGGGCCATCGAGACCGACGTCGCCTACGACCTGACCACCTCCGCGCCCGCGTTCAGCCCGGACTACTGGATGGTGGTGCGGTGCGCACGGCGCCGCGTGCGCCGGCGACTGCGCTATGAGCTCTCGGCCCTGCTGGCCTACCTCACCCCGGCCGAGGCGGCCCTGGCCCTGTGGGCCCACTGCTACGAGCAGCACTTGAGCACCGCCGTGGAGCTGGGGTTGGTTCAGGTCGACTCCGTCGACGGCACCACCGTGGTGACCTGGCGTTACCAGCCCGCCCCGGCAGTCGGTGATGACGCGGTGGGCCGTGTGGCCGACACACTGCCATCACTGGCCCGGCTGGCCCCCGGCGAGACCAGTACCGCGTGCGGTCACCAGGTGGAGGCCACCGGCCCTGCGTCGGCACGGGTGGTCGAGGCCACTGCCGACACCAAGAGCGGCAACAAGGACGCCCCGCGGAGCAGCGCTGTGGCGGTGCTGGCGGCTGCCGCCGCATTGAGCAGCCCTACCCCCGGCGCGTTGGCGGGCAAGGCCCGTGACCTGATTGCCGCCTACACCGGCCCCGACCTGGTCAGCATGGAGGCCGGGCACATCCACCTGAACCGCGACCTTGACCGCGACCAGGACGCTGGCGCGGCGATCGGTGCCGTGCTCCACGCACTGCTGGCCGGACGCCAGGCCAAGCCGCCCGTGCTGACACCGATGATGGACGACGACCACGTGCTGATCCGGCTCACCCCCGACACCTACCTCCGGTTCCTGCGACGCGCCTTTCCCGCGGCGCCCATGCACCTGATCTGCGAGTCCTCCCCCATCATCCGCGCGATTGTTGTCGCGCTGTACAAGCGGCTCCGCGAAAGCCCGCTCACCCACCGCCTGCAAATGCGCGGCGCCAACCTGTTCCTGCCTCTACAGGACGGATCCCACTGCGAACTGTTCGAGGACATCGACGGCGACCCGATCACCGGGTGCGTCTTCTTCGAGACCGCGCTGCTGATCTACCGCAGCGCCCCCGACCGGTTCGACACCTACTTCACCAGCCGCTACCACCTCGACACCGACGTCCACCAACACGCCGCCACGATCCTTTCCCCACCCGCCGCCGCGCAGCGGACTCAACGCCACGACACCACCGTCGCCGACCTGCGCGACTACTACCGCCGCTTCAACGATGTCACCGACCCGCACCGGCCCGACCCGCACATCAGCGCCCTGGTCGACGACATCCTCGCCGGAGCCGACCCAGTGTTCACGCACCTGAACGTGCTGGAGGACTACTACGAGGTGCAGCAACGTCGAGTCCGCGCCCTCCTGGGCCTACTCGGGCTCCCGCTGCGACTTGTCACCGTGCACTTCAATTCCACCACCGGCCGGGTCGTGATCTGCAATGACTAGCCGGTCACCCGGGCCGCTGCTGCTCACCGGCGCGTCAGGGACGGTCGGCGCCGCGCTCTGGCGGGCGCTCGCCTCGACCTGGCCCGGCCAGGTCCTCGCCATCGGCCGCACACCACCCCCACCTGGCGGGCCCCGGCTCGCCCGCTTCACCCCCGTCGACCTGGCCGACCCGGACGCGGTCACCGCGTTCGCCACCCACATCGCGGCCGGACCACCGGTCAGCGCCCTGGTATGCGCGGCCGGTCTGGACGCACGCGCCCGCCTCAGCGACTTCACCTCGGCCTCAGCAGCCGAATGCATCCAGATCAACGCGTGGGCGCACGTGGAACTGCTGCGCGCCGCTGTCG
>NZ_VCKW01000033.1 GCF_005889715.1 Actinomadura soli
CGGGGGTGGGGGCGTGGGTGGTGAGGGTCATGGCGTCCAGCTCCCGTGCTGGTGGTAGGTGATGTTCCAGGCGATCGCGATCCGCAGCCGGGAGCGGGTCGTGGTCGCCTTCATCCAGTGGGCCTGCCAACCGGGGAAGGCGATCATCCGGCCGGGGACCGGGCAGTAGTGGACGGCTCCGGGGGACGCGGCGCGAGTGACCGCGGCAGGTCGGGGATCGAGCATGTGCAGGTATCCGGCGTCGCTGTCGCCGTCGGGGTGGGGGTCGGGGTCGGTGGCGATGGACAGCAGGCCCGACCAGGCCGAGTCATGACGGGTGTGCGGGCGCAGTGGTCGGCCAGGTCGACAGATCACCGCCCACGCCTCCGTGACGATGTCGTGGTCGTCGATCTCGTCGGCGGCCTCGCCCAGCACCGCGCGGGCCAGCGCCCGGCCCGCGACGGAGATCTGATGGCCCAGCCAGTCGATCGAGGGATGCTTCCAGGTCAGCATGGTCGGGGCTGACTTGATCACGTTGACGGCGCCGGACTGGGCGCCGTTCTTGTCCGCGTCGAGGACCAACTCCCGCAGGGCTGGGAGGTGCTGGGCGGCGCCGGTGCAGTCGGCCTGGTAGACGGGGGTTCGCCACATCTGCAGCACCAGCCGTTCTCCAGGGGGGTCGGCACGGGTACCCGTGTCGTCGGCGGGGAGGGTCTTGGTCACGATCGTGCTCCTTCTTGATGGGGTCCGCTGTGGGGCGACCGGTAACCGGCGGTCAGTCGTTCGTCCAGCTCAGGCTTCAAGGCGCCGCGGCGGGTCTGCACGTGCCCAGCCACGTCGGCCGGTATGGAGGTGGGGGCGGCCGATGTGGCGGGCATGTGCGGGATGCCCACGGTCTCGCCACAACTTCATCGCTCCGTCCCCGCACGAGCAGCGGCACCTTCCGTATGGGAGGCGACGGGGCGTCGCCGAGGACCGGCACCGGGCCCAGCCGGCTCACGGAACCGCGGACTCCGGTGCTCCGTCGAGCGGCCGGGCGGTGCGTACCAGAGTCGTCCGGGCCTCGCCGCGGTCGCCGTCGTCCTCACAGGCGGGTCGGGTCGAGACGGGGTAGGTGGACGTGCACCCGGCCGCCAAGGTCATCCCGTCCCCGGCCTGAAAGCGGGTCAGGTCGGAAATCAAGCTGATCCTCGGCGCCCGGGTGCGAGCGGGGGACGGCCGCGACACCCGCGTCGGCGCGGGCCCGTCGGTCGTCGCAGGGCTTAGACGGGCTCGGTGAAGTCCTCTCCGGGCGCGTCGGTGAGGCGCTGCAAGTAGTTGAGCTCGCCGAGGGACTCGACGAGGCCCAGTTCGGTCTCCAGGTAGTCGACGTGCTCTTCTTCGTCCGCGAGGATCTCCTCGAAGATCCGGGCGGAGGTGACGTCGCCGCGCTCGCGCATCAGCGCGATGCCGGGTCGCAGCCGGGTCACGGTCTCCATCTCCAGGGCCAGGTCGTTCCGGAGTTGCTCGGGGACGTCCTGCCCGATCCGCAGTGCGTTGAGTTTCTGGTAGTTCGGGGTTCCCTCCAGGAAAAGGATTCGTTCGGTGATGCGCTCGGCGTGCTCCAGCTCCTCATGGGCTTCCTTGCGCGAGTGCTTGGCGAGTCGCACGTAGCCCCAGTCCTGCTGCATCTTGGCATGCAGGAAGAACTGGTTGATCGCCGTCAGTTCCGCTGTGAGCTGCTCGTTGAGCAGCCCGATGATCTGGCTGTCACCTTCCATGCAACTGATGCTGGCACGGCCGACAGGTCCTCACCAGCTCTGAAATTTCGAGTTGAATATCCGTCGCCGGACGAATTCATTGCTTGGACTGCACCATCGGAGGCTTCGGCGCCTCCATCTCAGCCAGAAAAGATAGGGCTGAGATTCTCAAAGAGAAGGCCCCAAGATGCGTCGACGGAGCAGCGAAGGCTGCATGAAGACACAGGTCATGACACTGAACGTGCGATCGGCCGCGTGACGATCTCCGGCCGTCCAGTAGATGGACAACTGCCACAACCCCGTTTCACATCGCGACCGACTTTCTAATCTTCTTGGAAGAAGCAAGCCGCGCACCTGCGGTGCAGAACGTTGTATGAGGTCACGGTGTTAGAAACATAGATGATCATGTAAATGGCGACCACCGAGCTATGTGAAAGGATCTCCAAGGCACCTCAATTGCTTAGGTCGACCTTATTTAGGATAGCCTGTCCTTGGCAAGGATAGGCTATCCTAAATTGTTAGAATAATCGAGTTCGCAAGCTCACTAATACGATTCGCTTCGGGTCTTCGTGAAGAACACAATGCAGATTTATGCGCATCTATCCTCCTGTCGGGATCGCGCAGGTCCGGGGTGCCGGAGTACAGAGATCTGATCCGGCTCGTTCATCGGCCGTACCGAACGGCGCGATGCCCCCGGCACACCAGGGACCCCGGAACCGATAGCGGGACGAGGGCGTCTCCCCGAACGGTTGGTCACCTGCTCGCCGGGATGCTCCCGTGGTCACGATGAGGTCAGCCGCGTGTCTCCTCGACGGCCCGGATACCGGTGACCTTGTCGGCGCGGACGGGGATGACGTGGTCCGACTCGTCGCCGATTAAGGGGCGCAGCAGCAGCCGGTGGCGGGCAATGGCGGCGGGTTCCCTGCTCAGGTTCGGTACTGGCGACGATGACGCTTCAGCCGAGATGGCGGACGCTGTCGAAGTCGTCGGCCTCGTAGGCGACCACCGTCCCGCCTGCGGGACGGCATGGGAGAGGAACCGCGCCCAAGCGGTTGCGGATGATGACGGCGTCCTCCTCGACGAGGCCCGGGTGTGACGGGGTCGGATGACACCTCTGCCCCGGTTCCTCCCCTGAAAGTCCACGGCGGGTCCTCATCCGGCTCGGCAGGGTCACCCAGCGGCGTCAGCAGATGCGTGGGAGTTGTTCGCCTACGAGCATGTCGACGACGCGGACGCCGCCGAGCATGGTGCGCATGTGGACGCGGCCGGGGTGCTCATCGGTGAGGCTGCCTATCACGCGGGCGCCGGCGCCTTCGGGGCGGGTGTGCATCGCGTGCAGGACGGCTTCGGCCGCGGTCGGTGCGACGAAGGCGACCAGGCAGCCCTCGTTGGCCACATGCAGGGGGTCCAGGCCGAGCAGTTCGCAGGCGGCGGCCGCCAGGGGCGGTACGGGGACGGCGTCTTCGGTGATGTCGACGCCGATCGATGAGGTCTCGGCGAGTTCGTTGAGTGCGGAGGCGAGTCCGCCGCGGGTGGGATCGCGCAGTGTGTGTACGTCCGGTCCGCCCGCGTCGAGCATGGCGGCGACCAGGGCGTGCAGCGGTCTGCTGTCGGAGGCGATCTCGGATTCGAAGCCGAGGCTCTCCCTGGCGCTGAGGATCGCGGTGCCGTGCAGCGCGATCGGTCCCGACAGCAGGACCAGGTCGCCGGGGCGTCCGTGCGCCGCCGAGGGCGTTGCGTCCGGGTGGCGGACGCCGATGCCGGTGGTGGTGACGTACACGCCGTCGGCGGCGCCGCGTTGGACGACCTTGGTGTCGCCGGTGACGATCGGGACGCCGGCGGTGGCCGCCGCGCGTGCCGCCGACGCGGTGATCGCGCGCAGTTCGTCCAGGGGGAGGCCCTCCTCGACGATGTAGGCGAGGGTGAGCGCGACCGGGCGGGCGCCGCGCATGGCCAGGTCGTTGATGGTGCCGTGCACGGCCAGGGAGCCGATGTCGCCGCCGGGGAAGAACCGGGGCGTGACGACGAAGGAGTCGGTGCTGGTCACCACTTCGGCGGTGCCGGTGTCGACGACCGCGGCGTCCTCGGCGATCGGGTCCGTGCCCAGTTCGGTCGCGATCACGTCGCGGAGCAGCTCGGCCATCAGGCGGCCGCCGGAGCCGTGGCCGAGCAGGACCCGTTCGGTCTCGGCCGCCGGTGCGGGGCAGCTCAGGGCGGTCGGGTCGGTCATCGTGTTCTCCCGGCGTTGTGGAAGGCGGCGCAGGTGCCCTCGCTGGACACCATCGGCGCACCCAGCGGGTGGCGCGGCGTGCACGTCGTGCCGTACGCGGCGCAGTCGGTGGGCAGGCTGGTCCCCCGGAGGATCGCCCCGGCGATGCAGTCGGCGTTCTCAAGGGAGCCGAGCCCGTCGGTGTCGAGCACGGCGGCGCTGAAGCGGCGTTCGGCGTCGTATTCCGCGAACTCGGGGGCGAGCGTCAGGCCGCCGGCGGTGATGGGGCCGATGCCGCGCCAGGTTCGGGTGGTCACCTGGAACACACGGCGCACCGCGTCCTGGGCGGCGGTGTTGCCGGAGCGGCGCACGGCACGGGTGTACTGGTTCTCGACCTGGTGGCGGCCGTCCTCCAGTTGCCGGACGGCCAGCAGGATCCCTTCGAGCAGGTCGAGCGGCTCGAATCCGGTGACCACGATGGGCACCCGGTATCGGGCTGCGATCGGCTCGTACTGGGTCCAGCCCATCACGGCGCAGACGTGGCCCGCGGCCAGGAACGCCTGCACCTGGTTGTCGGGCGAGTCGAGGATGGCGGTGATCGCGGGCGGCACCAGCACGTGGCTGACGAGCATCGAGAAGTTGTCCAGGCCCAGAGCGTGGGCGCGCAGCACGGCCATCGCGTTGGCCGGGGCGGTGGTCTCGAATCCGACCGCGAAAAAGACCACGTGCCGGTCGGGGGCGGCGGCGGCCAGGCGGACGGCGTCGAGCGGCGAGTAGACCACGCGCACGTCCGCGCCCCTGGCCCGCAGTTTGAGTAGATCGCCGCGGCTGCCGGGGACGCGGAGCATGTCGCCGAAGCTGGTGAAGGTCACCTCCGGGCGGGCGGCGATGGCCAGCGCGTGGTCCAGGGTCTCCAGCGGCGTGACGCAGACCGGGCAGCCCGGGCCGTGGATCATGCGCACGTCCTCGGGCAACAGCTCGTCGATGCCCTGCCGGACGATGGTGTGCGTCTGCCCACCGCACACCTCCATGATCGTCCAGGGCCGGGTGGCGGTGGCGTGGACATCGGCGAGCAGCCGCCTGGCCAGGACCGGGTCCCGATACTCGTCGAGGTACTTCATACCGCCCTCCCGGCGTCCCGTGGCGGCTCTTCGCCGCCGGCGAGCTCGGCGCTCAGCACGTCGGGGATGGCGTTGAGCACCGCCATGGTGCGGGCGGCCTCCTCCTCGTCCACCGTGCTGATCGCGAAGCCGACATGGACGATGACGAAGTCACCGACGTCCGCCTCCGGGGTGTAGGCGAGGCAGACCTCCCGGCGGACGCCGTCGAAGTCGATCACACCCATCCGCAGGTCGGCGTCGTCCGCCTCGACGATCCGTCCGGGAATGCCCAGGCACATGCCGTTCAACTCCTCTCCGTTGCGTCCGCGAGCCGCGCCGCCGCGATCGCCGCCTGCCCGTAGCTGATGCCCCCATCGTTCACCGGTACCCGTTCGCCGAGGAAGGCCTCGAACCCTGCCTCGTCCAGTGCGCTCAGGACGGCCGTGGCGAGCGTGCGGTTCTGGAAGACGCCTCCGGACAGGCAGACGGTGCCCACCCCGGCGTCGGCGGCGGCGCGGTCGCACAGTTCGACGGTGACGATGGCGAGGGTCTGGTGGAAGGCGGCGGCGATCCGAGCGGGCGGCTCCCCGTCGGCGCGGGCCGTGAGCGCGTCGCGCAGCGTGGCCGCGCCGTCGTACACCCACAGCCCGCCGCGCCGCACCAGCCGCCAGCCGAGTGGTTCCGTGGTGCCCTGCCCGCCCGCGGCCGCCTCCAGCCGCATCGCGGCCTCGCCTTCGTAGCGGTTGTCATCGCATATCCCCAGCAGGGCCGCAAGGGCGTCGAAGAGCCGCCCCGCGCTGGAGGCCAGAGGGGAGTTCACGCCCCGGTCGATCATGCGGCGCGCGACGGCGACCTCCCGTTCGGGCAGTCGCGCCAGCAGGTCCGCGGCCGGCTTTGTGCCCGGGGCGCGGTCGCCCAGGGGTTCGGCGCCGAACAGGTAACCGAGCGCCATGCGGGCCGGACGCCGTACGGCCGCGGCACCACCGCACAGGGGCGCGTGGGAGAACCGGCCGAGCCGTTTGAACCCCGAGTAGGTGGCCAGCAGGATCTCCCCGCCCCAGAAGGTGCCGTCGTCGCCCAGCCCGAGCCCGTCGTAGGCGACACCGAGGAACGGGCCAGTGACACCGTGCTCGGCGGCGGTCGCCACGACATGGGCGTGGTGATGCTGGACCGGAATCCGGCGCCCTGCGGGCCACCGCGCCGCGTGCTTGCTGGACAGGTACTCCGGATGCAGGTCGTGCGCCACGTACGCCGGTTCGACGTTCTCGACGCGCAGGCAGCGGTCCAGCGACTCCTCGAAGGCCGCGAAGGTCTCGGCGTCCTCAAGGTCCCCGGTGTGCGGGCCGATGATCGCCCGCCGCCCGTTGGCGACGGTGAAGGTGTGCTTGAGCTGCGCGCCCAGCGCCAGGATCGGTTCGGCGGCGGCGACCGGCAGCGGCAGCGGAGCCGGGGCGATACCGCGGGCTCGGCGCACGATGGACGGCCGCCCCGCCACCACGCGGACGACGGAGTCGTCGTAGCGGGCCAGGATCGGCCGATCATGGGAGAGGACGCCGTCGGCGACCGGGCCGAGCCGGCGGCGCGCCGCGTCGTCCTCGGTCACCATGGGCCCGCCGGCATGGTTTCCGCTGGTCACGACCAGTGGCCGGACGAGGTCGCGCAGCAGAAGGTGGTGCAGCGGGCTGTAGGGCAGGAACACCCCCACATCCGGCAGGCCGTCGCACACCTGCGGGGCCAGCGGCCCGCGCGCCCTTGGTGCCAGCACGATGGGGCGAGCGGGCGAGGTCAGCACGCCGACGACGGCGGCGGTCAGGTCGGCGAGCGTGCACGCCGCCGCCATGTCCGGCACCATGACGGCCAGCGGTTTGGCCTCCCTGCCCTTGGCGGCGCGGAGACGTCCGACCGCTTCGGTGTCGGTCGCGTCGCAGATCAGCTGGTAGCCGCCGATGCCCTTGATCGCGACCACCCCGCCTTCGCGGATCGCTTCCGTGGCGGCGGCCAGCGCTTCCTCTCCCTGCCGCCCGCCGGGCTCCCAGGAGAGCCGGGGGCCGCACGCCGGGCACGCGACCGGCTCGGCAAGGAAACGACGGTCCGCCGGGTCGCGGTACTCGGCCTCGCACGCCGGGCACATCGCGAAGGCACCCATCGTCGTGCGTGCCCGGTCATAGGGCAGCGCCTCGATGATCGTCGCGCGCGGGCCGCAGGCGGTGCAGTTCACGAACGGATACCGATATCTCCGGTCGCCCGGATCGAACAACTCCCGCAGACATGCCTCGCAGGTGGCGAGGTCGGGTGGTATGTCGCGGGTGGCCGATCCCGCGGCGGCGCTGCCGAGGACCGCGAACCCCGCCTGGGCGGACGAGCCGTCCAGCCGCGTCGCCGTCACCCCGGTCACCGACGCCGCTTCCGGCGCCTCGGCGACGAGACGGGACGCGAAGTCGTCCAGCACCGGCCCCTCCCCCACCGCCGTGATCACCACGACGCCGCCGCTGTTGCGCACATCGCCGCGGACCCCGCAGGCCACGGCGAGCCGGTACACGAACGGCCGGAACCCCACCCCCTGCACGGTTCCGCGCACCTCGAACCGCCGCGCCTCGGTCATCCCGCCATCCTCGCGAGTCCGCACACCGGTCATGCCTGTCAGCCTTACCCACCGCCGTGGCCCCGGTCAGGGGCGCACGGCACCGAAGCCGGGGACGAAGGTCCCTCGCATCGGCCCGCCCACGCTGCATTCCCACCCGTTTCCCATAGCCGGTCGGCCCCGGCTTCAGAACTCGAAGACCAGCCGGGCGGGCACCCGGCCGCCCAGTACGTCGTCGAAGCAGGCGTTGACGTCGTCGAGGGCGCGAGGCTCAGCGATCATCTCGGTCCGGCCGGCGGCGGCCAGTGCGAACACCTCGGTCAGCTCTTGGCGGGTGCCGGCGACAGACCCGATGACCGACCGGCCGCCGACCACGGTCTCGAAGAAGGGAACGCCGAGGGCGGCGCCGCCCGGGGGAAGTCCCACGCACACCAGGCGCCCGCCCCGGCGCAGCGAACGGTACGCCTGCTCGAACGCCGTGGGCGCGGCCGTGAGGACGACCGCCACATCGGCGCCGCCGGCCTCCCGGAGGGCCTCGACGGGATCGTCGGCGCGTGCGTTGACCACGTGGTCAGCGCCCAGCTTCGCGGCGAGGTGGAGCTTGTTCCATTCGATGTCGACGGCGGTGACGAGAGCGCCCGCGATCCGCGCGTACTGCAGCGCCATGTGCCCGAGGCCGCCGGCGCCGAACACCGCGACCCGCTCCGCGGGCGTGACCCCGGCTACCTTGATCGCCTTGTAGGCGGCCGAACCCGCGCAGCTCAGCGGCGCCGCCTCGAACGCCGGCAGCGCCTCGGGCACCTCGACGATCCCGGCCTCGTGGACGGCGGCGTACTCGGCGTAGGCGCCGTCGACGGAGTAGCCGTTGTTCTCTTGACGCTCGCACAGCGTCTCCCAGCCGGTCAGGCAGGATCGGCAGTGCCCGCACGTCCGCGCGAGCCACGGGATCGCGACGCGCTTGCCGATCCGGGCGGTGGAGACGTCGGCCGCGGCCTCCTCGATGACGCCGACTCCCTCATGGCCGGGGATGAAGGGCGGGTTCGGCTTGAGGGGCCAGTCTCCGCAGGCCGCGTGGATGTCGGTGCGGCACAGCCCAGAGGCCTCCATCCGCACCAGCACCTGTCCCGGTCCGGGCCTCGGGACGAGCAGGTCCCGGATCACCAGTGGTTTGTCGAAGCCGGTGACCACTGCTGCCTTCATGAGCCCTCTTACATCGGTGTGCGCCACGTGATCGCGGTCACATCCGATGATCGGCACACCGGTGGACCGTCCAAAGTGCCCAACGACCCCGGAGAACGGCCCAAAGGTCCCATGGCTCTGCCCGGACCCCACCGGCTCCCAGTATCCCCGGGCTCCGGCATCCCCCTGATCGTCGGCGCGGGGGCCCACGCCCACGGACGACGTGGCGCCACCACGCCCAGCGCGTGTTCGAGGCGGGAGAAGTCCTCCGCCGCTTAGGCAGCGTTTCGAGCTGGACGGTGCGTGGTCGCCCACTTCTCCGTCCCTTTCTGGGCTTCTCCCGCCCTGATGTCATTTCACCGCAGAGGACCTGATGCCGCCAGGGACGAAAGTCCTCGGCATCGGGGGCGCCCCGCCGCGTGTCGGACCGCCGGCGCCTCCAACCCCCGTACCGGTCGAGGTCCTGGTCAGACGCCGCCGGCGCGAGGTCCTCAAAATACCCCCGGGGGTATGTGTCAATCGCTCGATCCGTTGGGTATCGTGCCAGACATATACCCCCCGGGGTATCAACAGGGCCGGTCGGGTCCAGTGCTCGGACGCTCACCGCCGCACATGCGGATGGTGCGCCTGATCCCGCGAGACAGCGCCACCTGACGGATTCGAAGGAGGAAGCCCGATGATCGACGTCCTTGCGATCGACACCCCTTCGCTGGGGGACCGCAGCTACTTGGTGACCGACGGCGAGGTCGCGTTCGTCGTCGATCCGCAGCGCGACATCGACCGCGTGCTGGCACTGGCCGAGGACCACGGGGTAGACGTCGTCGACGTGTTCGAGACCCACGTCCACAACGACTATGTGACCGGCGGGCTCGCGCTGGCGCGGACCACCGGGGCCGCCTATCACCTCAACACCGCCGACCCGGTGACGTTCGAGCGGGCACCGGTGAGCGACGGCGACGTGATCGAGGTCGGTGCCCGGATGCGGGTGCGGGCGCTGGCCACACCGGGGCACACCTTCACCCACCTCGCCTACGTTCTGGAGGCGCCCGGCCGGGTGCCCGCGGTGTTCACCGGCGGTTCGCTGCTCTACGGGTCGACAGGCCGCCCGGACCTGCTGGGCCCCGCCCACACCAGCGCGCTGGTGAGCGCTCAGTACGGTTCGGCGCACCGGCTGGCCCGCGAACTGCCCGACGACGCCGAGGTCTTCCCCACGCACGGATTCGGGAGCTTCTGCTCGGCCACGCAGTCACAGCGACAGGCGTCGACCATCGGAGGGGAGAAGCGCGCCAATCCCGTTCTGACGCTGGACGAGCGGGCGTACGCGGAGTCGCTTCTGGCCGGGCTGGACTCCTATCCGGCCTACTACACCCACATGGCGCCGTCCAACAGCGCTGGTCCGCAGGCGCCCGACCTGTCGGCGCCGCGCCGAGCAGACGCCGCCGAACTGCGCCGTCGCATCGACGCCGGGGAATGGGTGGTGGACTTGCGTTCCCGGACGGCGTTCGCGGCCGGGCACATGGCGGGGACGCTCAACTTCGGGCTGGACGGCGCCTTCGTGACCTACCTCGGCTGGCTGATCCCGTGGGGTACGCCGCTGACACTGCTCGGCCAGACCTCGCGGGAGGTGGCGCAGGCCCAGCGAGAACTGGTGCGCATCGGCATCGACCGGCCGGCCGCGTCCGCCGTCGGCGGCCCGGAGCGATGGGCGGGTCGCGAGCGCGTGGCGAGCGTCCCGGCCGGGTCCTTCGCGGATCTGGCGGCGGTGCGGCACCGCCGCCCGGTCACGGTGCTGGACGTCCGCCGCGACCTGGAATGGCGGGACTCGCACATAGACGGTGCAGTGCATATCCCGCTGCACAAACTGCCCGGGCGCCTGGCCGAGGTGCCGGACGGCGAGGTGTGGGTGCACTGCCAGGCCGGCTACCGCGCCTCCGTCGCGGCCTCGCTGCTGGCCAGCGAGGGCCGGCACGTGGTCGCCGTCGACGACGAGTACGGCTCCACGGCCTGCACCGGACTGCCGCTCGTCACCAAGGCCGCGTGAGGCCGGGCGACCCAAATGACCGCTGGTCCGGGGACCTGCCCGCAACGGACCCCGGACCAGCCTCCCCGCGACCACTCCTGTCCTCTGCGAGGTGAACCCAGATGAGCCCTCTGCCCGCGACACTCGAGGCGGCGGACCTGCGCGCGCTTCTCACCGCCCCCAACCCCCCGCGGATGCTGGACGTGCGCACCCCGGCCGAGTTCACGGCGGCGCACATCCCCGGCTCCTACAACGTCCCCCTGGACCTGCTGCGCGAGCACCGCGCCGAGCTGAGCGCCCATCTGGACGACGTCGTGCTGGTCTGCCGGACCGGCAACCGAGCCGCCCACGCCGAACACGCGCTCGCCGAGGTCGGGATGGCGAACGTGCACGTCCTGGCCGGCGGCATCCTCGCCTGGGAGGCGGCAGGCGCGCCTCTCAGCCGCGGCCGCGCACGCTGGGACCTGGAACGGCAGGTCCGGCTGGTCGCCGGTGCCCTCGTCCTGCTCGGCGTACTCGGCGGCCTGGTCGCGCCGGCGCTGGTGTGGCTGGCGGGCGTCATCGGAGCCGGGCTCACCGTCGCCGCGCTGACCAACACCTGCCTGATGGGGACCATGCTGGCGCGGCTCCCCTTCAACCGCGCCCCGGCCTGCGACGCCGTCGACGTCGTTGAGCTGCTGCGGGACGGGCGGTCGTGATGACGCTCGCGCTGACCCTGGCCGCAGCGCTGACCGTCGGCTTCTCGCTCGGCCTGCTCGGCGGCGGGGGCTCCATCCTCACCGTTCCGATCCTGGTCTACGTCGCCGGGGTCCAGACCAAGCAGGCCATCGCCATGTCCCTGTTCGTCGTGGGCGCGACCGCGCTGGCGGGCGTCCTGCCGCACGCCCGCGCCGGACGCGTCCGCTGGCGGACCGGCCTGCTGTTCGGCGTCGCGGGGATGGCGGGCGCCTACGCCGGAGGACGGCTCGCCGCCTACGTTCCCGGCTCGGTGCTGCTGGCGGTCTTCGGCGTGATGATGGTGGTGACCGCGCTGGCCATGCTGCGCCGCCGCCCCGGCCCGCCCGACCCCGCCCCGGCCGAGCCCGGCTGCCGGGCCGACCTCGTCGACTTGGGTGCGACGGAGCGTCCCGTACTGCGGATCCTCGGAGAGGGCGTCGCGGTCGGGCTGGTCACCGGCCTGGTCGGGGCGGGCGGCGGTTTCCTCGTGGTGCCCGCCCTGGTGCTGCTCGGCGGCCTCTCGATGCCCACCGCAGTCGGCACGTCGCTGCTGGTCATCGCGATGAAGTCGGGCGCGGGCCTGGCGGGCTACCTGCACGCCGTGGAGCTGGACTGGCCGCTCACCCTGTCGGTCACCGGTGCGGCCGTCCTCGGCGGGGTCGCCGGGTCCCAGCTCGCCGGGCGGGTCGCGCCGCAACGGCTCCGGCGCGTCTTCGGATGGTTCGTCCTGGCCATGGCCGCGTGGGTGCTCGCGGCTCAGACCCCGGCCGGAGCGCGCGACGCGCTGTTCACCACGCCCGGCGGCTGGACGGCGCTCGCGGTGATCCTCATGGCGATGACCCTGACCTCGCTCGGACGTTTCCGAAACCGGAGTCGGATCTCGGATCAGCGGACGATCGCGCCGGAGCCGAACCGGCTCCCGTGAACGGCCGCCGCCACGGCCCCGGCTCGGGATCGGCTCACGGCGCGGGCCGGGCGCGGGAATACTGGCTGCCCAGCGCGTGTCTGGATACCGGCAGGGGTATAGCCGCAGTGGAGGCGGTGACGGCCGTTCCCGTCCCCACCTCGGCGATCATCCACGATCATGTGGTGTGCCCGGGCCTGCTGCGCGAGCCGGAAGGATTGGCGGACATGGAACTGGACAAGGACGCGCTGGCCGATGTCGCGGTACGGCTGAGACGCGCACAGGGGCAGATCGGCGGCATCGTCAAGATGATCGAGGAAGGACGCGACTGCGCCGATGTGATCACTCAGCTCGCCGCGGTCTCGCGCGCCCTCGACCGGGCCGGCTTCAAGATCATCGCTACGGGTCTCGAGCAGTGCCTCACACGCGAGAACGCCGGAACCGAACAGGGTGAGATCGACCGCGCTCAACTGGAGAAGCTGTTCCTGGCACTGGCCTGAGATCCCGGTCTTTTTGGCAATAGCTCTCAGTCGTCAGTTGCCGCCGTTGCCGTTGGCAGGTCCTCGCCGGGCCACCGGCTCGCGTTGACTCTCCTTCTCCGCCGAAGGCGGGACGAAAGACCCTTTCTGCCGTGGATGCGCGCCTCGGATAGTCGCTATCAAGAACGCCCTCCAGCCGGGACGGCGGCCTACGTCCGGCCACACCGCCGGGCGAACGGAGAGGGACCATGAGCGACATCGGTGAGCGGGTCCGAGGCGGCGAGGCGCGGGACGTCCTCGCGGTCCGGGCGGTGGGGGTCAGCAAGGTCTACGGTCACGGGGACAATGCGGTGCGAGCCCTGGACGATGTCACGGTCGGGTTCGCGTCCGGGCAGTTCACCGCGGTGATGGGGCCGAGCGGTTCGGGCAAGTCGACCCTGCTGCACTGCCTGGCGGGCCTGGACCGGATGACATCCGGTCAGATCTGGATCGCGGACACCGAGTTGAGCGGGCTGTCCGACCGGCGGCTCACCCTGCTGCGGCGGGAACGGGTCGGCTTCGTGTTCCAGGCGTTCAACCTGATACCGACCCTGACCGCCGCCGAGAACGTCGAGCTGCCGCTGGCCATCGCGGGCAGGCGGCCCGAGCGGGCCTGGTACGACCGGGTGATCGACGCGGTCGGGCTGCGGGGCCGGCTGGGGCATCGTCCAGCGCAGCTGTCCGGCGGCGAGCAGCAGCGCGTCGCCGGCGCCCGCGCGCTGGTCTCCAGGCCGACGATCATTTTCGCCGACGAGCCCACCGGCAACCTCGATTCCCGGTCGAGTGCGGAGATGCTGCGCTTCATGCGCCGTTCGGTGGACGAGTTCGGGCAGACGATCGTGATGGTGACCCACGACCCGAGCGCGGCCGCCTTTTCCGACCGGGTGCTGTTCCTCGCCGACGGCCGCGTCGTCGACGAGATGGCCGATCCGACCGCCGAGAAGGTGCTCGACCTGATGAAGCGGCTGGGCGGCTGATCCCGATGTGGAAATTGACCTTGAAGGGGCTGCTGTCCCACAAGCTGCGGCTCATGCTGACGGCGCTGGCGATCGTGCTCGGGGTGGGGTTCGTCACCGGCACCTACGTGCTCACCGACACCATCAACAAGACCTTCGATGAGCTGTTCACCCAGGTGACCAAGGGTGTCGACGTCGCTGTGCGCACCAAGGCGTCCTTCACCGGCCAGGCCGGCGAGCAGCGGGCGCCGATGCCGGCGCCGCTGCGTGACCGGATCGCCGGGATCCCCGGGGTCAAGGCCGCCGAGGGGTCGGTGAGCGGCTACGCCCAGTTCGTCGGCAAGGACGGCAAGCCGGTGACCACAGGCGGCGCGCCCACCTTCGGCACCTCGCTCGGCACGGTTCCGGAGTTCCAGGCGGCCGGCACGATCCGCGCCGGGCACCGGCCGAGCGGTCCCGGCGAGGTCGCCGTGGACGCCCGCACCGCCGAGCGGGAGGGCTTCCGCATCGGCGACCGGGTGACGATCCTTTTCCAGGGGCGGCCGGGCGAGTTCACCGTGGGGGCGATCATCGGCTACGGCAAGGCCGACAATCTCGCCGGCGCCACCATGGCCGGCTTCGATCTTGCCACCGCGCAGAAGGTGCTCAACCGTCCGGGCGTCTACGACGAGATCGACGTGGTCGCCGCCCCGGGGATCAGCGACCAGGCCCTGCGCGACCGCGTCCAGGCCGCGGTGGGCGGGACGTACCAGGTGCTCACCGGCGAGCAGCTCGCTGAGGAGTACAGCACGCTCATCGCCCAGTTCACCAAGTTCATCAACTACGCGCTGCTGGCGTTCGCGTTCACGGCGCTGTTCGTCGGCTCGTTCATCATCGTCAACACCTTCTCGATCATCCTCGCCCAGCGGACGCGGGAGCTGGCGCTGCTGCGCTGCCTCGGCGCGTCACGGCGTCAGCTGCTGGCCTCCGTCCTCGGCGAGGCGTCCATCGTGGGGCTGCTGGCCTCGGTCGTCGGCCTGGGGGTGGGCGTGCTGATCGCCGTCGCGTTGAACGCCGCTTTCACCGCGCTCGGCGTCGACCTGCCCTCGACCACGCTGGAGGTCCGGCCGCGGACGATCCTGGTGTCGCTGCTTCTCGGCCTGGTCGTGACCGTGGCCGCGTCCGTGCTGCCGGCGGTCCGGGCCACGCGGGTGCCGCCGATGGCGGCCCTCCAGCAGCACATCGTGACGGCGCTCCCGCACAGCGTCCGCCGCCGCGCCCTGGCGGGCGGCCTGATCACCGTGACCGGCGTGGCGCTCCTGCTGAACGGGCTGTTCGCCGGGCAGGGCGACCGGCTGCTGAACGTTTCGGTCGGCGCGCTGGTGGTCTTCCTCGGCATCGCGGTGCTCAGCCCGCTCATCGTCCGGCCGCTGGCCAGGCTGCTCGGCTGGCCGTTCGCTCGCTGGGCGGGCGAACCGGGCAAGCTCGCCCGCCAGAACGCGATGCGCAGCCCGCGGCGGACCGCGTCGACCGCCGCCGCGCTGATGATCGGCCTCGCGCTGGTCAGCTTCGTCGCCATCTTCGCCTCGTCGATCAAGGCGTCGGTCAACAGCACCCTGGACGAGTCGGTGAGCGCGGACTACATCCTCACCGGCCCGTCCGGCGGGCTCGGGTTCAGTCCAGAGGTGGTGAAGCGCCTGGCGGCGCAGCCCGAGATCGAGTCCGCCAGCGGCCTGCGCCTCGGCATGTTCAAGCTCGACGGCCGCACGCAGCAGCTCGCGGGCGTCGACCCGATCGCCTACGGCAGGACCGTCCGGACCGAGACCACCTCCGGTGACCTCGCGGACATGGTCGGCGGCGACATCGCGGTGCGCGAGAACACCGCAGAGGAGCACGGCTGGAAAGTGGGCGACACCGTCGCGATGGAGTTCCCGGTCGGCGGCGTCCAGCGCAAGCAGATCAAGGCGATCTTCAAGGACAACCGGCTCAACAACGCCTACCTGCTGGCGATGACCGACTACACCCGGCACTACACCGACCAACTCGACTTCCTGGCGTTCGTCAAAGCCAAGGAAGGGGTCACCGCGGCCGCCTCCCGCGCCGCGGTCGAGCGGGCCGTACGGGACTTCCCCGTCGTCCAGGTCAAGGACCAGGCCGAGTACAAGCAGGACCAGGCGCGGCAGGTCGACCAGATCCTGGCGCTGTTCTACGTCCTGCTCGTCCTGGCCGTGGTCATCGCCTTCATCGGGATCGTCAACACGCTGGCGCTGTCGGTGCTCGAACGGATCCGCGAGCTGGGGCTGCTGCGCGCGGTCGGCATGACCAGGGGCCAGCTGCGCGCGATGGTCCGCTGGGAAGCCGTGATCATCGCTGTGTTCGGCGCCGTCCTCGGGCTGGCCGTCGGCGTCGTGTTCGGCTGGACGCTCGTGCGCGCGTTGCACGAGCAGGGCATCACGGAGTTCGCCGTCCCGATGGGCACGTTGTTCGGTTTCCTGGTCGCCGCCGCCCTGGCCGGCGTTCTGGCCGCGGTGTTCCCCGGCCGCCGCGCCGCCAGGATCGACATCCTCCGCGCCATCACCACCGAATGACCTGTCCGCGCGGCGCTGGCGGCATTAAGGCGTGACAACGAGAGCATGGACACTGGAGTGGAGAACCCCACGGCAAGGCCCGTCCCTACTTGGAGGTCCAGTGGTCGATCGGCGCGTGCGGCCGCTCAGGCAGCGGTCCCTCCGGCGCGGGGAGCCGGGACGCGAGGAGCAGATCGCCCCCGAGCACATGATGCATCCCCGCCCGGCGAAACCGTACTGGGCCGGCACCGACGGCCCAGTGGACAGCGGCATCTACGTGGAGGGCGTCCGGCGCCGGTCCCCGGCGAGCCTGACCGACACCTACCGCGAGCTGGCGGCGATGGGCGACGGGGCCATGGCCTGGATCGGACTCGACCGCCCGTCGCAGGCCCAGCTGTGGTCGTTGGCCGAGCAGTTCGGCCTGCACGGGCTGGCGATCGAGGACGCGATCGTGGCGCACCAGCGTCCCAAGCTGGAACGGTACGGCGACACCCTGTTCGTGGTGCTGCGCACCGCCCGGTACCTGGAGCGGACTGAGGAAGTCGACTTCGGAGAGGTGCACGCGTTCATCGGCGGGAACTTCGTGCTGACGGTACGGCATAGTGAGTCGCCCGACCTGGCTGCGGTGCGCAGGGAACTGGAAGCCGAGCCCGAACTGCTGGCCCTGGGCCCCCAGGCCGTGCTGTACGCGATCCTCGACGCCGCCGTGGACGGCTACGCACCCGTCATCGCCGGGCTGCAGAACGCGATCGACGAGATCGAGACCGACGTGTTCGACGGCGACCCGGCCGTGTCCCGGCGCATCTACGAGCTCTCCCGCGAGGTCATCGAGTTCCAGCGCGCCGCCCGGCCGCTGATCCCGATGCTGGCCGACGTATCGGCCGAGTTCGAGAGGCACGGCATCGACGAGGAGATGCACCGGTATCTGCGCGACGTCGGCGACCATGCCACCATCGTGGTGGAACGCGTGGACGGCTTCCGGCAGAACCTCCAGAACATCCTGACGGTCAACGCCACCCTCGTCGGCCAGGCGCAGAACGAGGAGATGAAGCGCCTGTCCGAGGCCGGCTACGCGCAGAACGAGCAGGTCAAGAGGATCTCCGCGTGGGCGGCCATCCTGTTCGCGCCGACCCTGATCGGCACGATCTACGGGATGAACTTCCGCCACATGCCCGAACTGCACTGGCTGTTCGGCTACCCGTTCGCGGTGGTCCTCATGGCCGTCGTCTGCGGCGTCCTGTACACGGTGTTCAAGCACCGCGGCTGGCTCTGACGGCACGACCGTCACCATCACCGCCTTGATCCGGGCGGAGCCGACGGCATAACTCACCGCGTACAGCGCCAACGTGGCCGGTCCGCGCCCTACCGAACGGTAAGAGTCTTTCGGCCCTGTGCCGCCGCGCGCCCGGCCGCCACCCTGGAACGAGTACAGGGTCGGGACCCATCCGCAGACAGAGCGGAGCGTGTTGGCGGCGATCCCGGTCCGGTCGGTCGGCCGGGCATCCTGTGCGCCTTAGCGGCCTGCTCACTCCCCTTGGGTGCGCGGGGTCGCACGGACGCCCCGGCCAAGCCGATCCGCAGGAAACCCGCAGTCGCGCCCCCGCACGCCGGAGGACATCGCCCGGTTCGCCGGCCCTCGCGTGAGCACCGGCCCGGACAGGTCCCGGTCTTCGGGTCCGGCACCCACCGCCCTGCGATAGCGCTTCGGTACGCCCAGGGCGTATGCCTGGCGACTATAGATACCTCTCGGGGTATTTGAGGTCAGCGATGGCACGGCTTTCGCCCGACGGCGCGACGCGCCGAGATGTCCCGTCCGGGAGGAAATGCATGCGAGCCGAGTCTGTAGACGCCGCCCGCCCGGCGATGTGAGCGCAGCGCCCGCCCATCCTGTACCGCCAGGGCGTCTCGGTGTCTGGGCGGCTACTCACGTCCGGCTAGTCCTGCTGGCATGGGTGGCGGTCGTGGCCGTGCGGTGCCTTCGCCCCGCAGTTCAACTCCGCGCTGTGCGGCGCCGGGCGGCAGGCGAACGGGTCGCAGTCGGTGGCGGTCCGCGAACTCGCCCAGCGGCACTTCGGCGGATCCGAGCCCGGCGACCAGATCAACCCGGCCGCGGTGGAGGCGATGCGCGAGCGCGGCATCGACATCACCGGCGAGTTCCCCAAACCCTGGACCACCGAGGTCGCCCAGGCCGCCGACGTCATCGTCACGATGGGCTGCGGCGATGCCTGCCCCGTCTTTCCCGGCAAGCGGTACCTGGACTGGACCCTCGACGACCCCGCCGATCAAGACCTGGCCGCCGTCCGCACCATCCGCGACGAGATCGAACAGCGCGTCCGCGGCCTGCTCACCGACCTGGACGTCCCCCTCCGCGCCTAACCCGACCATGACCTGCACACCTGTGGGCCGCCCTGCTGTCGGCGTGGGGCCCGCCACTCGTCCACTAGGCCTTCTCACCAGCAAGGGCTGCCGTCCGTGACCGGCACCCAGTCCGCCAAAGATCCGTCCTGCCACTCGCTGGGAGGAACGATTCGGTGTCGTTGCCGCGCCGGGCCCTGGCCGAGGCGGTGGGCACCGCACTGCTAGTCACCGCGTCCCAGGAGCTCGCGCTCCTGCGCCGCGGCGGCCTGCCCATCTCGCAAATAGGGCAGATAAGTGCACTACCGCATCGACGCCACCGTGGAACGCTCACTCACCGAACTGCATACGGCGTCCACCGCTCCGAGAAGTCAGCGGCTTTTGACGCCGTGGGCGCGGAATCGGGTGTGGACGTGTTCGAGGAGTTCCGCGGAGGGCGGCGGGGTGTCGGCGAGCGGGAAGGGGATGCCGAGGCGTTCGTACTTGGGGGCGCCGAGGCGGTGGAAGGGCAGGACGTCGACGTGTTCGACGTTGGGCAGGGTAGCGACGAAGGATGCGACGGCGTCGACTTCGTCGTCGCCGTCGTTGTGGCCGGGGACGAGCACGTACCGCACCCAGGTGGAACGTCCCAGGTCGGCCAGGCGCCGGGCGAACCGCAGCGTCGGGGCCACGTCGCCGCCGGTCAGGGCGCGGTAGGTGCGGGGGTCCCATGCCTTGATGTCCAGGAGGACGAGGTCGGTGTCGGCGAGCAGGGTGTCGGTGGCGCGGTCGCCGAGGTTCCCGGAGGTGTCGAGTGCGGTGTGCAGGCCGAGGCGGCGGCAGCGGTGCAGCAGTTCGCCGGTGAAGGCGGGCTGGAGCAGCGGTTCGCCGCCGCTGATCGTGACGCCGCCGCCGGCGACCTCGATGAAGCGGCGGTACTTGCCGATCTCGGTCATCAGCTCGTCCACGGTGACCCGGCGGCTGTCGCGCATCCGCCAGGTCTCGGGGTTCTGGCAGTACAGGCAGCGCAGCGGGCAGCCGCCGGTAAAGACGACGAATCGGGTTCCGGGGCCGTCCACTCCGGTGGAGATGTCCCAGGAGGGCACCGCCCCGGTGCTGTTGTCCGTCTCGCAGGGACGGGCGCGGGTCTGCGTGGTCATCGATGCCTCACAGTGATGCGTGGAAGGTGCGGTTGACGACGTCGCGCTGCTGCTCGGGCGTCAGGCGGACGAAGTTCACCGCGTATCCCGACACCCGGATGGTCAGCTGCGGGTACCGCTCGGGGTGCGCCATCGCGTCCAGGAGCGTGGCGCGGTCGAGGACGTTGACGTTCATGTGGAAGCCGCCCGCGTCCACATATCCGTCGAGGATTCCGACGAGGTTGCCGATCCGTTCGCCGGGCGTGCGGCCGAGGCCGGCCGGGGTGATGGTCTCGGTGAGGGAGATGCCGTCACGGGACTGGTCGTAGGGGATCTTCGCGACCGACAGCGCGGCGGCGACCATGCCGTGCCGGTCACGGCCGTTCATGGGGTTGGCGCCGGGCGCGAACGGCTCGCCGGCCCGGCGGCCGTCCGGGGTGTTGCCGGTGTGCTTGCCGTACACCACGTTGGAAGTGATGGTGAGCACCGAGAGCGTGTGCTCGGCGTCCCGGTACGCCGGACGGCTGCGCACCTTGGCCATGAACGCGGTGACCAGGTCCACGGCGATGCCGTCGGCGCGATCGTCGTTGTTGCCGTAGGCGGGGAACTCGCCCTCGATGACGTAGTCGGTCGCGAGCCCTGTCGCGTCACGGATCACGCGGACCCGCGCGTACCTGACGGCCGACAGGCTGTCGGCGGCCACCGACAACCCCGCGACCCCGCAGGCGAGCGTGCGCATGACCGGGTGGTCGTGCAACGCCATCTCGACGCGCTCGTAGGCGTACTTGTCGTGCATGTAGTGGATGACGTTGAGCGCGTCGACGTAGGTGGCGGCCAGCCAGTCCAGCATCCGGTCGTAGGCGGACCGCACCTGCTCGTAGTCGAGGAAGTCGCCGTCCAGCGGGGGGAACGCCGGGGCGACCTGCTCGCCGGTCATCTCGTCGCGGCCGCCGTTGATCGCGTACAGCAGCGCCTTGGCCAGGTTGACCCGGGCGCCGAAGAACTGCATCTTCTTGCCGACCTCCATCGCCGACACGCAGCAGGCGATCGCGGCGTCGTCACCGAGGCGCGGCCGGATCAGGTCGTCGCTCTCGTACTGCACCGAACTGGTATCGATGGAGACCTTGGCGCAGAACCGCTTGAACGACTCCGGCAGCCGGGGCGACCACAGGACGGTCAGGTTCGGCTCCGGCGCGGGGCCGAGGTTGTAGAGCGTCTGCAGGAAGCGGTACGAGGTGCGGGTGACCAGCGTGCGCCCGTCACTGCCCATGCCGCCGATGGCCTCGGTCACCCAGGTCGGGTCACCGGAGAACAGCTCGTCGTACTCGGGTGTGCGCAGAAACCGGACGATCCGCAGCTTGACCACGAAGTCGTCGACCAGCTCCTGTGCGGCCGTCTCGTCCAGGCGGCCTTCATCGAGGTCGCGCTGCAGATAGATGTCGCAGAACGTGGAGGTGCGGCCGAGCGACATGGCGGCGCCGTTCTGCTCCTTGATGGCGGCCAGGTAGCCGAAGTACAGCCATTGGAGCGCCTCGCGTCCGGTGCGTGCGGGGCCTGAGATGTCGTATCCGTAGGAGGCCGCCATGTGTTTCAGCTCGTCCAGTGCACGGATCTGCTCGGCGAGCTCCTCGCGGTCGCGAATCACCTCGGCGCTGGAGGGCAGGTCGTCCAGCGCACGCCGTTCGGCGCGCTTGGCCTCGATCAGACGGTCCACGCCGTACAGCGCGACCCGCCGGTAGTCGCCGATGATGCGCCCGCGCCCGTACGCGTCCGGCAGGCCGGTGATGATGTGCGAGCGCCGGGCCCGCATGATCTCGGCCGTGTACGCGTCGAACACGCCGTCGTTGTGGGTCTTGCGGTAGGCGTTGAAGATCGTCCGTACGGACGGGTCCAGTTCGTAGCCGTAGGCTTCAAGGCCCTTCTCCACCATGCGCAGGCCGCCGTTCGGCATGATGGCGCGCTTGAGCGGCGCGTCGGTCTGCAGGCCCACGATCAGCTCGCGGTCACGATCGATGTAGCCGGGCGCGTGCGAGGTGATCGACGACGGTGTCGAGGCGTCCACGTCGAAGATGCCGCGGCGGCGCTCCTCACCGAACATCGCGGCGATCCGTCCCCAGACCTCGCGCGTACGCTCCGTCGGGCCTTGCAGGAATGAGGCGTCGCCTTCGTACGGCGTGTAGTTCGCTTGCACGAAATCGCGTACGTCGATGTGCTCCCGCCAGGTCGTACCGTGAAACCCGCGCCATGCGGATATGTCGTGCTGGACGTCGTCTAGCCCGATCGCCGTCATCCCCTGCCTCCGATGGTCTCGCTCACTTCGACTATCCCCGAGAGAGGTCTAGACCACCCAGGGCCGGAGGTCCTTGATCGGGTGACCAACGCCCCTTACGGAGGAGTGAACAGCCCTACCCCCTGCTTCCGCTTCCGCGCCGCGACCCCGTCCAGGCGGCACTCCGGTGGTCCGCGTTGGATTCGCCGCCGCGCTCGTCGTCTCCAGGGCGGCTCCAGATGGTGCGCCCGGCCGACGCGTCCACGGCGATCATGAACTTCGTCACCAGGAGGACAGCCGTCACCGCGGTCGTGCACACCAGTCCGAGGCGGGTGGGCAGGCCGAGCCACAGAGCGCCGGTCATCAGCACGAAACCGATGGCCAGCAACGTGCGGTACCGCGGACGCAGGGACCGGGCCGAGACGGCTCCGGCCGGCGATCCGGAACCGTCCCGTTGACCGCTCATGCCGGGCCCGCGAGCTGCGCGATGTCCTCGCTGGCGGCATGGTGGATACGGTCGGCGAGGTCCGCCAGAGCCCGGCTGACGGCGAGCTCGTCGCCGATCTCCGGAACTTCGCGGTCGGCCGGGTTGCGGCGCGCGCGGCCGCGTCCGGTGGACTTCTTCTCGCTGCCGCTGAAAAGGACGGCGTGCGCGACGGTGTCCGTGCCGTCCTCGGTGATGTAGAGCTCCACGCTCCATTCCTTGGCCTTCATGACGGGCCTCCTTCAAATGGCGGTTCACCTCCATCGTCCGAGGCCGGTCGAGCGTCTGGAAGGGCCGGAGGTCCCACGCGCGAAAGGCCAATGACCTGCAATGACGACGTGCCGGGCGACCGCGGTCGTGACCAGGACGGCCCTCCGCGTGCGGGCGGCGGGTGAGGCGCTGGTCATCGACTTCTCCTTCTGCCCACGTCACAGCATCCCCGCAGTCGGGACCATGGCCCACGCGGCGGGTGCGGGTGGCCATTGATCAGGCGAGGACATCGTCCCCCTCCTCTCTCGCGGCCGTCGCTTCCGGGGCCGCGCACACTCCGATCCGGGGCGTCAGCCCGGCGGGTGGGTCACCGGGTGCGCCTGGATGACGGCGTCCGCGGCCGGGAAGTACGTGCTGATGTGCCCGTCGTCCCATTCCACGACGTAAGGAGGCGCGCCGTCACTGCCATGAATTTCGAGGATCAGCGCCTTGCGGGCCGGTTCTCCCACTTGGTGGCCTCGCACGATCACCCAATCGCCGACGTTCGCCTTCATTGGATTCCTCCTGCCATTTTGCGACGTTTACAGCATGCTCGTGCGGCATTTCTTAAACGCCGGGCCGAACGTCCGCGCCAACGTCTTCGGTGACCCGACGGCGGAGGTTGCGGAATTGCCGGTGCTGCATGATGAAATGTGCGGGCTCGCCGAAGAGCCGGGCGACGACGCGGTCGGCCATTGCCGGACTTCCCCGTCCGCGCGTCCGGACGACCAGTCGCGTGCCGCCATCCGGCAGCGGCCGCAGGTGGAACGCCCAGATCCCGTCGGTGTACGCCTTGGGCCTTGGGCCGCGTGGGTCGAACGGCTTACCGGACGGCAGTTCCAGGTCGGCCCGCAGTATCAGCGTCCGGGGCGGATCGAGCATCTCGACCAGGAAGTAGGACGCGCCGCTGGGCACTGTGGGCAGTTGATCGCCGACCGCCGTCTCCTGCCATTCGGAGTGGATGCGGTCGGCGCTCGGCCGCCCGCCGTGGTCGAGCAGGTCCCAGCTGTACCACCCGCCTCGCCCGCAGCCCATCTGCACCAGCCACGGCCAGACCTGCTCCGGCGGGGCGGGCAGCGAGACCGCCATGGTCGACTGGGCTGTCGCGTCCTTCACGAGGTCGTCGCCTGGATACACGGCTGCCGACTCCTCCGCGGTCGCACCCCAGCGCAACAGACGAGGACGAATCAGAGCGGCGTAGGCGCCGGCGGCGAGAACGGGTAGTGCGGCTCTGCGAACGACAGTGCTCATCATCTTCTCCTCCGCAGCATCGGTGTCCGCTTCCACGGTTTCTCCGGCTCCGGCCTCTGCACAGGGGCTTTCGAACCCGGCGGTGAAGGACGTTCGTCCTCTCTACCGCGGCGACTCCGCTCGGGACCTTTGGCGGAACCGGCCGGGACGTCGGTCCGTTGTGGCGGACGTCACCTCGAGTAACGCTGAAAGCAACGCTCTATTTGCCGCACATTGCTGCGCGTCGGAAAGGTAGAGGGGACGCATCCATGAAGTCGCCGAAAGCATGGTCACAGGTAAATCGTTGGCGCCGTCGCTGCGGTTTCGACGACAACGACCTGCGCCGCCCGGTGGATCGGATCCAATGGCTTTCCGGCCTGCTTTTGGTCGTGGCATTTCTGGTCGTCACCCCGGGCCTCTGCGTCCAGGCCGTCCAGCACGCCCGCGATTCGGGGGCACGGGCCGAACGGCAGGAGGCCGCGACGCGGCACCGTGTCGACGCCACGGTGGTGAACGTCGGGCGGTCGCGCAGCGGGCGCGAGGTCACCGTGACGTGGATCGACCGGGATGGAACCCTGCGGTCCGGGCACTACAGAAGCTGGCGCGGCGCCCAGATAGGCGATCACCCTGAGGTCTGGGCCGGGCCTGGTCACCGCGTGAACGACTCGCCGCCGCGCACGCACGCGCGGACGGTCGGCGACATGGCGTCGGCCGGAGCGGCAACCGCCACGGCGGCCGGGCTGCCGCTGCTCGGCCTGTACATGTTGCTCCGCCGCCGATTGGACCACCGCCGCTACCGTGCCTGGGACGAAGCCTGGGCCTCGCTCGACCGCCGCCACCGCCCAGCCTGACAGCCGCCGTCCGGTTGCGGGCGGCCTACCCGGTCCGCCCTATGACGGCGACCGCGCATTCGGCGTGATGGATCACTCCGTGGCTGACAGAGCCGAGCCGGGCCAGACCGAGCGGGCGGCGATGCGCGCCGACCACGACCAGACCGGCCGTCCGCGACGCCTTGGACAAGGCGGACACCGGGTGCCCGACGAGCACCTCGTTCACCACCTCGACCAGCGGATATCGCTCGTGCAGCGGTGCGCAGGCCGCGATGATCCGTGCACGTCGCTCGTCGTTCATCCATTCCTCTTCGACGAGGCATTCAGAGTCGGCCAGGGCCGCGGAGACTTGCCAAGAGTGCACGACCCTCGGGCGACGCGCCCCGACACGTTTCTCGGCTTCCAGCAGGGCGGCGCGACCGGCACGTGTGGCGCTTTCCGGCTCGTCGGGCGGGACGAACCGGCACACCTGGTAGGGCCAGATCTCCGCCGCGTCGACGATGTGCAGCGGTCGGCGCCGCAGCGCTGCTTCCTCGGCCGCCCAGTCGACGGCCCGATCTGCGGCGCCGGACCCGTCCGTTCCCACGACGATCGGTGCGGACATCGGATCCTCCGACGGTCAGGCTTCCCCTGCTTCCTCCTCCAGACTCATGAGGATGGTTCGGCGCGGGCCAGGGACGAAAGGTCCACCCGGGGTGGGACCTTCGGCGGCCGCGATCCCTCGTTTGACCTCCATGTTCTCCGGACCGTCCGCCCGCATCCCGCGGAGCGCCTTATCGCGTGGGCGCCCGAACGCGGGACTTTAAGCCTTTTCGGAGGCGACCTCCGCCCCTGCGGCACCGGGTCCCCGTTGGGCTGCACTGGTAGCGGAAACGCCCCGGACCACAGCCTGCCTCCCAGACGGCGGCGCGCAGGAGGTGCACCATGTTGCCGCTCAACGCCCTGGCCATCGCCCCCGTGCTCGCCGCCACACTGGGCCTCAGCCCCGTTCGAGCCGACCCCGACCCCCTCGACGACCAACCCGACCATCCCGACGACGACACCCGCGGCCACTGTCACCGTCACGCCGTCCTCTGTCGGCGTCGGCGGCGCGGCGGTGAGGGTCGCCGCCGTCTGCAAAGACGGGACCGGCAAGGCCGTCGTCAAGTCCGACGCCTTCACCGAGAACGGCGTGTTCAACGGCACCCCCAAGATCACGGTGAAGACTTCGGCGACCGCCGAGCCCGGCAAGTACACCGTCAGCCTGTTGTGCGGCGGCACCACCGTCAGCGCCGCAACCACGCTGCAGATCACCCAGGGGCGCCCACCACTCCTCCGGTGAGCCCGGCACCGACCGGCCCGATCCCGTCCGGCCCGCCGCAGACCGGCGGCGGTTCGACCTCGAGTCCGAGCCCGCTGCTGTTCGGCGGCGTGATCCTGATCGGCGCCGGGGCCGCGGCCGCCGGCACGGTCACGCTGCGCCGACGCCGCGAGGGCGGTGTCTGAGATGCGCCGATGGGGCGGCGTGTGGCTGCCGATCGCGGCCGCCGCCGTCATCATCGGGGTTGTCCTGGTCGTCTTTGGACTCGATCGCGGCGACGGTCCGCCGGACGTGCCCGGAGACGGCCGGAACGGCCCCACCGGCACCGAGCCAGCCCTGGCTCACCAGCTGGTACAACGGCGGCGCCGCGCCGGGCGAGCGCGGCCCGGCCGCGTTCTACGGCCACGTCGACACCCGCGCCTCCGGCCCCGCCGTGTTCTACGACCTCGGACGGCTCAAGCCGGGCGCCCAGGTCAGAGTCCTGCGCCAGGACGGCCGCACCGCGATCTTCCAGATCACCTCGATCGAACAGGTCCCCAAATCCCGGTTCCCTACCGAGCGGGTCTACGGCCGCACCAACGCGCCGACCATCCGGGTCATGACCTGCGGCGGCGAATTCGACCCGGTCAAGCGCAGCTACAAGGACAACGTCATCGCCTACGGCGTCCTCACCGATTCCACGGACTGAAGGTCTTTGGTCCCGGCATGTAGGTCACTTCGGCCCTGCTTCGGTGGGCGCGCACACGAAACGCTGAGGACATGGCCACCAAGTTTCCGCACCAGAACCTTGCCCGGGTCACCACGAAGAGCAAGACGACCCAGCGGCCCCCAGGCGAACACGAGCACTCTCCGCCTCCGGTGCCGAGCCTCGCGGACCGGGCGTGCTGCTGCCCGGCCATGCCGGTCATGGTCGCGGTCATGCCGATCACCGACCCCGACCCGCGCCGGTTGCTGCGGACCGCTCGCTGACGCGTGCCGCCGGTGGACGAAGGCATAAGGCGGCCGAAGGTGGCTAGAAGGGACTTTGGTCCCTTGGTGCCATTGGCGTGGCGGGGTCTTATGAGGTTGTCGGTCGGCACGACCACCGTTGGAGGTCTTCATGTGCCTGGAGCATGTGAGCCAAGTCGTCCGGATCGGAGACGGCACCGCCATCGTTGCGCTTCGGAGGCGGATTGGCCGTGACCGGGCGCGCGCGGAGCATCGCGTTCGCGTCCGGTACCGCCGCGATCAGCGGCGTGGCGATCTTCCTGAACGCGCGCGGCGTGCATGCGGCCAGCGACGCGGCAGACAACACAGCGGCGAAGAACCTCATCGCGGCGGGAGTGTAGCTGCTGACGGCCGTCCTCATGGGACCGAGTCGTGCCGGGCCGACGCGGCGCGGTGGCGGGACGTTCTTGACCGGTGGTCCCTGTGTGCGAGCCCCATCATGAGAGGAGGTCGGGCCAGGTGAAGGCAACGAACGGCGTCACGGCCGCCAATCTGGCGGAACAGCGCTTCTTCTCCGGCCTGCCCGAGCCGCATCTGGCCGCGCTGGCCGCCACCGCCGAGGCGGTGGAGGTCCCGGCCGGGCATCGGTTCTTCGACGAGGGCGATCCAGCCCAGCGTTTCTGGCTGTTGCGCTCCGGAAAGGTGGCGCTCGACCTGCAGGTCCCCGGCCGGGGCGCGGTGGTGGTGGAGACCTTGCCCGCCTCCGCGGTGCTCGGCTGGTCGTGGCTGTTCCCGCCGCACCGCTGGAGATTCGGCGCCGTCGCGTTGGAGCCGGTGACAGCCTTCCGGTTCGACGGGCCGCGTGTGCGGGAGCGGTGCGCCGCCGACCCCAGGTTCGGGCACGATGTGGCGCTGCGGTTCGGAGCGGTGATGGGCGACCGGCTCGAAGCCACCCGCGTCCGGATGCTGGACCTGTATGCGCATCCCGAGGAACTCCGATGACGGCGGACGCGGCCCCGGCGCCCATGGCGCCCGTCCCGTACCGGGTGACGGGCCGGCGCGCCGAGACGGCCGACACGGTCACGCTGACCTTGGAACCTGTCGGGGTGTCCATCGCGGAGCCGCTCCCGGGGCAGTTCACCATGATGTACGCGTTCGGCATCGGCGAGGTGCCGATCTCCGTCAGCCGCATCGGACCGGGACGGGTGCGGGAGCAGACCGTCCGGGCCGTCGGCGCCGTGACCCGGGCCGTGTGCGCGACGAAGCCGGGCCAGGTGGTCGGGCTGCGCGGCCCGTTCGGCGTCGGCTGGGGGCTGGAGTCGGCGCGCGGCCGCGATCTGGTCATCGCCGCCGGCGGGATTGGTATGGCCCCGCTGCGGCCGGTGGTGCTGCGCGCGCTGTCCGAGCGGGAGGCCTTCGGCCGGATCACGGTCTTGATCGGCGCCCGGACGCCCGCGGATCTGCTGTTCACCGACGAGCTGGACGTGTGGCGGGCCCGCGGTGCCCGGGTCGAGGTCACGGTGGACCGGCCGGCCCCGGGCTGGAGCGGTCACGTGGGCCTGATCACGGCGCTGGTGGGCTCCGTGGACGCCGATCCGGTCCGGGCCGCGGCGTTCGTCTGCGGGCCGGAGGTGATGATGCGCGTCACCGCGGAGGCGCTCATCGGGCTGGGGATGCCCGCCGTCGACGTCCGCGTCTCACTGGAGCGCAACATGCGCTGCGGGCTCGGGTGGTGCGGGCACTGCCAGCTCGGGCCGTTGCTGATCTGCCGGGACGGGCCCGTCGTGCCCTACGGGCACGCCGTCCCGCTCATGACCGTCAGGGAGCTGTAGTGATGGGACGACCGACGTTGGCCGTGTGGAAGTTCGCCTCCTGCGACGGCTGCCAGCTCACCCTCTTGGACTGCGAGGACGAGCTGCTCGCCCTCACCGGGCGGATCGAGATCGCGCACTTCCTGGAGGCGACCAGCGCCGCCGGGGAGGGCCCGTACGACGTGTCGCTGGTGGAGGGGTCGATCACGACGCCCGCCGACCTGGAACGCATCCGGCACGTGCGGGCGGTGTCTCGCAAGCTGATCACGATCGGGGCGTGCGCGACCGCCGGGGGCGTCCAGGCGCTGCGGAACTTCGGTGACGTCGAGGAGTTCGCCTCCGTCGTCTACGCGCGTCCCGACTACATCGCCACCCTCGACCGCTCCACTCCCATCTCGGCGCACGTGCCGGTGGACTTCGAGCTGCGCGGCTGTCCGATCGACCGCCGCCAGCTGCTGGAGGTGCTGACGGCCCACCTCACCGGGCGCAGGCCGGACGTCCCCGGGCACAGTGTGTGCTTCGAGTGCAAGAGCCGCGGGAACGTGTGCGTCATGGTCGCCCGCGGCACGCCCTGCCTGGGCCCGATCACCCACGCGGGCTGCGGCGCGATCTGCCCCGCGTACGGGCGGGGCTGCTACGGCTGCTTCGGCCCCTCCCCCAACTGGAGCGGCGCGCGGCCCAACACCCGCGGGCTGCTGCCGTGGCTGGACATGACCGAGGACGAGACGCACCGGGTGCTGGCCACTTTCAACGTCTCGGCGTTCCGCGAGGAGCAAGGGCCGGAGCCCTTGGCTGAGGAGGCCAGCGATGACGCATCGCAATGATCGGACGCTGAAGGTCGGGGCGCTCGCCCGGGTGGAAGGCGAGGGCGCGATGTACGTCCGGGTGCGCGGCGCGGACGTCGAGGAGGTGCGGCTGGACATCTACGAGCCGCCGCGGTTCTTCGAGGCGTTCCTGCGCGGCCGCGCCCACACCGAGCCGCCCGACATCACGGCCAGGATCTGCGGGATCTGCCCGGTCGCGTACCAGATGAGCGCGTGCCAGGCGATCGAGGCGGCCTGCGGCGTGACCGTGGACGGCGTCCTGCGCGACCTGCGGCGGCTGCTGTACTGCGGCGAGTGGATCGAGAGCCACGCGCTGCACATCTACCTGCTGCACGCCCCCGACTTCCTCGGCTACCCGGGAGCGGTCGAGCTCGCCCGCGACCACCGCGCACTGGTCGAGCGGGGCCTGCGGCTGAAGAAGGCGGGCAACACGCTGCTGGAGGTGCTCGGCGGCCGGGCGATCCATCCGGTGAACGTCCGCGTCGGCGGCTTCTACCGGACGCCGGCGCGCACCGAACTGGCCCCGCTCGCCGAGACCCTGCGGCGGGCATTGGACGACGCCCTGGCCACCGTGGAATGGGCGGCGGGGTTCGAGTTCCCCGACTTCGTCCACCACCACGAATACCTCGCGCTGTCGACCGACCGGTATCCGCTGGAGGAGGGCACCCTCCGCAGCAGCGCGGGACGCGCCTTCCCCGCCGCCGATTTCGAGGAGAACATCGTCGAGGAGCAGGTGCCCCACTCGACCGCGCTGCACGCCCGCTTCACCGACGGCGGCATGTACCTCGCCGGGCCGCTGGCGCGCTACTCCCTCAACCACGACCGGCTGTCGCCGCTGGCGCTGGAGGCCGCCGCCCGGGCCGGGCTCGGCGCCGAATGCCGCAACCCGTTCCGCAGCATCCTGGTCCGCGCCGTCGAGATCGTCTACGCGGTGGACGAGGCGCTGCGGATCATCGACGCCTACGAGCCGCCGCCCCGCCCGTCGGTGCCCGTGCCGGCCCGGGAGGGCACCGGGCACGGCGTCACCGAGGCGCCACGTGGCCTCCTGTACCACCGCTACGACCTGGGCCCGGACGGCCTGATACGGGCCGCGCGGATCGTTCCGCCGACGTCGCAGAACCAGGCCGCCATCGAGGACGACCTGCGCCAATTCGTCACGACCCGCCTGCACCTGGACGACCACGACCTGACCCACCACTGCGAGCAGGCGATCCGCAACTACGACCCCTGCATCTCCTGCTCCACCCACTTCCTCGACCTCACCGTGGACCGGTCATGACCATCGTCATCGGCGTCGGCAACGACTTCCGCCGCGACGACGGCGCCGGACCCGCGGTGGTGCAGGCCCTGCGCGGCCGGGTGCGGGCGACGCTCGCGGCGACCGACGGCGAGCCGGCGCGGCTCATCGGGCTGTGGGCCGGAGCGGACCTGGCGATCGTCGTGGACGCGGTCCGCGCGGAGCCGCCCGACCCCGGCCGGATCCACGACCTCGGCGCCGAGACCGCGGCGCTCGCCCAGCGGCCCGTGACCGGCCACGCTCTTGGGCTCGGCGAGGCCGTCGCGCTCGGGCTCGCCGTCGCGCAGATGCCCGTCCGGCTGCGCGTCCTGGCGATCGAGGGGCTCGACTTCGGCTTCGGCCGCGGACTGACCCCGAGGGTCGCCGCCGCCGTCACCACCGTCACCGACCGGATCGCCGCCTCACTCGCATCGCACGTCTCACCGAATCCGTCGCCTGTGAGAGAAAGCCGACCGTCATGAACACTTTGGAACTGACCGGGCTCGGTCCCCTGTACGACGCGCTGCGCCGCGCCGGATACACCGTCATCGGCCCGACCGTCCGCGACGACGCCATCGTCCTGGCCGAGCTGGACTCGATCGACCATCTGCCCTACGGGTGGGGCGTGCGGCTCGCACCCGGCGGTTACCGGCTGCGCCGCAGGGACGACGGCGCCGCCTTCGCCCACGCGGCCGGGCCGCAGTCCTGGAAGCCGTTCCTGCACCGGCCGCGCGTCAAGGTCTGGGAGGCGGACCGGACCGACGACGGCTTCGAGGTCAAGGACGCAGCGCCCGAACCCGGCCGGCTGGCACTGCTCGGCGTCCGCCCGTGCGATCTGCGCGCCATCGCCATCCAGGACCGCGTGCTGACCGGTGGCCGCCACGTCGACCCGTCCTACGCGGCGCGGCGCGACGGCGCCTTCATCGTCGCCGTCAACTGCACCGAGCCCGGCGAGACCTGCTTCTGCGTCTCGATGGGAACCGGCCCGCAGGCGGGCCCGGGATACGACCTCTCGCTCACCGAACTGACCGGCGAGGACAGCCTCCGCTACGTCGTGGACGTGGGCACCGAGGCGGGCGCACGCGTGATGGGCGACATCCAGGCCGGTCCGGCGGAGCCCGCCGTCGTGGACCGGGCCCGCGCCGAGGTGACGGCGGCGGCCGACCGGATGGGCCGCGAGATGCCCGCGCTGGGCCTGCGCGACCTGATGGCGGGCAGCCTGGAGGCCGAACGCTGGGACGAGGTCGCCGAACGCTGCCTGAGCTGCGGCAACTGCACGATGGTGTGCCCGACCTGCTTCTGCACCAGGGTCACCGACACCACCGATCTCACCGGCGACCACGCCGAGCGCTGGCAGCTGTGGGACTCCTGCTTCGACCTGGACTACTCCCACCTGCACGGCGGCGACGTCCGGTCGTCCCCCAAGAGCCGCTACCGGCAATGGCTCACCCACAAGCTCGGTACCTGGCACGACCAGTTCGGCTCGTCGGGCTGCGTGGGCTGCGGCCGGTGCATCGTGTGGTGCCCCGTCGGCATCGACCTCACCGTCGAGGTCGCCGCACTACGCGCCGAGACCGCGCAGGACGGTGCCGGCTGAGCCGTTCACGGGCTAAAGGCCCTCCCGGAAAGGGCTGTTCGACCCCGATCACGAACCCTGGGCCGGGCGAGCATGAAGGCAGGCGCGGGAGGTGCGCGATGAAGCAGACCTTCAAGCTCGGGACGATCCTCGGCATCCCGGTCGGGATGCACTGGTCGGTTCTGGTGATCACGGCTCTGATCGCCGACATCCTCGCCAGAACGGTACTGCCCGCTGCCGATCCGGCGGCGTCCGCCGGTACGCGCTGGGCGGTGGCGGCGCTTGGCGCGGTGCTGTTCCTCGCCTCGCTGGCCGCGCACGAGTTCGCGCACGCGCTCGTCGCCCGCCGCCACGGCGTCCGGGTCGGCTCGGTCACGCTGTGGATGCTGGGCGGCGTCGCGGAACTGGACGACGAACCGCCCGACGCTCGCGCGGACCTGCGCATCGCCGGTGTCGGCCCGCTGACCAGCGCGGCGGCCGCCGTCCTGTTCACCGGGGCCGCGGCGGCCGGCGCCGCGCTGGACGTCGCGCCGGTCGCCACCGCGTCACTGAGCTGGCTGGCGGCGGCCAACGCGCTTATCGCCGTGTTCAACCTCCTGCCGGGCGCGCCGCTGGACGGCGGCCGCATCCTGCGCGCGCTGCTGTGGCGCCGGCGCGGGGACCGGACGAGCGCGAGCCACGCCGCCGATCGCGCCGGGACGACACTGGGCCACGCCATGATCGGCGGCGGGCTGGTCATCATGCTGCTGGTGAGCTGGTTCAACGGACTCTGGCTCGCGCTGGTCGGATGGTTCATCGCCGGCTCGGCCCGGGCCGAGGGACGCTGGACGGACCTGCGCGCCGCCGCCGCGGGCCTGCGCGCCGCCGACATCATGACGCCCTACCCCGACCACGGCTGGTCCTGGCAGCCCGCGGGCCCGTTCATCGAGGGCGTCGCGGCCCGGTCGCGGCAGTCGGTGTTCCCCGTCCTGGACGTGACCGGCGACCCGGTCGGCGCCGTCACGGTGGACCGGCTGTCACGCGTCCCGTCCCAGAAGGCCGGAGCCGCCCTCGGAGACCTCAGCGTCCCGCTGCCTCCCGACCGGGTCACCGGCCCCGACATCCCCGCGATCACACTGCTCCAGCTGCGGCCCATCGCGGGCGACCTCCTCGCGGTCGTGGCCGCCGACCACCGGCTGCTCGGCATCATCACCACCGCCGACGTCCAGCGGCTGCTCCGGCACGACCGGCTCCGGCGAAGCCGCCGTGCCACCCCCTGAACGCGCTGGTCACAGCTTTCACACCTGGGAAGCCTTGAGAGCGGACGGTTCCGCATTGGCGACGCGGTCACGCAAAGCACGCAAGCGCGGGCTGGTGCGCGGTGCCGCCACGAACGTCGCGTCCCGGGTGGACGCCGCGTGCCTCAGCCAGGCCAGGTCGGCGCGGCTCCGAACGCGGGCCTCGGACACCGGACCGGCCGCCGGCTCGGACGGCCTGAGCGGACGCCCGGCGAGCATGACCAGTTCCAGCAGCGGACGGTGACCGGCGGGGCACCTCTCGCCTCGGGTCACCAGCAGGTCTCCCCGCTCTCCCCGATACACCTGTTTGCTCGCGGGCAGCAGCCCGGGGTCCGAGCCGGGCTGAAGCACCGGGACTCCCCGGTGGACGACCAGGCGCGACACCATCTCGGGGTCACCGCCCGCCGCTCCCGCCCCGGCCGGGTCGACGACGAAGCCCTCGATCGGCGCCTCCGAAGCCGACAGAGCGGCGATCGCGTGCTCGTCCAGGCGTCCGCCTACGAACACCGGCACATACCGCATCCCCGCACCGTCGAGCCGGCGCCGTGCCTGGACGCAGCGGCGCATCAGATCGCCGCCTGACACCGCGACGCCCACCCGGGCCCGCATCCGCCGCGAGTGCACCCAGGCCAAGGCCGACCGCACCAGGTCGGTGTCCGCCTCGCCGATGCTCTCGACCAGCAACGCCACCACGCCCGCGTCAGCGGCGAAACCGGCGGTGAGCCCGTCGGTCAGGACGGCTCCGGGCAGCGCCGCCCGCCGGGCCGCATCAAGATCACAGGTCGCGTCGAAACCCCCGATCACCGCCGAGCGGGCCTCGACCGGACTCCGGACCTCACGTCCGGACTCCGGACGGTGGATCAACCGGGCCGCACCGGCCGCCCGGACGATCCCGGCGGCCCGCGAGGCCATCGCGGTCTGGAACCGGAGGCGGCGCAGCAGTTCGGCCTGGACGAGAAAGGCCACCGCGTGCGGCGCGGTCACCTCCAGCACGGGCTCGCCGGCCAGGACCACCCGCCCCTCGGGCACGGCCCGCACCTCACCGGTGAACCGCACCCTGCACAGCGAACGCGCGGTCGCCCGAGAACAGATCCCCGCCTCGGTGAGCATCCCGACATGGTCGCCGCCCAGGCGGAAGTCCAGCAGGTGGCGCAGGCCGTCGCCCAGGCCGGCCGCGACCGCCAACGGACGGTCCAGGCCCTGGACGACCGTGAGGCTGTAGGTGGCCGATGCCATTCCGGCCTTGTGCAGGCGGGCCGCGCTGGCGTCGTCGTCGCCGGTCCGCATGTTCGTTCCTCGCACGGGTTCAGGCCATCGGGACGACAGCGACCGGACTTTGCGCGTGGTGGATGACGCCGTGGCTGACCGACCCGAGTTGCGGGGCGTTCCAGCGCCGGTCGTGGGCGCCGACCACCAGCAGGCGGGCGTTGCGCGAGGCGGTGGACAGCGCGGTCACCGGATGCTCCAGGAGGATCTCGTCCACGACGTCGACCCGCGGGTACTTGGCCCGCCAGGGTTTGTACGCGGCGATGACCGCGTTGCGCAGGTCGAGTTCGATCTGCTCGTAGTCGAAGGCGTAGCCGGCCTCGACAAGGGTGGCGAACGTCTGCCAGGCGTGGACCACCCGGAGCCGGGCGCCGTGAATCATCGCGGCGTCGAAGGCGTACTCCAGCACCGCGTCGGCCTCGCGGATCAGGTCGATGCCCACGACGATCTCGCCGCGGTCGGCGGCGTCCCCGCGCACGATCACCACCGGGACGGTCGGGTGCCCGGCCGCGCGCAGGCTCACCGAGCCCAGCAGCAGGCTGGCGAACCCGCCCCGCCCGCGGCTGCCCAGTACCAGCTCGAACGCCTTGTCCGACTGCTCATGCAGGGCTCGCGGCACCTCTCCGGTGACCAGGGCGGCCGTCGTCACCAGGTCCGGCCACCGCTCCCGGACGCGCTCCCGGGCAGCGGCCAGAACCTCATGCCCGGCACGGTTCAAGTAGTCGGGCGTCTCGGGTGGCACGAACACAGGCGCCCGGTACTGCCGGATCTCCACGGCATGGACGATGTGCAGCGGGCGGTCGCGCAGGACGGCTTCGGCAGCGGCCCAGTCAAGGGCACGGCCGGCTTGGTCGGATCCGTCGGTGCCGACGACGATCGGCTTGGACATCGGGTCCTCCTCTTCGCGGCAGTCGGCTGGTTTCCGTGCGGCCCCGCACGTCAGGCGTGTCCCGGTGGGCACGGCCACCGGTCCCCACGCTTCATCACGGAGTGCCGCATCCGTAGGGCCGAAAGTCCCCCCGCCGGGCGGCCACCGGCCCTCGGAAAACGGGCCGATCGGCAGTTCTCCGGCGTCCCATCGCCTCTGGGAGACCCACCTCATGACCGGCGAGCGTGGGAAAGGCCTGCAGACCCGGAGGGCGGCGAGATGAACGTACGGAGCACGATCATGCGGCACGGTCACGACGTGCTCTTCGCCGTGACCGGCGGAGGACTTGCGGCCGGTGCCGCGCTGCGTTGGGCGGTCGGCACGGAGGCCGGCGACGTCGTCTGGATGCTGGTGACGGTGCTCGCACTCGGTCCGGCGGTGTGGTGGGTACTCGCCGGCCTCATGCACCGCAGGTTCGGCAGCGATGTGATCGCGGTGCTCGCGCTGGCCGGGACCATGGCCGTCGGCGAGGCCCTCGCCGGCGCCGTGATCGCCGTGATGCTCACCGGCGGCCGGCTGCTGGAGGAACGTGCCGGACGCCGCGCCCGCCGCGACCTCGGCGCCCTGCTGTCGCTGGCGCCCCGCGTCGCGCACCGCCGGACCGCCGCCGGTCTGGACACCGTCGACGTCGGCGAGGTCCGGCCCGGCGACGGGCTGCTGGTCCGGGCCGGTGAGACCGTGCCGGTGGACGGGCAGGTGGAGTCCGGGACCGCCGTCCTGGACGAGTCCACGCTGACCGGGGAGCCGCTGCCGGTGGAGCGTCCGGCCGGTGATGCGGTCCGCGCCGGGACGGTCAACGCCGGCGGGCCGTTCGGGCTGCGCGCGACCAGCGACGCCCGGTCCAGCACCTACGCGGGGATCGTCCGGCTGGCCGAGGAGGCCGCCGCCGAGAACGCGCCGTTCGTGCGGCTCGCCGACCGGTACTCGGCGGTCTTCCTCCCGCTCACGCTGCTGCTGGCCGGGGCCGCATGGCTCGCCTCCGGAGATCCGGTCCGGGCCGTCGCGGTGCTGGTGGTCGCCACCCCCTGCCCCTTGATCATCGCGGCGCCGATCGCGTTCGTCTCCGGCCTGTCGCGGTGCGCGCGCCGAGGTGTCGTGGTGAAGGGCGGCGGCACGCTGGAGCGTCTCGCCCGCGCCCACGTGCTGCTGTTCGACAAGACCGGCACCGTCACCACCGGACGTCCCGCGCTCACCGAGGTCGTCCCCGCCCGGCCCGCGATCGCCGCGGACCCGCTGCTGCTCGCCGCCTCCCTCGATCAGGTCTCCCCGCACGTGCTGGCCTCGGCGATCGTGCGCGGCGCCGCCGAGCGCGGGCTGCGGCTCACCGAGCCGTCCGACGTCACCGAGACCCTCGGCCAGGGTGTACGCGGCACCGTGAACGGCCACCGGGTCAGCGTCGGCAAGGCGACCTGGGCCGGGCACGCCGACGCCGCCTGGCTGGAGCAGGTGCGGAGCCGCGCCGCCGCCCGCGGCGCGATCACCGTGTTCGTCGGCGTGGACGGGCGGATCGCGGCCGTGCTGCTGCTGCGCGACCGCCTCCGCCCGGACGCGCCGCGGACGTTCCGGCTGCTCCGACACGCAGGCATCGCCCGGACGGTCATGGTGACCGGCGACCGCGCGGACGCCGCCGGCCCGATCGCCGAGCTGGTCGGCGCCGACGCCGTCCACTCCGGGCTGACACCCGCGGGCAAGGTCGCAGTCGCCCGCGCCGAGAGCGCCCGGACGGCGACCGTGATGGTCGGCGACGGCGTCAACGACGCCCCCGCTCTGGCCGCCGCCGGAGTCGGCGTCGCGCTCGGCGCCCGTGGCGCCACGGCCTCGTCGGAGGCGGCCGACGTGGTGATCACCGTGGACCGGCTGGAGCGGCTGGCCGAGACCCTGGCCATCGCGCGCCGCACCCGGACGGTGGCGCGGCAGAGCGTCCTGGCGGGCATGGGCCTGTCCATGGCGGCGATGGTCGCGGCGGCGTTCGGGCTGCTGGCCCCGGCGGCGGGCGCGCTGCTGCAGGAGGGCATCGACGTCGCCGCGATCCTGTCCGCGCTGCGCGTCCTCGGCCCGGGACGCGACCGCGCCCCGCGCCTGCGCGGCGACGAGGCCGACCTCGTCCGCCGGCTGGACGAGGAGCACCGGGCGCTGTGGCCGCGCATCGAGCGGCTGCCCGCCCTGGCGGACGCGATCACCGCCTCCCCCGGCCGGGAACGCGACGCGGCGATCGACACCCTCACCGGGTTCCTGACCGACCTCGCCACCCACGAACGCAAAGACGAACGGCTGCTCTACCCCGCCGTCGCGCGGGCGCTGGGCGGCTCCGACCCGACCGGCCCGATGAGCCGCGGGCACACCGAGATCGCCGAGCTGACCCGGCGCATCGGCGCGCTCATCACCGAACTGAAAGCGAGCCCCGCATCACCGGAAACCACCAGTGACCTGCGGCGGAGCATCCAGGAGCTGTACGCCGTCCTCCGGCTGCACTTCGCCCAGGAGGAGGAAAACTACTTCGTCCTGGCCGACGTCCACGATCCGGCCGCGCACTGACAAGTCCGGGCAGGGCGCGGAACTCGAGCCCTTCAGCACGCGGCGGAGGACCTTCGTCCACTGCCCTGGCCAAGCGCGGCGGAGGACGCTGAAAGCCCACGAAGGACGGTGAACCGGTCGCCGGACTGAGCAGAGGCTCCGGAAGGAGAACGCCGGTGACGCCGACCGTCGAGCAAGTTCCCGCCGACTTGCGTACGCCCCGCGGCGGGACGGGCCGGGGACGTGCCCGGACGTGGTCCGGGCGCGTCTTGGCGCTGCTGGTCGTCGCCGCGATCTTCGGCAAGGTGCTGCCCGGTCTGGTGGATCTGGAGACTGTCGCCGAGATCCTGCGGACGCGGGTGAGCGCGTCCGAACTCGTCCTGCTGTCGGCGCTCACGGTCTTGTCGGTGCTCGCTTCGGCGGCGGGTCTCAGCGCGGCGCTTCCGGGCCTGAAGATCGTCCCCGCGTCGGTCATGAACGTGGTGACCACCGCGCTGTCCTACGCGCTGCCAGGCGGCGGGGCGGCCGGGGCGGCGTTGAATGTCACGATGTGCCGGGAGCTCGGTTTCCGGGCAGGCCCGATCGCGTTGCAGGTGCTGGTGACCGGCCTGTGGAACGTCCTCACCCGGCTGACCCTGCCGCTGCTCGCACTCGGGCTGCTCGCGCTGGCGTCGGACGTGCCGCCGCAGGTGCGCGGCGCGGGAGTGCTGGGGCTGGGGCTGGCCGCCGTGGTGGTCGCGCTGACGGGCTTCATGCTCTGGCATGATCGCGCGGCGTCCGCGATCGTGGCCGCCGGTACCCGCGCGGCGCGTCCTCTCGCACGGATGCTGCACCGCAGGGTGGACGATCACGCCGGTGATGTGGCGCGGTTCCAGGCCGGGGCGCGTGAGCTGATCCGTGGCCGATGGCCTGCGCTGACGCTGTCCACGGTCGGCTACCAGGTGTGCGTGTTCGCGGTGCTGTACGTGTCGCTGCAGGCGACGGGCGCGACCCGGGTGGGGGTGCTGGAGGCGTTCGCCGTCTACACCGTCGCGCGGCAGGTGACCGTCATTCCGCTCACGCCCGGCAGCGCGGGCGTGCTCGACCTGGCGCTGATCGGCGGGCTGGACCTCGCCGGGGCCGACCTGCCCGCGGTGACGGCGGGCGTGCTGTTGTTCCGGTTCTTCACCTACCTGCTCTACCTGCCGGCGGGCGGGCTGTTGTGGCCGTGGTGGCGGTGGGCCCGCCCGGCGGCCGCCGCACGCCCGCGCGAGGAGGTGTTCCGCCACCCGATGGACGCCGTCCGGCTGGTGCTCGCCCTGGCCTCGCTGGCGGTGCTGGCCGTGGCGAGCCGGGGCGTGCCCGGCTGGGACGCCGACCTGTTCCGGCTGGTGAACGACCTTCCCGACACGATCGAGCCGCCGATGTGGCTGCTGATGCAGGCGGGCTGGATCGGCGCCGCCGCCCTGGCCGCACTCGCCGCCGTCCTCCTGCGCAGGTTCCGCCTGGCCGTCACGCTGTGCGGAAGCGGGACGCTCGCATGGATCGCGGCCAAGATCGTCAAGGACGTGTCCGGACGGCCGCGCCCCGCAGCGCTGCTGGACGGCGTCGCACTCCGGGCGGACGCGACCCCCTGGGGCACCGGCTTCGCCGCCGGGCACACGGCGGTGGCCGCGGCACTGGTCACGGTCGCGGCCGCCTACCTCCCCCGCCCGTACCGGCGCGTCCTGTGGCTGGTCGTCGCCACCGTCGGCGCGGCCCGGGTCTACACCGGAGCGCACTTCCCGCTGGACGTGCTCGGCGGAGCGGCGCTGGGCTGGTCGGCGGGAGCGGCGGCGCTGCTCATCGCCGGGACGCCGCGGCACCGGCCCCGCCTCGCTGCGGTGCGCGAGGCGCTCACCCGCCACGGGCTGACGACGGTGACGGACGTGCATCGCGTGCCGGGCGATCTGCGGCACGCCGTCCCGTTCGCCGCGGACACCTCGGCCGGGCGGCTCTTCGTCAAGGTGATCGGACGCGACCAGCGCGACGCCGACACGCTGCACCGCCTGGGCCGATTGTGGCGCCGCAGGCCGGGCGAGCCACCGTTCGCCACCGCCAAGCATCTCGCCGAGCATGAGGGCTATCTGCTCATGCGCGCCCGGCGGGCCGGTGCGCGGGTGCCGGCCGTCCGGTTCGTGACGGAGGTCGGCGCGGGCAGCTGGGCCCTGGTCATGGATCACGTGGACGGGCGTCCGCTGGACGGGCACGGCGAGCCGGCGCGGGACGCGCAGGACGCCGTGGACGTGGTGGGTGCGGTGGACGACCTGTGGCGGCAGAGTGCGGCGCTGCGCCGCGACCGCATCGCCCATCGCGACCTCGCGCCGGAGAACGTCCTGGTCGACGGGCAGGGGCGTCCCTGGATCGTCGGCTGGGGGCGGGCGGAGACCGATACGACACCAGCCCTGCTCGACGACGACGCGGCCCGGCTGCTCACCATGACCGCCTCGGCCACGACGCGCGCACGAGCGCCGGCGGCCGCCCGCCGCGTTCTCGGCCCTGACGCGACGGCTCGGCTCACCGCACGGTCACGAGACCACGCCGGGCAAACGCCTTCGGGTTCCCTCCGCAAGCGATGGCCTCGTCGCCGCGGCCTCCCGGTGCGCCGCTTCGGGCTGTTCCCGCCGGGGGCGCCCGCCACGGCTCGGCATCCCGGCGACGTGATCCGGGTCGTCGCCGGGCTCGGTCTGTGCCTCTGCCTGGCCCTTTTCGCCGCGGACGGGTTGCTGCTGGGCCCGGAGGCCGGCGTGTTCCGTGTCGTCAACGGCTTGCCGGGCTGGCTGTTCCGGCCGGTCGAGATCGTGATGCAGACGGGCGCGCTCGGCGCCGTCGCGGTGACCGCGGCGGCGGCGCTGGCCGTCCGCCGGGTCCGGCTGGCCGTCGACCTGGCTCTCGGCGGTTCGCTGGCGTGGCTGCTCGCCAAGCTGGTCAAGGACCTCGCCGACCGCGGCCGGCCCGGTGCGCTGCTGTCGGAGGTCGTGCTCCGCGGCGCGCACGAGGACGGGCTCGGGTTCGTGTCCGGCCACGCCGCCGTGTCGGCCGCCTTGGCCACGGTCGCGTCCGCGCATGTCCGCCGCCCGGTCCGGTGGGTCCTTTGGGCGGTCGCGATCGCCGTGCCGGTGAGCCGCGTCTACGTCGGCGCCCATTTCCCGCTCGACGTCGTCGCCGGGACGGCGCTCGGCTGGGCGGTCGGCGGGGCGGTCCACCTGGTGCGCGGCACGCCGAACCACGTTTCGTCACCGGACCAGGTCGCCGCGGGTCTCGCCCGCTGCGGCCTGGCCGGCGCCGAGGTCGCTCCGCTCAAGGCCGACGCCCGCGGCTCGGTCCCCTTCACCGCCGTCACCGGCGACGGGCGCGCGGTCTTCGTCAAGGCGCTCGGCCGTGACCAGCGCGACGCGGACCTGCTGTTCAAGGCCGCCCGGTTCCTGCTCTACCGCGAGGTGGAGGACGAGACACCCATGGCCACCCCCAAGCGGCAGGTGGAGCACGAGGCGTACATGCTCATGCGCGCGGCCGAATCGGGCGCCCGCGTGCCCGCCGTCATCGGCGTGGCGCCCGCCGGGCCCGGCACCTGGATCCTCGCCGAGGAGGCGATCGAAACCGGCGACGCTCCCCTCGCCCTGCACGACGACGCCCGCCTCCGCGAACTGTGGTCACAGGTCGCGAAACTCCACACCGCGCGCATCGCCCACCGCGACCTGCGGCTGGCCAACGTCCTCGTGGACGCCGCAGGGCGTCCCGTACTCGTCGACTTCGGTTTCGCCGAGGACGCCGCCGGCGACGGACGGCTGGCCCAGGACGTGGCCGAACTCCTCGTCTCCACCGCCCTGGCCGCCGGGCCACGGCGGTCCGTCCAGGCCGCGGTCGACGTACTCGGGCTTCCCGCCGCCGAGGCCGCCGTGCCCTACCTGCAACCCCTGGCGCTGGCGGGATCCACCCGGACGGCACTCCGCGACCACCCCCACCTCCTGGACGAGCTCCGCCGCGAGCTGACCGGTGCGGGCGCCACCGGCATCGTGCCCCGGCCGCTGTCGCGGATCCCGTCGCGGCCCTGGTTCCTGCTGCTGCTCGTCGCCGCCGGCTACGTCACCTACCACGGGCTCATCGGCGTCACGGGTCTGCGCTCCCCCATGACGGTCCTCGCGGACGCCCACACGCGCTGGCTCCTCGCGGCCGCGCTGCTGGTGGCGGTCTCCTACGCGGCGGGCGCGGTCGCCTTGATGGGCGCCTCCCCACGCGATCTGGCCTTCGGACGCACCTGCCTGCGCCAGGCCGCCGCCTCCTACGCCTCCCGCCAGCATCCGACCGGCCGGGGCGGCGACGCCGTCCTCGGCGCCTACCTCCGCGACCACGGGGCCGGACCGCACGAGGCCGCCGCGACCGTCGCGCGCACCAGACTGACCGGCGCGCTCGTCCACCTGATCGCCCTGGCCCTGGCCCTGGCCTCAGCCGCGGCGCGGGGATGGGGAGCGGCGCACCCGCCCGGCTGGGCCGAGCCGCTGATCCTGATCGTCGCCGCGGTCGCGGCGCTCGGCACGGTCCTGCTGTGGCGCCGCAGGGCAGAGATCCTCCCGCCACTACGCGCCGCGGCAGCCGGGCTGCCTCAACTGCTGCACCGTCCCAAGCGCCTGATCGCGCTGCTCGCGGCCAGCTCCACGGTCACCACCTGCTCGGTGCTGGCCTTCGTGACCGTGGGCCACGCACTGAACGTGCCGATCTCGCCCGCCGCCCTGGCGGCGGTCTTCCTGCTGCTGATCCCGCTACGCCTCCTCGGTCCCCTCCCGGGCGGCGTGGGGGTCGTCGAACCTGTCCTCGTCCTGGCCCTGGTCACGTTCGGGACCGGGCCCACCGAGGCCGTCCTGACCATCCTGCTCTACAGGATCCTCAGCTTCTGGCTGCCGATCCTTCCCGGCGCCCTGATCCTGCACGCCCCGGCCGGAAACCGGCGGCCGTTCAGTCGCCGGTGAGGTCGCGGCGCTCGAAGAGCAGGCACCCGGCGGCGGCGAGGACCATTGCCGAAGCGGTCATGACGAGCGTGCCGACGAGCTCGAACGGTTCGGCCGGGACTGCCGCCAGGTGGTGGAACGGGGACACGGCCAGCACGAGGTCCGGCCAGTCCAGCGCGGGCCCGATCGTCTCGATCAAGTAGGCGGCGACGGCCGCCGCCGCCGAGCCGGGGACGGTCAGCCGCGGCCGCGCGCCGAGCAGGACCACCGCCAGCCCCGTGGCCAGGGCTGCCACCGGCAGCGGGTTGAGGGTGGCTGCGAGCGTGTCCGCCAGGCCCACGCCCGCGCCGGTCGCGGCGGCGCCGGCCCACATCGCGGCAGCGGAGGCCAGCGCGAGCAGCAGCGCCGACGCCAGGGTCAGCAGGATGTGGCCGCCGAGCCAGCGGCGGCGCGTGACGGGCCGGGTGAGGACGTGGTCGAGGCGGCCGGCGGCCTCCTCGGCGCGGGCCGCGCCGATCCGCCAGCACGCGTACAGGGCGATCAGCAGACCGATGAGGACGCCCATGATGCCGACGAAGCCGTCGGCGACGTCGCCCGCGTCCCAACCGAGCGACTCCAGGATCCGCTGGTAGTCGGGGTCGTCGGCAGCGTAGTCGACGACGGTCGCGATCAGCGTCCCGGCGACGAACGCGTACCCGGCGATGCCGAGCAGCCAGCCGGTCAGCATGCCACGGTTGCTGCGCCAGGCGAAGGCCGCGGGCCCGCCGAGCAGCCGGAGCCGGGCGCGGGCGTGGTCGGGTTCACCGATCAGCGCGTCCGCGGTGTCGCGGCGGGTCCGCAGCGCGACGGCGACGCCGCCGACCACGGCGGGCATTGCCAGCGTGACGGCGAGCACCGCCCAGTTCGGGTCCCGGTAGGGGTGCAGGTCGTCCAGCCAGCCGAACGGGGTGAACCAGCGCAGCCATCCGCGCGGGTCCGCGCTGTTGGCGGCCATCCGGAGCAGGAACAACGCACCGAAGACCGCGGCCGAGGCCGCGGTCGCGCGGCGCCGCACCTGGAACAGCTGCGCGAGCACCGCCGCCACCGCCGCGAACGTCGCGGCGAACCCGGCGAGCCCGAGCCCGAACAGCGCCGAGCCCGCCGCGCCGGTCCCCAGCAGCGCCAGCGGGGCGGCCACCGAAGCCCCCGCCACCAGCGCCGCGCCGCCCAGGACGCCGCACTGCACCAGCACCACGCGGGTCGGACGAATCGGCGCGGCCAGGACGAGCTCGGCTCGGCCGGACTCCTCCTCACCACGCAGGAGGCGGCCCGCCGTCAGCAGCGCCCACAGGCCGGCGATCGCTGCCAGCATCCAGCCGGCGTCCCACACGACGTAGCCGCCGGTCGTCTCGGCCGCGTGCGGGACGCCCTGCAGCATCCGCACGGCCGGGTCCTTCGACAGCGCCGCGAGCTTCTGCCGCGAGGCGGCGTCGGGGTAGGTCCGCTCGTAGGTGACGACCTCGACCACGACGTAGCAGGCGAGGGCCAGCGCCAGCCAGCCCGCGCCGCGCCGGATCAGCCGGACCGTCATCCACGCGACCCCCGCGCCGACCGGAAGGCGCCCCGCCGGGCGCGACCCTGCGGCGGTCCGTACGGGCATGGCCCTGGTCATTTCTCCGCCTCGTAGTAGCTCAGGAAGATCTCTTCCAGCGTCGGCTCGTGGCTGCGGACCCGGACCAGCGGGCAGGCGCTCAACCGGGCCAGCACCGCAGACGGCGACCCGGTGATCGACACCCGGACGCCGCCGTCGATCGGTTCCACCCCGGTCACGCCGGGCACCCCGGCCAGGTCGGGGACGGGGCCGTCCACGATCGCCTCCAGCACCGTCCCGCCCAGTGCGCGCAGCTCCTCCAGCGCGGCCACCTCGATCAGCCGGCCCTCCCGCAGGATGGCCACCCGATGGCAGAGGTCCTGGACCTCATCCAGGATGTGGGAGGAGAGGAAGACCGTCTGCCCGCGTCCCGCGGCCTGCCGGGCCAGTGCCTGGAACTCGGCCTCCATCAGCGGGTCCAGGCCGGACGTCGGCTCGTCCAGCAGCAGCACGTCGGGCCTGGTCATCAGCGCGGCGATCAGGGCGAGCTTCTGGCGGTTCCCCTTGGAGTAGGAGCGGGCGCGCTTCCCGGGGTCGAACCGCAGCCGTTCGATCAGCTCGTCCCGGAACGGCACGTCGACGCTCCCGGACAGATGCCCGAGGTAGGTCAGCGTCTCCAGCCCCGTCAGCTGCGGCCAGAGCGCTACGTCGCCGGCGACGTAGCCCACATGCCGGTGGGCCCGCTCGACGTCTCCCACAGGCACGTCCATGATCCAGGCCCGGCCGGCCGTCGGCCGGGCGAGGCCGAGCAGAAGCCGGATCGTCGTGGACTTTCCAGCGCCGTTCGGCCCCAGAAAGCCGAAGATCTCCCCGCGGCCGACCTTTAGGTCCAGACCGTCCACCGCGACCACCCGCCCGAAGCGCTTCGTCAGGCCCTCGGTCCGTATCGCCCACGCGACCACGGCGCACCTCCTCCATCTTCCGCGATCGACGCTAGGCCGCTGATCGGCGCCTGCCAGCGGCCAAAGGTCCTGAATCGCCCGCCGGCCGGCACGGCGTGAACCGGCGGGACGTTGGTGGCCGGATGCCGGGACGTAGGTCCCTACTGGTGCCGTAGGCGACGTCAGAGCCTTGGAGTGACCAGAAGGCCCAGGGGAGGAGCCGTCATGGGCACGCACGTCACCCGGCAGGACGCGTCCGCACACCTCGTCACGTCGCTCGACGACGATGACGATGACGATGGTCCGCCACGTGTGCTGATCACCGGCGAGCTGGACATGGCCTCGGCCCCCGTGTTCGGCGCCCACCTGGCCCAGCTGATCGGCGACCGGGGTCCAGACGTCGTCATCGACGTCTCCTCCCTGACCTTCTGCGACGCGCAGGGGCTGGCGGCGTTCATCGCCGCGGACGAACTGGCCCACCGCCGCGGCGGCGCCGTCACGCTGGCCGGGGTCCGGCCGCAGCTGGCGAAGATCCTGCGGATCACCGGTCTCGACCGGCGGTTCAAGGGCGCCCAAGCGGCGACGCTCGGCGACGGGCTTTCCGGCCCGGTCAGCCCGGCGGACAGGGACGGCCGCGGGGGGTGAGGGCATGACCATCCTGGTGGGTTACGCGACCGCGCACGGTTCCACCCGCAGCATCGCCGAACGGATCGCCGCCGTGCTGATCCGGCACGGCGTCGACGCCGAAGCCCGCCTCATGGACGAGGTGAACGACGCCGGCGGATACGAGGCGTTCGTGCTCGGCAGCGCGGTCCACGGCCACGCATGGCTCACCGAGGCGATCGACTTCGTGACACGTCAGCACGACGTTCTGGCAGGTCGCCCGGTATGGCTGTTCAGCGTCGGCATGCCGGCCGCCCTGCGCGGACCTTGGCGCCGATACGGCCCCCAAGAGGAGGCGCTCCTCGCGGACGAACTCCACAAAAGACTCGGCGCCCGCGATCACCGGCTCTTCTCGGGCGTATTTCGACGCGAGCACGTGCCCTTCACCGGACACGTAATCTGCAAGGTCCTGGGCTTGCGCTACGGCGACTACCGGGATTGGACGGAGATCGAGACCTGGGCCGCGGCCGTCGCTCGAGAACTCGCGGCCGGCAGACCGGCGTCCGCGCAGGGGGGCGGACGGTGAAACGGATGAACGCGCTGGACGCGGGGATGTTCTTCGCGGAGAACGACACCAGGCCGCTCCAGATCGGGACCGTGACCGTGTTCGAGGGCCCGGCGCCCGAGTTCCCGGATCTGGTGCGGGAGATCTTCGCCCGGCTCCGGCTCGCGCCGCGCTGCCGGCAGCGCGTCCGGACCGTCCCGTTCCACCTCGCGCACCCCGTCTGGGTGGACGACGCGGCTCAGGGGGCCCGGGGCGTCCAGGCTCAACGGTCCGACCGGCCCACGCCGCCGATGGGCGCGGCTAGACATCCCACGGGTCGTAGGTGTCAAGCTGCTTGGTCGGTGTGGTGGGTTTGGGGTGTCCAGGCGGTGGTTTCGCTGTAGGTGGTGTGGGTGCGTAGGCAGCCGTGGAGTGTGCCGACCAGT
>NZ_VCKW01000340.1 GCF_005889715.1 Actinomadura soli
CCCCGTGGTTTCCGCCTCTGTTGTTGCCGCTCCTGTCGTTCCCGCCCCTGTTGCTGCCGTTCTGGGGGCGGCCGTGGCGCCGGGCCGCCAGTTCGCGGACGCGCCGCAGCACGAACTGCTCGTCCATGATCCCGAGCCAGCGGTCCAGATTGACGGCATACATGTGGCGCCGCGACCGGTCCTTGATGGCGGCGACGACCGGGGCCGCGGCGTCGAGCGCGCTCAGCCGCCCCTCCACGGTGTCGAGGTCGTGCTGCTCGATCGCGCTGCGCACCGCGAACTCGAACAGCGGCAGCCGCGAGGCCACCAGGTCGCGGACAGCCGCGTCGCCGTGCCGGATCCGCAGGTCGCACGGGTCGAGCCCGTCCGGCTGGATCGCGACGAACGTCTGCGACACGAACTTCTGCTCGTCGTCGAACGCGCGCAGCGCCGCCTTCCGGCCGGCCGCGTCGCCGTCGAACGTGAAGATCACCTCGCCGCGGAACTCGTCCTGGTCCATGAGCAGGCGGCGCAGCACCTTGATGTGGTCGTCGCCGAACGCCGTCCCGCACGTCGCGATCGCCGTCGGGACGCCCGCCAGATGGCAGGCCATGACGTCGGTGTAGCCCTCGACGACCACGGCCTGCCGCCGTCGCGCGATCTCCTTCTTCGCCAGGTCGGCCCCGTACAGCACCGAGCCCTTGTGGAAGAGCGGCGACTCGGGCGTGTTCAGGTACTTGGGGCCGTCGTCGTCCTCGTACAGGCGACGCGCGCCGAACCCGATGACGTCGCCGGACAGGTCGCGGATCGGCCACATCAGCCGGCCGCGGAACCGGTCCATCGGGCCGCGCCGCCCCTCCTTGGCGAGGCCGCCGGCGACGATGTCGCGGTCGGCGAAGCCGCGTTGGCGCAGATGCCGGACCAGGCCCTCCCACTCGCGGGGCGCGAACCCCACGCCGAAGCGGTCGGCGTCGGCGGGCTCGAACCCGCGCTCGGAAAGGAACGTCCGGCCGATCGCGCCGTCCGGCGAGCTCAGCTGCTCGGTGTAGTACTCGGCGGCCGCCCTGTGCGCTTCGATCAGCCGCGCACGCTGGCCGCCGTCCTGCCGGGTGCCGCGTCCGCCGCCGTCCTCGTAGCGGAGCTGGAGGCCCGCCTGCACGGCGAGCCGTTCCACCGCATCGGAGAAGGACAGATGCTCGATCTCCTGGACGAACTTGATGACGTCGCCGCCCGCCTCGCAGCCGAAGCAGAAGTACAGCCCGCGCGCCGGCGTCACGTTGAACGAGGGCGACTTCTCGTCGTGGAACGGGCAAAGGCCCTTGAGGTTGCCGCCGCCCGCACTGCGAAGCTGCAGGTACTCACCGATCACGTCGGCGATGGACGAGCGCTCCCGGACGAGCGCGATGTCCTCATTGCGAATACGGCCTGCCACGACGAGGAGTCTACGGCGGCGCCCCGACATCCGGCGCCGCAAGCCCGAACCGGCGCCGATCCTCCCCCGAACCGGCGCCCTTCTCCTCGAACCGACCCCGTCCGCCCCGAACCGGCGCCGCCCGGCCGGGAGACGTCCTCCCGGGGCTCGGACGCGGGCCGTCCGGCAGCCGGAGGCATACCAGCCGAGAACCCGATACGTACCAGCTATCCACTGGAGGGCCGGATGGCGGCGTTCCTCCTCCAGTGGCCGGTATCTCATGATTCATGGCCGGACTCGGCCGATCAGCCCGCAGGCCATACCGGATTTAGTCTGGACAACACAGACCAGCGCACGATGTGATGACGGACCGGAATTTTGGCTTACCCCAGGCGGACCCGATGACGGATGTAGTGCTCGACGGCGTCGACAAGGTGTACCCAGGCGGAGTGGTCGCTGTCCGGAATGTGCGCTTGAAGATCAACGACGGCGAGCTGTTCGTCCTGCTCGGGCCGTCCGGGTGCGGCAAGTCCACGATCCTGCGGATGATCGCCGGGCTGGAGGACATCACCGGCGGCGACCTGTGGCTGAACGGAACGGTGGCCAACGACCTGCAGCCGCGCGACCGGAACGTGGCCATGGTGTTCCAGGAGGGCGCGCTCTACCCGCACCGCACGGTCAAGGGGAACATGATGTTCCCCCTGGAGGTCTCCGGGGACGACCGCGCCGAGGCGCACGCGAAGGTCCACGAACTGGCGCGCGCGCTCGGCATCAACTCGATGATCGACCGGCTGCCGCGGACGCTGTCCGGCGGCCAGCGGCAGCGGGCCGCGATCGGACGCGCGCTGATCCGCGAGCCGTCGCTGTTCCTGATGGACGAGCCGCTGTCCAGCCTCGACGCCGGGCTGCGCACCGAGCTGCGCGTGGAGATCGCCGCGCTCGTGCGCTCCACCGGCACCACCACCGTCTACGTCACCCACGACCAGGTCGAGGCCATGACGATGGCCGACCGGATGGCGGTGCTGCGGGACGGCGTCCTGGAGGACGTCGGCACCCCCGAGCAGATCTACGAGGACCCGGCGACCGTGTTCGTGGCCGCCTTCCTCAGCTCTCCCCCGATCAACCTGCTGCAGGCCACCCTGTGGGCCGTCGAGGGCGAGGGGCTGCTGCTCGACTTCGGCTCGCAGCGGCTGATCATCCCTTGGAACGACCCAAGGGCATCCTCGCTGATCAGCCATCACGGCCAGTCCATCAGCGTCGGGATCCGCCCGGACACGCTCATGCCCATCGCCCCCGGCTCGCCGGCGCCGCCCGGGACGGTCCTGTCCGGCCAGATCCGCGCGCTGGAGTTCCACGGGCACGAATGGCTCGCCTACGCCGAGACCGGCATCCCCACGGTCGACGCGACCGAGGTGGGACGCCCCGCGCCGGCCGCGTCGTACGAGCCCGAACGTCCCGGTGTGCTCGACCGGGTCCGGACCTTGCTCGGCAGGCCGTCGCCCCAGGCCGAGGAGCCGGTCGAGGAGCACGCCGGCCACCACCGCCGCCGGGCCGACCTGATCTTCCGCATCGCGCCCGGCGACCGTCCGAACCGCGGCGACCACGTCGCGCTGACCATCGACTTCGAGCGCGTCCTCTTCTTCGGCGCCAACGGAAAGCGCGTCACCCCCGTCCACCGGACACCGCACGCGAACGCGAAGCCGAAGCCCCGGGAAGCCCACTCCCACGAAGCCCCTAGGCATCCATGACGTGGCGCAGCCGGCCGATCCCCTCCTCGATCTCCCGGAGCGCAACCGCGCCGTAACCGAAGACGAGCCCCCGGACCGGCGGCCCGGTGACGGCGAACTCCGACAGCGCGAACAGCCCGACCCCCGCGCCGAGCGCCTTCCGCGCGATCACCGCATCGTCGCGCCGCCCGGGTCCCTCCCGAAGCGTGGCGCTCAGATGCAGCCCGGCCTCTGACGGGACGAGGGTCAGCCGGTCCCCGAGCATTCCGCCCACCAGTTCGGCGACCCGCTCGTGCCGCGCCCGGTACTCGCGCCGCGACCTGCGTATATGCCGGGCGAGCAACCCCTCGTCGATGAACCTGGCAAGCGCCGCCTGCGCCGGCAGCTCGGCATGCCAGGACGAGACGTACCGCGCCATGCGGAACGCACGGTGCAGCGACGGCGGCGCCACGAGGAACCCCAGCCGCAGCACCGGCCGCATGATCTTGGAGAAGGTGCCCGTGTAGAGCACGCGGCCGTCCTCGTCCAGGCTCTGCAGCGGCTCGATCGGACGTCCCCCGTACCTGTACTCCGTGTCGTAGTCGTCCTCGACGATCACCACGTCCCGCCGCCGCGCCCAGTCGAGCAGCGCCCGGCGGCGCGGCAGCGACATCGGCATGCCCAGCGGGAACTGATGGGACGGCGTGACGTACACGGCCCGCGCCTCGTCCGGCAGCCGGTCGACCCGGAGCCCCTCCGCGTCGACCGGCACGCCGCGGACCCGCATCCCCGCCGCCGTGAGCAGGATCCGGACGGGCGGGTAACCCGGGTCCTCCACGGCCACCACGTCACCCGGCTCCAGCAGCACCCGGACGATCAGATCCATGGCCTGCTGCGTCCCCGACGTGACGACGACATCGCCGGCGCTCGCCCGCACGGACCGCGAAACCCCCACATGCCTGGCGATCGCCTCACGCAACCCGGACAGCCCGGCCGGATCGCCCACGGACGCGGGCTCGTCCAGCGCCGACGACCGCAGCACCCCCGACATGATCCGCCGCCACGCCTCGTACGGGAACAGCCCCACGTCCGGCAGCCCCGCCCGGAAATCCCAGATCACTCCCGGCATCGGCCGAGGCCAGGCGGACACTCCTTCCCACACGTCCCGCGCCCGAAGCGGCGACGCCGACGGCGCACCCCGCCCGGCGGACCCGCCCTCCAGGACGAACGTCCCCGCGCCGACCCGGCTCGTCAGGAACCCCTCGGCGGCGAGCCGGTCATAGGCGACGCCGACCGTGTTCCGGGAGATCTCCAGCCGCCTCGCGAGTTCCCGGGTCGGCGGCAGCGCGTCGCCCGGGCGGAGGCGTCCGTCCAGGATCGCGGCGCGCAGCTGCCGGTAGATCTGCCCCGCGAGGTCTCGCCGCCCCACCAGGCTCACGTGCAGATCCAACACTCCCCCGCCCTAAATCGGCTCAGTCATTCTCCACGATTTTGGACCTGTACCTGGTCCTCTGCGAGTTCCTACCGTGGACCGCATGGACCTGCTGACCGAACTGCTCACCACCGACTTCCGTCCCCTGGACCGGAGGGCGTCCGACCTCTACCTCTCCACCGTCGCGCAGGTGAAGCCGGACATGCTCACCCGGCCCACGCCGTGCCCCGACTGGACCCTGCACGGCCTCCTCCGCCACCAGATCAGCCAGGACGAGGGCTTCGCCGCCGCCGCCCGAGGCGACGGCGCCCGCCTGTCCGCCTGGCGCGGCGGCGACCTGGGCGACGACCCCCACGCCGCGTCCCGGACCTCCGCCGACCTCGTGACACGGGCCTTCGCGGACCTCCCCTTGGACGCCGAACTCGCCCTTCCCGAGATCCGCGAGGGCGGCACCTTCCCGGCCGCCTTGGCGATCAGCTTCCACTTCGTGGACCTGGTCGTCCACGCGTGGGACGTCGCCGCCACCATCAACGTCCCATGGGAGCCCGCCGAGGACCTCGTCACCGCGTCCCTCAAGGTCGCCGCGATCGTCCCCGACGACGGCCGGGCCCCCGGCGAGTCGTTCGCGCCGAAACTGGACGCCCCACCGGACGCACCGCCCAAAGACCGCCTGCTCGCCCTCCTGGGCCGGTCCCCGTCATGGCGCTGAGAAGCCCCTGGCGGGACGGCTCGTCCAGCGGAACGGGCCCCGTCCTCGTCAGCGTCACCGACTTCACCTGCTCGAACCCGCTCGACATGCCGGCGGTCTTCCGCGCGGGCATGGCCCTACGCCGATCCTGGCCTGACCTGCCGGGCGCGGTCGGCCTCTGGCTGTGGACCATCCCGTTGCACCGCAGATGCGGCTCCGTCTCGGTCTGGGACGACGAGACCGCGCTGAACGGGTTCGTCGCATGGCCGCCGCACGTCGCGATCATGCGACGCTTCCGGCAGCGCGGGACGATCCGCACCCACACCTGGGAATCAGACCGCTTCGACCCCGACGAAACGTGGCTCCGCGCCCATCGAATCCTGACTCAGGCGGGAAGGCCCTCACAGAGCGTGCCGCTGTAAAGGCGGATCTTCCACTGGATCTGCTCCTGCCGCGTACGCAGCTCGGCGATCTGCTCCTCTACCCGCCGGTCGTGCTCCTGCAGCAGCTCAAGCCGCTCCTGCACCGTCTCGTCCCCGCCACGGGCCAGCTCGGAGTAGCGAAGCATCTCGGCGATCGGCATCCCGGTCCCGCGCAGACACCGCAGCATCTCCAGCCACTGCAGATCGTCATCGCTGAAAACCCGCCGCCCCGACGCGTTCCGCGCAATGCCCGAAAGCAGCCCGATCTTCTCGTAGTAACGCAGCGTGTCGATACTGAAGCCGCTCTTCTCGGCGGTCTCACCCGGAGAGTAGAAACTCACGTCCCCACGATCCCACCTGGAGCGCACTCCAGGTCAACACCCACCCACCAAACGAAACAAGCGCCACGTCCCGCGCAACACCAAACCCGAGAACCGACCGCACAGTCGCCACAAACTGACCGCACCAGAAATGGGCGGCGCATCCTGGGCAGGTCAGGAGTGCGAACCGCGCCACAGGCTGCAGGTCCTACCCCATCGCGCCCGACCTGGCCAAGGCACGCGCGATGGGGTGGCGTGCGGACCTGGATAGATCTGCTGGAGGCCAGACAGTTTGGGGTGAGCCTGGTGCGCTGATGTGGCCTGCCTGCCGACGGCGAAACAGCGGACGTCTCCGCCCCCGCCGTCTCGTCGGCTACTCCAGGGCCGGACACAGGCGCACGCCGAGTTCGTCATGGGCGCACTGCCCGCCACGCTGCGGCCCGCAGCGGCGACGTAACCGGTGTGACCTTCCACCCCACCCCAACCACGGCGGGCAATACACCCTGGGTCGCCTTCACCGAGCCATGTACCGGACGGCCGGACACGCCAATCAATGAGCGCGATCGTCTCCACCACTGACAACGCCCTGGCCTACAGGTTCTTCGCCAGCCTCAAACACGAGCGTCCGGCCCCAGCAGCTAGGCCGTGTGCAGAGTCCCGTCATGGCGCGTTGGGCCGTGCGCGAGCGCGGCGTCGCCGCATGAAATGCCCGCTCGGGCTCGCTTCGGCGTCTCCGAATTCAGGCGAGCCAGACGCCCGCGCGTGGGCTGAGGCCCACTTTGAGACACGTCCTAGCTGGCCCACCATGCAAACCCCGGCTGGCGGTGCCCGGCTGGCTGGTCTTCAACGACACCTGGCGCCGCCACTCGACCCTGGACTATCTCAGCCCCAGCCGGATACGAAACACGATCAGCGACGATGACCGCCATCGACGACAACCGGTGTCCACAAACTAGGTGGAAGCCCATGGACTGATCTACCTGGTGTGGGCAGGGGTGTGCTGCCCGACTGAGGATTCTCGGTCGGGCAGCTCTCGGTGACGACGGCGGCGGTGGGATCAGAGGCTGTGGGTTGCGGGCGGGTCGTGTGGTCAAGCGGCTTGGGGTCGAGGTGGTGGTCGTCCGGTCGCGGTCCTGGTCGCGGATTTGATGGTGGGTGGAGTGGCAGGGCGACCGTTATCACGGGGTGATTTGCCCGGTGGGTGGAGGCGGTAGGTGTGGGGG
>NZ_VCKW01000341.1 GCF_005889715.1 Actinomadura soli
GGGCTCAGCGGGGCGGGCGGCGTTTGCGCGTGCGGTCGGACACGCCCCACTGGGTGATGCGCAGCGCCGCCTCGGCCATGACGTCGCGGCTCATCTTGCTGGTGCCGTGGACCCGCTCGACGAAGGTGATCGGGACCTCCACCACGCGCAGCCCCTTCCGCACGGCCCGCAGCGCCAGGTCGATCTGGAAGCAGTAGCCGCGCGAGTCGACGTCGTCCAGGCCGATCTTGTCCAGCGTCGCGGCGCGGAACGCGCGGTAGCCGCCGGTGGCGTCGTGCAGGTGGAAGCCGAGCATCAGCCGCGCGTAGGTGTTGGCGCCGCGCGACAGCGCCTCGCGGCGCTTCGGCCAGTTGCGGACCTTGCCGCCGGGGACCCAGCGGGCGCCGATGACCAGGTCGGCGTCCTCCAGGGCGGTCAGCAGCCGCGGCAGCTCCTCGGGCTGGTGGGAGCCGTCGGCGTCCATCTCGACCATGACATCGTAGCCGTGCTCGGCCGCCCACCGGAACCCGGCGATGTAGGCGGGGCCGAGACCGTCCTTGCCCGCGCGGTGCAGGACCTTGATCCGCGCGTCCGCGGCCGCCATGGCGTCGGCGACCTCGCCGGTGCCGTCGGGGCTGGCGTCGTCGACCACCAGGACGTCCACCGAGGGGACGGCCTCGCGCACCCGGCCGGCGATGCGCTCGATGTTGTCCCGCTCGTTGTACGTCGGGATGATCACGAGCACCCGGCCGAGGTCGGCTGGGATCTCCATCGGTGTCAATTCCCCTCGTTCTTCTTGGCCGCCGTCCGAGCCGCCCATGCCGCCGCGCAGGCCGCGCCGAGCCCGAGCGCCGCGAGCACCCATTCGGGCGCGGCGCCGAGCCGGTCCGAGAGCGTCCGCGACGTCCGCGCCTGGACGGTCGCGACCTGCAGGTCCGGGACGAACTCCCGGGACTTGTCGATCATCCGGCCGTCCGGGGCGACGATCGCGCTGATGCCGCTCGTCGCGGCAACCAAGATCGTACGGCCATGCTCGACCGCGCGCAGCCGGGACATCGCGATCTGCTGCGGCGGCAGGCTGGTGCGGCCGTAGGTGGCGTTGTTGGTCTGCACGACCAGCAGGTCGCCGCGCGCCACGTCGCGGACCTCCCGGTCGTAGGCCACCTCGAAGCAGATCACGTCGCCGACGGTCACCGGGCCGAGCCGCATGACGCCCGAGCGGGTGCCCTTGGCGAAGTCGCGGGGGATCCGCTCGAACCGGGTGATCAGCTTGGTGAGGACGTCGCGGAACGGCAGGTACTCCCCGAACGGGACGGGGTGCCGCTTGACGTAGTAGTCGCCGGGCCCGGTCCGCGGGTCCCAGACGATGCCGCGGTTCTCGACCTTCTCGCCGCCGGGGGTGTCGGTGAGCGCGCCGACCAGGACGGGGACGCCGACGGCCTTCACCGCGCCGTCGATGGCGTTGTAGGCGTCGGGTTCGGCGTAGGGGTCCAGGTCGCTGGCGTTCTCGGGCCACACGACCAGCTCGGGCCTGGCCACCTCCCCGGCGCGGACCCGCCTGGCCAGCTCGTGGGTGGCCTGGACGTGGTTGTTCAGGACGGCCTTGCGCTGGCCGAGGTAGTCAAGGCCGAGGCGCGGCACGTTGCCCTGCACGACGGCGACGGTGACCGGACGCCCCGAGGCGGGGGTGGGGATGAGCGCACCGCCACCGGCGAGCGCCGCGATCAACGCGAGCGCCGCCACGGCGGGCGCCAGCGCGCGCCAGGCCCGTGCGGGCGCCTCCTCCGCCCGCGCGTTCCGGGCCCGGTACGCGCGGTGGGCGACGACGGCGGCGTAGGCGAGCAGGCCGCCGATCAGCGCGGTCAGGAACGTGACGAGGGGCGCGCCGCCGAGGGAGGCGTAGGGCGTCAGGGGCGTGGCGGTCTGGCTGAACGCGAGCCGCGCCCACGGGAACCCGCCGAACGGGACGTTCCCCCGGACCAGCTCCTCCCCGACCCAGAGCGCGGCCGTCCACACGGGCCAGCCCGGGAGCCGCGCGACCAGGGAGATCCCGGCGCCGAGCGGCAGGAAGTACAGGGCCTGGACGAGGCTGAGCACGATCCACCCGTCCGGGCCGATGGCGGAGATCCCCTCCAGGACGGGCAGGAAGAATGCGGCGCCGCCGACGAAGCCGAGCCAGGCGCCGGTCCGGGGAGAGCGGCCGCGCAGGGCGAGGGTGAGCATCGCGACGCCGACGGGCGCGAGGGGCGTGAGGTCGAGGGGCGGGAAGGCCAGGCACATGACCAGCCCGGACGCGACGGCCAGGAGGGTGCGGGGCCAGCCGGCGCGGCCGCCGCCGCGGAGCCGGGCGGGCAGGCCGCTCAGCCGCCCCCGCCGCTCCCGGCCGCCGGATTCGCCGCCGGGCTCGGCACCGGGGCCTTTGGCCGGCGACCGGTCCGGCAGGGTCTCCTGGGCCACGTCCCACCTCGTTCAGTCGGTCCTTGTGGGAACGCTACCGGGCTCCGGCGGCCACGGCGACCGCACGGGCACGCGCGGAATCCCCGCGAAGCCCAGCGCACACGGGCCGGCGGCCCCGGACACGGAAGAGGGCCCGCGACACCCATCGGGCCGGAGTCGTCCCACAGGCGGTGAGAGCGAGGCTCCGTTTTCTACTGGATGTCCGGGCCCTTCCCGGGTCCAACCCCCCGCGCGATCGGGCGGCTCCGTCCGGGCTCGGCCCCGGATCACCGCGCTGGCTCGGGCGGGCACGTGTCGACCACTCGCGTGATCCCCGTCCCGTCGTGGCGCGGCGCCCGGCGGCGCCCCGGGCGGCCGATCGGTGAGTCCCGTGCTGGACTGCTGCAAAACTACCGGCTTCCGCCACCTTGTCAACCGCCGCATGTTCTGCGGGGACTCAGTGTTTTCCCAGCTCAACACCATGATCGTGACGCTGTGCGAATTGGCCGGACCGAATTTCGATCTTTGCGCGGGCACGGACCGGCCGGACGTGGCCGGAGGCCCTCTCAGCCGCCGGGCGCGGGCACGACGACGGTTCCGGTGGCGGTGACCGCGACGATCGGCTCGGGCAGCGCCTCGGCGGCGGACTCCCCCTTGCCGGGGCGTCCCCGGCACACCACGCGCGCCTCGAACTCCATGACGCGGCTGCGGGTGCCCGCCCGGATGAGGACGGCGGTGGTCTCCAGGACGTCCCCGGCCCGGACGGGCGCGCGGAACTGCACGTCGGAGTAGGAGGCGAACAGGCCCTCGTCGCCGTCGGTGCGGATGCACAGCTCCGTCGCCACGTCCCCGAACAGGCCGAGGACGTAGGCGCCGTCGACCAGGTCGCCGGCGTAGTGGGCGTGGGAGTAGGGGATGTACCTGCGGTGCGTGACGGACGTCCCCTCGCGCGGGTCGCTCACTGGTCGTCGTCCTCCTCATCGGCACGGGCCTCGTCGGCACCGGCCTCGTCGGCACGGGGCGCGTCGGTAGGGTGCAGGGCGTCGGCGGGCAGCAGGGCGTGGACGATGTAGCTGGCGACCTCGGCGGGCGTGGTGCCCTTGCCGAAGATCCGGTCGACGCCGAGGTCGGCCTCGCTGACGGTGTCGAACCGGGGGCCGCCGACGACCAGCAGCGGCCGTCCCATCCCGCCGGCGACGGCGGTCGGGTACTCGGCGTGGAACGCGGCGGCCATCTGCTTGGTGTTGTGCAGGTGCGCGTTGCGCTGGGTGACGACCTGCGACACCAGGACGGCGTCGGCGTCCTCGGCCTTGGCGCGCTCCACCAGTTCCGCGACGGTCACCTGCGCGCCCATATTCACCACCTGGATCTCGCGGTAGTACTCCAGGCCCTTCTCCCCCGCGAACCCCTTGACGTTCAGGATCGCGTCGATCCCGACGGTATGCGCGTCGGTGCCGATGCAGGCGCCGACGACCACCAGCCGCCGGTTGAGAGCCCGCCGGATCGCCTGGTTCACCTCCTGCGACGTCAGCAGCGGGTAGGCGCGCTCCTCCGGGACGGGGATGGACGCGTAGTCGATCAGGTGCCCGACCTTCCCGTACACGATGAAGAAGGTGAAGTCGGGGCCCATCGGCTTGGCGTGCACGACGCTGGCGGGGTCCAGGCCCATCTTCGCGGCGAGCTGCAGCGCGGCGGCGTCGGCGCGCTTGCCCGCGGGAACGGGCAGGGTGAACGACATCTGCACCATGCCGTCGCCGGTGGTGTCGCCGTAGGGGCGGATCACCTGCCGGGTGTCGGCCGGCTCGACCGGGGTCTGCGTCCCGGTCCCGGGGCTTTCGACCGTCATGCGGGCACCTCCTGACCGGCCGCGCCGCCTGCCGCGCCGGCGGCGGTGTCCGGGTTCTCGGCGTCGAGGATCTCGATCGCGGGGTTGACGTAGCCGTCGGCGCGCGGGACGACGCCGTCCAGGCCCTTGCCTCCGTCGGGCGGGCGGCGGGTGACGCCGAACGTGCCCTCGGCGATGGCGTCGAGGAGCCCGTCGTCGGCGATGCGGCCGAGCAGGTCGACCGACTCCGAAAGCACCCGCTTGGCGCGCTGGACGAGCATGCCGTCCGGGCGGGGCATGAAGTCCTCGGCGAGGCTCCCGCAGGCGTCGCGGACGTACCGGACGTTCTCCAGCGCGAGGTCGCGGTCCGACAGCCAGGGGGTGTGGATGCCCTCGGTCATCATCCCGATCAGGATGATCGACTGCCCGGTCATCACGCCGGCGAGGTTGAAGAACGCGTCCAGCAGGTACCCGGCGAAGATGTTGCCGGTCATGTGCTTGGTCGGCGGCATGTACTTCAGCGGCGCGCCGGGGAACAGCTCCCGGACGAGCTGCGCGTGCGCCAGCTCCAGCCGGAACGACCCGGGGATCGCCGGGTCGATCTCGAAGGCGTGGCCGAGGCCGAGCTGCGCGTCGGCCAGGCCCGCCTCGTGCCCGAACCGCTCGTTCAGCAGCTGGCTGACGATCACGGTGTGCGCGGCGTCGACGGCGTCGGCGGTGGTGAGGTAGTTGTCCTCGCCGGTGTTGATGACGATGCCGGCGCGGGCGTGGATCTGCCGGGAGAAGCGCTGGTCGATGAACGTCCGGCGGGGGTTGATGTCGCGGAAGATGATCCCGTACATGCAGTCGTTCAGCATCATGTCCAGGCGCTCGAGCCCGGCGAGCGTCGCGATCTCCGGCATGCACAGGCCGGAGGCGTAGTTCGTCAGCCGCACGTACCGGCCCAGCTCGCGGGACACCTCGTCCAGCGCGGACCGCATCAGCCGGAAGTTCTCCTGGGTGGCGTACGTGCCGGCGTAGCCCTCGCGGGTGGCGCCCTCGGGGACGAAGTCCAGCAGCGACTGGCCGGTGGAGCGGATCACCGCGACGACGTCGGCGCCCTCGCGGGCGGCGGCCTGCGCCTGCGGGATGTCCTCGTAGATGTCGCCGGTCGCGACGATCAGGTACACCAGCGGCCGGGGCGGGTCGGCCGTGTCGGGGGTGGGCAGCTCGCGCAGCAGCGCGTCGCGCTCGGCGCGGCGGCGGTCGATGCGGCCGATCCCGGCGCGGGCCGCCTCGGCGGCGGCCTTGCGGGCGTGCTCGGCGTCGGTCCCGGCGGGCAGCCGGAACGACACGCGGCCCCGGGCGGCGGCCCGGGCGAGGTCGCCGAGGGAGCCGTGCGGGCCGTTCAGCAGCGCGTCCCACACCGGGAGGGCCGCGCCGTGCTCCAGGCCGACCTGGTCGCGGACGGTGTCGGCGAGGTGGTTGGCCCAGGGCCGCCCCTCGTCGTCGGCGCCGGTGAGGCCGGCGAGGCGCAGCAGGGCCCGCTCGACGGAGACGGTCGTGTGGGAGCGGGCCATCCGGATGATCGGCTCGGCGGCCCGGGCGGCGAGCCGCCGGGCGGTGCGCACCACCTCCGGGTCGAGGTCCAGCTTTCCTTGCGGCGCCATCGCCGCCTCCCCTCGCATGGCCGCCCCTGCCAGGCCGGTCCCGTCAATCGTCCTTCAATCTGAGATCTCTACGAGAGATCTTCCGGCATGAACACCGTATTTCACAAGAACTACCACCAGTTCTTCCCCGCCTCACGTCCGGGGACAGCTTCATCTTCCCTGGCCGGGCGGTCACCTCACCGCCCGGTGACGCCTGCGGCGGATTCCGGGCGTGGCGACTGACCGTAAATCTACAATCACCGCAGGTAATGGCAGATCCGTCCCCCGGGAGAGCCATGATCGTCTACATTGTGGCCGCGGCCTGCGCCATCGGCGTGGTGATCGTGGCGAGCAGGCTGGTCAAGCGGACGCGCGCCGTCGACGACCCCGACGCCGACGGCCCCACCGTCGCCCACACCGGCGCGATGCTGTCCGCGCTGTTCCTGCTGGCGTTCGCGATCGCCGTCGTCGTGCCGTGGACGTCGGCCGACTCCGCGCGCTCCAACACCTACACCGAGAGCCAGGCGATCGCCGAGGCGCACTGGGCCGCGTCGCGGCTGCGGCCCGCCGACGCCCGGCACGTCCAGCAGGGGCTGCGCGACTACGTCGACCTCGTCCGCGGCCCCGAATGGAGCCTGATGGAGCACGGGCGCCTCAGCCACCGCGGCTGGACGGAGCTTGACCGCCTGCGCCGCGACGTCATCGCCGTCAAGACCGGCGACGACGACGAGCTCAAGGACGCCCGCACCACCGTCCTGAACCACCTCGGCGAGATCTCCTCCGCCCGGCGCCAGCGCGCCATGGACGCCCGGACCTCGCCGCCCGCCGGGCTGCTCATCATCACCGTCCTGACCGGGATCGTCGTCGTCATGCTGCCGTTCCTGTCCGGCGCCCGCCCGCGCGGGATGACCCTGGTCCCGCTGTGCCTGATGGCGTCGCTGCTCGCGGCCGGGACGTACCTCACCATCGACATCTCGAACGTGTTCACCGGGGCCCTGGCCGTCGGCCCGGACGCGTTCACGAGCCTTCAGGCCGACCTCCAGCGCATCGCGGAAGGCGGGTGAGCATGCGCAGCGCCCTCGTCCTGCCGGTCCTGTCCGCCGCCGTCGCGGCCGGGCTCGCCTTCCCCTGCTGCGCGCTCGCCGCCCAGCCGCCCCCGATCCCGATCCCCAAGCCGCGCGTCAGCCTGTGCGTCGACGTGGAGATCCACTTTCCCCGCCGGCCGGCCGGACCCTCCGATTGGCCGACCTGCACGCCGCCGCCGCTGCCCACACCCCCCGTGCCCCCGACGCCGCCCATACCGCCCATACC
>NZ_VCKW01000342.1 GCF_005889715.1 Actinomadura soli
ACGCCGAGGCCCCGGCCCGAGCCGCGGAAGACGGCTCGGGCCGGGGCCTCGGGCGGGTCAGTTGCTGGTTCGGCGGGCGGTGAGAAGGAGGTATTCCCAGTTCAGGGTGTAGGGGGACGTGGATTGGGTGTGGTTTTGGGCCAAGGTCGTCAGGGCCTGGTCCAGGGCGAGCACCTTTTCCGGCTCTTCGGCTATGTGGCGGTACGTGGCGATGGTGGGGCCGTAGTACGCCTTGAAGTACTCGCGGAAGTCTTCGGGTTTCCCGAACGCGTCGACGTGGAGCATGCGGCGCTCGATGGTGATGTCGGTGACCCGGTCGCCCAGCAGGTTCTGGACGTGGCCGGGGTCGCCCCAGAGCGGTGGAGGCTGCGCGCCCGGAGGGGGCGGCGGGGCGTAGGGGCGCATGGCGGCGAACATCTGGCCGATGAAGCCCTCCGGCGTCCAGTTGAGCAGGCTGATCGTGCCGCCCGGGCGGCAGACGCGGATCAGCTCGTCCGCGGCGGCCTGGTGGTGCGGGGCGAACATGATGCCCACGCAGGACAGGACGACGTCGAACTCGCCGTCGCCGAACGGCAGCGCCTCGGCGTCGGCCTCGCGCCATTCCAGGTGCGCGCCGCGGCGTGCCGCCTCCTCGCGCCCGGCCTCCAGGAGCTCGGGTGTCAGGTCGCTCGCGACGACGTCCGCGCCGGTCAGCGCGGCGTTGATCGCGGCGTTGCCGGAGCCGGCGGCGATGTCCAGGACGCGGTCGCCCGATGTCACCCCGGACGCCTGGACGATCACCCGGCCGAGTTCCGGGATGACGTCGGTGGCCAGCGCCGGATAGTCGCCGAGCGCCCACGTCTTGCGGTGGCCCGCCTTGACCTTGTCGTTCATTTCCCCCATGACGGCTCCCCTCGTATCGTGGTGACCACGCTACGGAGCGGCCTGGTACGCCTCCAGTACAGGATCTGTACCCAGAGCGCCGCGGAAGCATAGCCTGCGGCCATGGGGGCCTCTTATTACCAGTTCTGTCCCGTCGCCAAGGCGATGGAACTGCTCGACGAACGCTGGACGCTGCTGATCGTCCGTGAGCTGATGTCCGGGAGCGAGCGGTTCAACGAGGTGCGGCGCGGCGTGCCGCGCATGTCGCCCACGCTGCTGTCGAAGCGGCTGAGCCAGCTCGTCCGGGCGGGCATCGTGACCAGGGGGGCGGACGGCGACCGGTACGTCCTGACTCCGGCCGGCGAGGAGCTGCGCCCGGTGGTCGAGGCGCTCGCTCTCTGGGGCATCCGGTGGATCGGGGAGCTGGGAGATCACGACCTCGACCCGAAGCTGCTCCTGTGGGACATGCGGCGCAGGATCGATCATGACGCCGTCCCCGATGGGCGGACGGTCGTCCTGTTCGGCTTCCCGGACGTGCCCGTGCGCGAGCGCCATTGGTGGCTCGTGCTCGCGCCCGGCGACGCGGACGTCTGTGACATGGATCCCGGCTTCGAGGTGTCGGTGACGGTCACCGGCGACCTGCGGCAGATGGTCCGGATCTGGCGCGGCGACCTGCGATGGGAGGACGCGCTGCGGTCGGGAGAGGTGACGGTGCGGGGGCCCGAGTCGCTGCGCCGGGCGGTGCCCGGGTGGTTCGTGCTGCCCCCGTTCGCCGCGGCGCCCCGTCCCGCATAGCGCACCTGGCTCGGGCCCTGCTATGCGGGCGATCCGGAGTACGGGTGGTATCAGGATCGGGACGGGGACGGCGTGGTGTGCGAATGAGCTACTGGGCCAGGACGTCCGTCCATTGGTTGCAGACGTCGGTCAGGGAGTAGGCGTTCCGGACCTGGGTTCGGGCCAGTTCCGCCTCGGCTTGCCAGCGGCCTTCTGAGACCGTTGCCGCGATCGAGGCGGCCATGGCGGACGGGGTCTCGTGAATCCAGCGGCGGTCGTAGATGGTTTCGGCGCCGGGCCACGGAAGCAGGGCCGGGACGGCGCCGGACGCCATGCCTTCGGCGGGGGCCAGGTGGAAGCTTTCGTCGTCGCTTGTCGAGAGGACGAAACCGATGCGGCGGAGCCAGGACGCGACGTCGCGGCCGTAGGAGTCGAAGACCACGCCGCCGGACAGGAGTTTCGATCGGCGGATGCGGCGGAGCAGCTTTTCGTAATGGTCGCGTTCATCGTCCTTCTGCCAGATCCACCAGTACTCCCAGGGGAGCTTGGACTTGACGAAGAGGGTGAAGCGCGGGTCGTCGCGGCGGAGCTGTTCGACGACGTCCAGGGCCAGGTCGAGGCGCTTGCGGGACGGCGCTATGCCGATCATGCCGAGGTGGTGTTCGGCGCCCTGGAGCTTGGGACGGTCGAGCTGGTCGACGTCCACCCAGTTGGGGACGGTGACGACCTTCTCCGCGGGCCAGCCGGTGATTTCGCGGGTGAGGTCGTTGTAGTGGGGGCTGACGCAGATGACCTCGTCCACGGCGCCGATGTTCAGTTTCTTCGGCCAGGCCGCGTACAGCTCGAAACGGTGCAGGCGGACGACCAGCCGCTGGCCCGGACGTTTGCGATCGGCGTACCAGAGTGCGTTGGGCCCGCACCATTCGCAGATGATGACGTCCGCCCAGTCGATGAGGTCCTGGCTGCGTTTCTCGTCGTGGGCCTTCAGCGCCGACCAGTGGTCGACGCGGATCTCCATGTCCGGGCGGGAACGCAGATAGTCGAGGAGGCGGGTGAAGAATTTCAGGTCGTGGCTCGCCACGCCTATGCGAAGGCGCCGCTCCTTTACGGCGAGGACCTTTTCGGACGGCTCCGGAAAGGTCTGGGCCAGGTAGGCGCGCAGGCGGTCGGCGGCGGCGTCCAGGGTGAAGTCCGCGGCGGCGGAGCGGCAGCGGTCCACGGCGAGGGTGAAGACGTCGGGGTTCTTGCCGATGAGGGTCAGCGCGTCCAGGACGTCGTCCTCGGTGGCGGCGAAGAGCGGGTAGTCGGCGCCGAGGAGGCGTTCGTGCATGGGGGTGCGGTTCAGGACGACCGGGACGCCCAGCGTCCCGCATTCCAGGACCTTCGTGGACAGTTCGAGGCTCGCGTCCATGTCCGGGTGCCGCCAGGAGAGGCCCACGTCGCAGGCGGCCGTCAGCCGCATCGCCTCGGCCCTCGGATGGCCGCCGTGCCAGACGACGCCCTCGCCGGACTCCAGCGCGGTCCGCATCCGGGTCGCGAACGCGGGGTCGGCCGGGTCGTCGTGGATCTTGTCGCCGACCATGTGGAGCTCGGCGTCCACGCCCCGGATCGAGAGGAGGCGCGGCAGGGAGGTCATCTCGTAGGTGTTCCAGCGCGGCGCGAACTTGCCCGTGTAGACGAGGCGGAGCGCGCGGCCGTCGGGCGAGCCGGGCGGGCGGGGCTCCAGGCCGTCCGGGAGCACGACGACCGGCGGGAACAGCACGCTCTTCCCGGCCGCGGCGGGCACGGCGCTCTCCAGGAAGCCGCGCAGCTCCTCGGTCTGGCAGAGCAGGAGGCGGGAGGCGTCCGCGATCCGGCGCAGCTCCGCCTTCGCCGCCGTGTCGAACTCGGCGGCGGACTGCGGGACGTCGGTCAGGTACGTCCAGAGCCGTCCGGCCAGCGAGCCCGCGGAGAGCTTGGCCGCGAGGCGGCGGCCGCGCACGACCACGAGGTCGTGCGGGTTCTCGGCGTCGACGCTGTCGAGGACCCGGGCCGCGTCCTTCGCGGACATGCCGCGGGACCCGTCGAACAGCCCCTCGGCGTGCGGGCTGCGGACGGTGACGCCCGGCAGGGCGCGGAGCGGGTCGACGAGGCGTCCGGTCCGGACGGGGGCCTTGAGGACCAGGGTCACCTCGCAGCCGGCGCGGGCGAGGGCCTGGACCATGCCCTGGGCCCAGATCGCCGAGCCGTCGATCATGTTCAGATCGACGTCGCCGTAGACGAGGGCACGTGGTCGCACAGTGGTCGTTCCTTTCAACGAGACAGCTTCCTTGTGGGGGGACGACCCCCCACGCCCCCCGGCAACGGCATTGGTGCCATAAGTTCGGTCAGCAGGCCGGGAGCCGTTGCGGCCTCCGTCAGCCTGGCGTCCCAGGTCAGGCAGGCCAGGGTGGCGGGCGGCGCCGCGCCGTACAGGACGAGCGGCAGCGCGCGGGCGGCGGCGATCCGGCGGAGCTCGTGCAGTGCGAGATCCCGGTCGTACATGCCGGGGACGCCCAGGTAGGCCCAGGGGCCGCCGGGTTCACCGGCGGTCGCGTCCACGACGACCAGGTCAACGTCGGCCGACCGCAGCACGGTCGCGGCGTCGTGCGGGTACAGCGGGACGACCTTGGCGTGCTCGCCGAGCAGCTCCGCCGTGCCCGGCCCGAACACCCCGGCGACGATCACCGTGTCGCAGGGGCCGGCGACCAGCAGGCGGTCCTCGGGGCGGTCGACGCGCTCGGGCTGGACGCCGCCGCCACCGGACGATCCGGACGCCGACACCGGGGCGTGCCGCTTGCGCCAGAGCTGGAACAGCTCCCTGGGGAGCCGCCTGCCGCTCTTCGGGTTCCGCGCCGCGTTGGCGACGATCCGCCCGAACTGCACGGCCGTCGAACTCTCCAGCGTGGCGAGCCGCTTCTCCAGCTCGGCGAGGCGCGCCTCGCGCTCCCGCAGCGTGGACTTCAGGCGCCCGAGCTGCTCGTACGCCTTGGCGGCCCGGTCGTCGGCCTTGGGGGCCCGGTCGTCGTCACTCACCCAGATACTCCATGATCACCTCTGCGATGCGCGGGCCCGCCTTGCCGTCCCACAGCGGCGGGCGCCGGTCGCCCGCCGTCCCGCCCGCCTCCAGGATCTTGCGCACCCCCGGAACGAGCTCCTCGAACGTCACCAGGCGGTTCGTGCCGTGGGTGATGGTGATCGGCCGCTCGGTGTTGGGACGGACGGTCAGGCACGGCACGCCGAGGATCGTCGTCTCCTCCTGGAGGCCGCCCGAGTCCGTGACGACCGCCGCCGCGCCCCGCACGGCCGCGATGAAGTCGATGTAGCCCAGCGGCTCCAGGACGTGCACGCCGTCGTGGTCGTCCAGCCCGGCGTCCAGCAGGTTCGCCCGGCCGCGCGGGTGGACGGGGATGACCAGGTCGGCGAGGTCGGCGATGCCGTGCAGGCGCCGGACGAGCGCCGCCGCCGTCGCGGGGGCGTCCACGTTCGCGGGCCGGTGCATGGTCGCGAGGACGTACCGCTCCGGCAGGCCGTGCGCCTCCCGCACGGCGGCGGTGTCGAAGGAGCCGAGGTTCGCCAGCAGCGTGTCGATCATCGGGTTGCCGACGAAGTGCGCCCGTTCCACCGGGACGCCCTCGTTCGCCAGGTGCCCGACCGCCTCCGGGCTCGTGACCAGGCACAGCGCGGAGAGCTGGTCGGTGAGCCTGCGGTTGACCTCCTCGGGCATGGACATGTCGAAACTGCGCAGCCCGGCCTCCACATGCGCGACCGGGATGTGCAGCTTGGCCGCGACCAGTGCGGCGGCGATCGTCGAGTTCACGTCGCCGTACACGATGACGAGCGCGGGTGAACGGCTCGTGAACTCCTGCTCCAGCCCGATCATGAGCGCGGCGGTCTGCTCGGCGTGGCCGCCGGAGCCGACGCCGAGGTTGACGTCGGGCTCGGGCAGGCCCAGCTCGTCGAAGAAGATCTCCGACATCCGGGCGTCGTAGTGCTGGCCGGTGTGGATCACCGCCTGCTCGGCGCCCGCGGCCCGCAGCGCGCCGATCACCGGCGCGGCCTTCACGAAGTTCGGCCGCGCCCCGAGGACGTGCACGATCGGTCCCAACACAATTTCCCTTCTGTTCATCGGGGTTGCCTACGCTCGCCCGCCGTGCCCCTGAAAAAACCCGTCTACCTGCTGGGACTTACCTGGCGGCAGCTCCGTGACGATCCCGGCCGGGCCTCCCGGCTCGCCGTCCGGCTGATCGCCAGGACGCCCGCCGGCGCCCGGCTGCGGCGTTCCCCGCTCATCGTCGCGAAACCCCGGGACGTGCGGCGCGAGACGTCCGACCTGCGCCGCCTGCTCGATCACGCGCCCGCTCCCGTCCCGGAGCCGCCGGCCCGGCCGCGTGCGGCCCGCCCGACGGTACTGAAGTTCGTGACGAACGCGCTGCCGTGCACGAACGCGGGCTACACCGTCCGGACGCACCGGCTCGCGCTCGCCCAGCGGGAGATGGGGTTCGGCACGCACGTCGTGACGCGGCTCGGGTACCCGCTCAGCCAGGGAATCGGCGACGCGCGGGCACGGGTGGACGTCGACGGCGTCCCCTACCACCGGCTGCTGCCGTGGCTGCCGCCCGCCGACCCGGTGCGGGCCGTCGAGAAGGGCGCCGACCTGGCCGGACGTCTCATCGAGGAGCTGCGGCCGACCGTCCTGCACGCGGTCAGCAACCATCTGAACGCGGCCGTCGCGCTGGAGGCGGGCCGGCGGCACGGGCTGCCGGTCGTGTACGAGGTGCGCGGCTTCCTGGAGGACTCCTGGCTGTCGCGCGACCCGGCGCACCGCGAGTCGGACGACTTCTACCGGCTGACGCGCGAGCTGGAGACCCGCCGGATGTCCGAGGCGGACGCGGTGGTGACGCTCGGCGAGGCGATGCGGGCGGAGATCGCGTCCCGCGGCGTCCCCGAGGAGAAGATCTTCACGGTGCCGAACGGGGTGGACGAGGCGTTCCTCGAACCGCTCCCCGACCCCGGCGACCTGCGCGGACGGCTCGGGATCGACGGCGGGGCCACGGTCGTCGGCCTCACGTCGTCGTTCTACGGCTACGAGGGCATCGACACGCTGATCGACGCCGCCGCGCTGCTGCGCGACCGGAAGGCGCCCGTCACGCTGCTGCTGGTCGGCGACGGCCCCGAGCGCGGGGCGCTCGAACGGCGCGCGGCGGGGCACGGCGTTCACGCGGTGTTCACCGGCCGGGTGCCGATGGAGTCCGTTCGCCAATACCACGCAATCCTCGATGTGTTCGCGGTTCCGCGCCGTGCGGACCGGGTCTGCCAGCTCGTGACGCCCCTGAAACCCATCGAGGCGATGGCAGGGGGAATCCCCGTCATTGCCAGTGATGTCAGGGCACTTCGCGAAATCGTGGAATCCGGGGTGACCGGGGAGTTAACAGTTCCGGAAGACCCGGAAGCATGGGCGAATTGCCTGGAAGACCTGGCTTACAGTCCCGAAAGAAGGCACAAAATCGGGCGGGCGGGCCG
>NZ_VCKW01000343.1 GCF_005889715.1 Actinomadura soli
CGGTGGGGCCGGGGGTCGGAGGGCGAGGGACGCCGAGGTGGCGTTCGCACGAGCAGATCCTGTCCTGCCTGACCGGCGACATCGTGTGGACGGTCTTCGGCGCCTTCCGCCTGACCGGCAAGGACGCCTACGACCAGGCCATCGACGGCGCGCCCGAGTTCATCGACCCTCCCGAGCTGGAGGTCGTGCGCATGGTCGAGCAGGGCGACGTCGTCATGGCGGAGCTGACGGGCACGGCGCGGCGGGCCGCGGGCGGTGAGATGCGCATGTCCATGGCCGAGGTGTTCATCATGCGGGACGGGAAGATCGCCGAACGGCGCGCATGGGTGGTCGAGCTGAAGGAGAACGACTTCCGCTAGCCTGCCAGCGCGCCCGGCTAAGGCTTTCGGGCCACGCCGCCCCACATGCCCGTGGTGGCCGAGGGCTGGGCGTCCGGGTCCGGGCGCCAATCCTGGACGGGGACAACGCCCGGAGTCAGCAGATCCAGGCCGTCGAAGAAACGGCTTACGCCCTCGTGCGTGCGGAAGGTGACCCGGAAACCCATTGCCTTGGTGAGCGCCTTTTCGGCGGCCGCCATCTGTTCGGGGAGCTGGTCGATTCCCGGATGGGTGATGGCCAGGAAGCTGCCGGGAGCGAGGGAGTCCATGAGGGTGTGGATGATGCCGCGCGGGTCGTCGCCGTCCGGGACGCAGTGCAGGATCGCGATCAGCAGCAGGGCCACCGGACGGTCGAAGTCGAGCAGGCGGGCGGCTTCGTCCAGGATGCGGCCGGTGTCGCGGAGGTCGGAGTCGATGAACGCGGTCGGCGCGGTGACGCCGGACAGCAGGGCGCGGGCGTGGTTGAGAACGATCGGGTCGTTGTCGACGTACACGACCCGGCTCGCGGGATTGACCGCCTGCGCGACCAGGTGGGTGTTGTCGGCCGTGGGGATGCCGGTGCCGATGTCGAGGAACTGGGTGACGCCCTCCCCCGCCATGAAGCGGACAACCCGGCTGAGGAACGCGCGGTTCGCGGTGACGCCCGGCTTGATCGTCGGTGTGGCCGCCATCACCTGCTCGGCGGCCGCCCGGTCGGCGGCATAGTTGTCCTTTCCGCCGAGCCAGTAGTCGTAGATGCGGGCAATGTGCGGCGTGGTGACGTCGATTCCCCTCGGTGCGATCTCACGCTCGTCGCCGATCATGAGTCCGAGAATAGCCGGTTTCGCGGTGATGATCGTTTCGTGGTCGTCCGCCCGGTTGATCAGGGGTCGGTTACGGTGGCTCGGATGCGCCACAGCTTCAACGTCGACCTGCGGGGGATCGTCGACCTCCTCAGCCGTCACCTCTACAGCAGCCCGCGCGTGTACGTGCGCGAGCTGCTGCAGAACGCCGTCGACGCGACCACGGCCCGGATCCAGGCGGACGCGTCGGCCCCTGGGCCGCCGCCCGGACGTATCTCGATCGAGCCGCGCGAGGTGACCGGGGACGGCACCCTGCGGATCCACGACTCCGGCATCGGGCTGACCGAACCCCAGGTGCACGAGCTGCTCGCGACGATCGGCGGCTCGTCGAAGCGCGACGCGCTCGGGCTCGCCCGGCACGACTTCCTCGGGCAGTTCGGGATCGGACTGCTGTCCTGCTTCCTCGTCGCGGACGAGATCGAGGTGGTGACGCGCGGGCCGGGGGACACGGCGACCGTCCACTGGCACGGCCACTCCGACGGCCACTACACGGTGTCGGACGGCCCCGCCCGCGAAGAGCAGGGCACGACCGTCACGCTGCGCGCCCGCCGGGACTTCGAGCACTGGCTCGGGACGTCCACCGTCACGGAGCTGGCGCGGCACTACGGCTCGCTGCTTCCGTACGAGGTGCGGGTCGGCGGGGAGCGGGTCACGGCCGTGGACGTGCCGTGGCGGGTCCGCCACGCCGACCCGGACGAGCGGCGGAACGCGCTGCTGCGGCACGGCACCGCGCTGCTCGGGAGGCGGCCGTTCGACGTGATCGACCTCGCGGTCCCCGAGGCGGGCCTGGACGGCGTCGCGTTCGTGCTGCCGCACGAGTCGCATCCCGGCGAGCCGGAGGCGCACAAGGTCTACCTCAAGCGGATGCTCATGGGCGAGCGGGTGGAGAAGCTGCTGCCCGCCTGGGCGTTCTTCGTCCGCTGCGTGATCAACGCGGACGAGCTGCGGCCCACCGCGAGCCGCGAGCAGCTCTACGACGACGACCTCCTCGCCGACACCAGGACCGCGCTCGGCGAGCAGCTCCGCGCCTGGCTGGTGCGGCTCGCCACGACCGAGCCCGAGCGGCTCCGGGCGTTCCTCGCCGTCCACTACCGGGGCGTGATGGCGCTCGCGCTGCACGACGCCGAGATGCTCCGGATCGTGGACGAGTGGATCGAGTTCGAGACCAGCGAGGGCCGGGTCACGCTCAACGAGTTCCGCCACCGGCACCGGACCATTCACGTCACGACCGGGTCCGACGAGTTCGCGCAGTTCGCGGGGATCGCTGCCGCGCAGGGCCTCGCGCTGGTCAACGGCGGCTACACCTACCACGCGGAGATCCTGCAGCGGCTGCGCGTGCTCGACCCCGACCTCGATGTGCGGCGGCTCGACCAGGCGGAGCTCGCGACCCGGTTCGACCCGCTCGACCCGGCCGCCGAGTTCGCGGCGCGCGAGTTCGTCGGCATCGCCCGGGACGCCGTCGCGGCGCACGGCTGCGAACCGGTGCTGCGGACGTTCTCGCCCGCGGAGCTGCCCGTCCTCTACCTGGAGGGGCGGGAGGCGCGGCGCGCCGCCGACCTGCGGGCCGTGCTGGAGGAGGCGGGGGACGTCTGGGCGGAGTTCGCCGACGGCGACGCGGACGCTGACGGCGGCGGCGAACAAGAGGCCGGGGGGAACGAGCGGCCCAAGCCGCTGCTCGTCTTCAACCATCGCAACCCGCTGATCGCCCGCCTGACCAGCACCGCCAACGCGCGGCTCGTCCGGCTCTCGGTGGAGGCGCTGTACGGGTACGCGCTGCTGGCGGGGCAGCGCGCCGTCCGGCCCGGCGACGTGGCGAGCGTGAACCGCGCCTTCCTCGGGCTGGTGGAGCACGCGATCCACCAGGAGCCGGGGATCTGATGACCGGCGGATCCGGCAGGCGCGAACTGCGCGCCAGGCTCGACACCGCCTACAAGCAGCACCCCGACGACAACGGCGGGGCGGGCGCGGAGTCCTACTGGCGGGCGATGCAGGAACTCCTCGGTGAGGCCGAGGCACTCGGCGACCACGAACTGCTCTTCGAGGTCCGGCTCGCGTACGCGTGGTCGCTGCGCGGCAAGAAGTGGAAGAAGAGCTCGCGGGAGATCTTCACCGAATGGGTCGCGCTGCTCCGCCAGTGCCTCCTGATGTGGCGGGCGGAGCCGGACCGCATCTGCGACGAGCATGTCGTCCTGATGTGGAACCAGTTCGCCAACATCCTCGACATCTTCATCCGCCTCTATCCGGAGCCGGCCGACCGCGTCCACCGCCTGATCGACGAGCTGGAACGCCGGTGCCCTCCGTCCCGGCGGGAGGTGTTCTTCCTCCTCGACACCTTCCGGATGAAGATCGAGGCGCGCAAGGGGAACGCCGGCGAGGTCGAGCGGCTGTGGCGGGAGCTCCGCCTCCAGCCGCAGCCGACCAGGCACCTCGTCCCGGACGGCACCGCCGTGGGCGCGGCCGCCGTGTGGGAGCGGCTCGGCCGCGACGACCTGGCCATCGAGGCCCTCACGCCCGTCCTGACCGGCCAGATCCCGCAGCGCGAGGATCGCGAGTACGGGGACTACCTGCTGCTGCCCTACCTGCGCACCGGCCGTACCGGCGAGGCGGTCGCGGCGCACCAGAGCACCTACGCCACGGCGGGCCTGAAGCTGGAGAGCCTCGCGTCCCACCTGGAGTTCTGCGCCCGGACCGGCAACGAGGAGCGCGGGCTGGACGTCCTGCACCGCAACCTCGGCCGGCTGAGCGGCACGGTCACGACGGTCGAGTCGATGTGGACGGCGGCGGCGGTGGCGCTGCTGTGCCGCCGGGTCACCGAGCGCGGGCTCGACAGGGAGTGGGTGTGGTCGTGCGAGGAGGAGGGCTGCGACTGCGAGGCCGCGCCCGTCCGGTCCTACGCCGAGCTCGCCGGGGAGCGCCGCTGGTGGGCGCTGGAGTTCGCGAGGAAGCTCGATGAGATGGACGGGACGTCCTTCTGCAGCGAGGCGATCATGCGACGGCTGCACGCCGGGCCGATCGTCGAGCACCTCGACCTCCCCGGCCCGGTGAGCGAGCCCGCCCACCGGCTGAGGCCGCGGCTCTCCCCGCACCTGGCGGCGGCCACGACGGACGAGCTCCGAAACGAACTCGCCCGGACGCCCGAGCTGGACCGCAGGTGGAAGCGGGTCGTCCATCTGCAGCGGCTCATGCAGAACGCGTTCGCGACGGGCGAGCAGGACGCGCTCATCGACATCCGCTTCGCCTACCTGGACGAGCTGCTGGCGTACGGGCCCACGGCGATGCGGCCCGACCTGTTCGCCACGTTCACGGCCCTCGTCCGCCTGCACGACGCGGACCCGGCCCTGCTCGGCGCCGAACGCCTCGACCGCGTGTGGACGGCGGCGCCCGTCGTCCTGGACCGCGTGCTGACCCGCGCGACCGTCCACGCCGCGCAGATCCGCGACCTGATCGGCATGCTCGGGCGTCACTGCCGCCCGGGCGGCCGCGATCTGCATCATCTGCGCTGGTACGCGGTCGAGCTGGAGGTCCGGTGCGGCGACGTCGACGCTGCCCGCGCGGCCTGGGCGGCGTTCGAGTCGCTCCCGTCCTGCGACGAGTACGCCACCGGGCCGAACGTCCTGCGCCGGACGGAATGGTGGCTCGATCTCGGCCTGGACGGCGAGGTGCTCGCGACGACGGGCCCCGCGCTGTCCGGCCAGGACGGGGAGGAGCGCCTCATCGTCCCGTACCTGTGCGCGGGCGAGGACGCCAAGGCGCGCGAGATCCACGAGCGCACCTTCGCGACGATGGACGGGCCGCGGGAGGTCGCGGCCCACCTGGAGTTCTGTGCCCGGACCGGCGATCTCGCCCGCGCCAAGGAGATCATCCGCGGCACCCTGGACCTGCTCCACGTCTACTACGACGACACCGAGTTCACCTTCGACCGGCTCCGTCTGTGCGCCTCGACCGTCCTGGCCTGCCGCCTGATCGCGGCCCGCGGCCTGGACGAGACCTGGACGTGGCCGGAGCACGAATGCTGCCCGGCCGAACCAGGCTGGACCTATGCCAGGCTCGCCGCCGACTACCGCACCGAGTTGAACCTCTTCGCCCTCAGATGGCAGGAGCTCACCGGCAGCGACTTCCACGTCCGCCGCATGAACGCAATCGCCGACGCAGCGGCGTAAGAGAAAGCCGCGGTGCTCGCGCGAGCAGCACGAGCACCGCGGCCCCCGGAAAAGGGAATCCCCTACATCGCTACTGTCAGACCGCCTCCCACAGGGCGGGGACGTTGGGCGGCGTCCAGCCGGGCATGGACGTGTGCGACTGGAGGCAGCGGTACTGCACGCCCTCGTAGGTCACCACGTCACCGGCGTTGTAGGTCTTGCCGTCGGCCCAGGTGGTGTCACCGGGCGGGTCGTTGGGGTCCGGCGGGTCGTTGGGGTCCGGCGCGCGGGTGCCGACGTTGACCCCGGCCCACGCGTTGGCGGTCGCGGTCCACTCGGCGCTGTTCGCACCGTACAGTCCGGCGGCGGCCGCGAGGGTCGCGCGGCGGGCGTCGGCGAAGTCGGTCGTCGGGCGCATCTCCTCGGTGAGCGCCTTGTACCAGATCGCCGCGGCCTTGTCCCGGCCGATGCCCGTGACCGGCTTGTTGTCGTAGGTCGGCGAGTTGTAGGTGACGCCGTTGATGACCTTCTGGCCGCTGCCCTCGGACAGCAGGTAGAAGAAGTGGTTCGCGATGCCCGAGGAGTAGTGGACGTCCACGTTCCCGGCGCCGGGCTTCCAGTTGTCGAGCGAGCTGCCGTCCTGGCTCGGGCGCGCCATGTAGCGCAGCGGCGTCCCGTTGCCGAAGAGGTCGATCTTCTCGCCGATGAGGTAGTCGCCGACGTCGGCGGGGTTGTTCGACCAGAACTCCATGGCGGTGGCCAGGATGTCGGACGTGGCCTCGTTCAGGCCGCCGGACTCGCCCTGGTAGATCAGCCCGGCCGTGTTGGACGTGACGCCGTGGGTCATCTCGTGCCCGGCCACGTCCAGCGAGGTCAGCGGGCTGGCATTGCCCTCGCCGTCGCCGTAGGTCATGCAGAAGCAGCCGTCTTCCCAGAAGGCGTTGACGTAGGACTGGCCGTAGTGGACCCGGGAGTACGCGCCGACGCCGTCGCCGCGGATGCCCGACCGGCCGAAGACCGTCTTGAAGTAGTCCCAGGTCTGGCCCGCGCCGTAGGCGGCGTCCACCCCGGCGGTCTGGCGGTCGCTCGCCGCCCCGTTGCCCCACTGGTCGTCGGTGTCGGTGAACACGGTGCCCTTGCCCGAGGAGCCGCCGCGCAGGTCGGTCGTCTCGTGGTTGCCGCGCCCGGCGTCCCGCAGGACGTAGGACCCGCCCGACTGGGACGTGCCAAGTTCGACGGTGCCGGCGTACATGCTGCGGCCGGTGCCCTTCTGGACGCCCTGCCATTCGATGATCTTCTTGCCCGTGGCGGCGTCGGTGAGGACGTGCAGCCGGTTGGGGGTGCCGTCCTTCTGCGTCCCGCCGACGACGGTCTCCCAGGCCAGGACGGTGTTGCCGGCCGCGTCCATCCAGACGACCCTGCGCGGCGCGACGCTGCCCGCCGCCTTCGGCGTGGCCGGCCTGGTCGACGCGAGCGTCGCCGGCGCGGTGTTCACCTTCATCGGCCGGGCGGCCGACTGGGTGACGCGCGTGATGGAGCCGGACGGGGCGCGGTGGACGACGATGTCGCCGCCGATGACGGGCAGCCCGTCGTAGGTCTGCGTGTAGCGGGTGTGCGTGGTGCCGTCCTGGTTCTTCAGGACGCTCTTCGCCTTCAGCTCGACCTTCGCGCCGAGGTTCAGCTTGGACGCGGTCTCGTCCTGCTGTGCCTTGGCCTTGCCGACGAGCGCCTTGTACTCGGTGGCGCTCACCTTCGCGGGCCGCTGTCCGGGGTCGCCCTTGGCG
>NZ_VCKW01000344.1 GCF_005889715.1 Actinomadura soli
GAGCGGGACGCGCTGGGCGCGGACCGGTACCGGCTGGGGGTGCGGGACTTCCTGGGCACGGAGCTTGATCTTGAGGAGACGTACGCGTGGGGCTGGGAGGAGCTGGCGCGGATCCGGGCGGAGATCGCGGACGAGGCGGCGCGGATCCTGCCGGGTGAGCCGCTGCCGGCGGTGCTGGCGGCGCTGGACGCCGATCCGGCGTACCGGATCACGGGTGCCGAGTCGTTCCGGAAGTGGATCCAGGAGCTGGCCGACCGGGCGATCGCGGATCTGGACGGGGTGCACTTCGACATCCCGGAGCCGCTGCGGCGGATCGACTGCCGGATCCCGCCGGTGGAGTCGGGGATCTACTACCTGGCGCCGGCGGAGGACCTGTCGCGTCCGGGGACGGTGTGGTGGACGGTGGAGGACCCGTCCGGCGACATCGTGACGTGGACGGTCCCGTCGACGATGTTCCACGAGGGCGCGCCGGGCCATCATCTGCAGCTGGGTGTGACGACGCTGAACCCGGTGCTGAACCGGTTCCAGCGGGTGTCGAGCGAGCTGCATCCGGGGCACAGCGAGGGGTGGGGGCTGTACGCGGAGCGGTTGATGGACGAACTGGGGCATTACCGGGATCCGGCGCACCGGCTGGGGATGCTGGCGGGCGGGCAGCAGCTGCGCGCCGCGCGGGTGATCCTGGACATCGGGATGCATCTGGAGCTGAAGATCCCGGCCGGGACGGGGTTCCACGAGGGGGAGCGGTGGACGCCTGAGCTGGGCTTCGAGTTCCTGCGGGCGCACAAGGGCCCCGATCCCGACTCGGTGGTGGCGTTCGAGATCGACCGGTATCTGGGACGGCCCGGGCAGGCGATCGCCTACAAGCTGGGGGAGAAGATCTGGCTGGAGGCGCGGGAGGCGGCGCGGCGGCGGGACGGCGCGGCGTTCGACCTGAAGGAGTTCCACCGGCGCGCCCTGGACCTGGGCCCGATGGGCCTGGACCTGCTGCGCACCGAGATGGCCCGCTCCTGACCCGCTAGAACGGCTCCTGACGCGCCGTGGCGCACCCTCCTCGGTCTCAGGGCAGGCTCGGGCTGGTCGGTCAGACGGGGTCAGACGGGTTCGGAGGGGTCCAGGCGGGTGCGGGCGGAGGGCGCGGGTGCGGCGTCGACGCCGGTCTCGCGCAGCCAGCGGCGCGCGTTGCGCCATTGCCGTGCGCTCGCCCGCTGCGGCGACTCCGGGGTGTCGTCCACCGCGCCGTTGTGCCCGCCGTTGTGTGCTCCGTTGGACGTCCCCGCGGGCGTGCCGGGGACGTCGGCGGAGGTGCCTGATGGGACGTCGGCGGAGCCGGTGTCGGCTGAGCTGGCGATGTGGCCGGCCCGTGCGTCGCCGGGCTCGACGACCTGCTTCTCGTAGTGCGGTGGCCAGCGCAGCAGCATACGGCGGCCGCAGGTGGGGCAGGCCCATTCCTCACGCCCGGACTCTTCGATCCGGACCATCCGCATCTCGTGCGTCCTGTACACGATGTGGCCTCCTCGACCTCGGCGCGGGGTTCCGGTTCCGGGGGTTGTGGAATTGTGATTGCCCACGTCAAGTGGGTTAAACGGGATGGTGAACGATCTTTAAGGTCCGGTCACGTGACGGGCGGGAAAACCTATTGGGGCGGGCGCGGGCCCGGCACTACGCTGGCGCGCATGTCAGGTATGACAAAGAGCGCGGCCCGGGTGGCCGTCTCCGTGGCCGCGTACGTCCGGCTGCGTGAGCGTCGCCCCGCCCTGGACCGCCCAGCGCGCACCGGCGCCTGACCTTCCCGCGGCCCCCGCCGAGACGTCTCGGCGGGCCCGCCGTGCGCCGCCGATCCGGCGCACCCTGATCCGGCGTGATCTGTTTTTCGCGGTGTCTGCGGTGTCTTCCGCCTGCGGTGTCCAGGGCCTTCGAGCGTCCGCCGACCATTTCGGGCGGGCCGCCGGGCACCGGTCACGCGCTGCGCGCTTCCCCGGGGTGAGCCACGGGTGCGGCCCGTCCCGACCGGCCCGCCGAGGCCGCAAGCCGAGGACACCCACCGTGACCCCAAGGCCCCACAACACCCGCAACACCCAGAACACGCGCGCGCCTCGCTGCGCCGCGCTTATCGGTGGGGCGGGTGGACGCGGCGTTCCGCGCGGCGGGGGTGCCGCGGGACGCCGTCGTCGCGTTCGTCCATCCCGACCAGTGGGTGGCGCTGGTGCGCGTCCTGCACGGCCACGACACGCCCTGACCGCCCTGGCGACCACCCCGCCGCGCCCCGAGATGGTCGCCGGGGCGCGGGCCGGGCGGGGTCAGAACGGGTAGGTGGCGATCTGGTCGCGGATCGTGACCCACTGTGTCTCGGTGAACGCCTCGATGTTGGCGTCGGGCCCGCCGAACCGCGACCCGTTCCCGGAGGCCGCGAGCCCGCCGAACGGGACGACGGGCTCGTCGTTGACGGTCTGGTCGTTGATGTGGACCAGCCCGGTCGGGACCGCGTCGGCGATCCGCATGGCCTGCCCGACGTCGCCGAGGATGCCGAGCGACAGCCCGTACTCGCTGGCCGCGGCGAGCGCGATCGCCTCCTCGGTCGTGGCGAACGGCACGACGGGCGCGACGGGCCCGAACACCTCCTGGGCGTAGGCGGGCATGTCCGGGGTGACCTCGGCCAGGACGGTGGGGCGGTAGAACAGGCCCTCGTGGGTGCCGCCCGCGGCGAGCCGCGCGCCGGCCGCGACGGTGCCGCGCACCAGCTCGTCGACGTGGGCGAGCTGTCCTTCGTCGATGATGGGGCCGAGCGCGACGGGCCCGGACGCCGGGTTCCCGACGGGCAGCTTGTCGGCCTTGTCGGCCAGCGCCGCGACGTACTCCTCGTGCAGGCTCTCGTGCACCAGGTGCCGCCCGGAGGTCATGCAGATCTGCCCCTGGTGCAGGAACGCGCCCCACGCGCCCGCCGACACCGCGTCGGTGACCTTCGCGCCGGGCAGGACGATCAGCGCGTTGTTGCCGCCGAGTTCCAGGTGGGCGCGTTTGAGGAGCCGCCCGCACACTTCGCCGATCTTGCGTCCGGCGGCGGTGGAGCCGGTGAACGACACCACCCGCACCTCCGGCGCCGCCACGACCGCCTCGCCGGCCTCGCGGCCGCCGGGCAGCAGGTGCAGCAGGCCCGCCGGCAGCCCGGCCTCCTGGAAGATCCGCGCGACGGTCACACCGCCGCACACCGCGGTGCGCGGGTCGGGCTTGAGCAGCACGGCGTTGCCGAGCGCCAGCGCCGGCGCGACCGACCGCATCGACAGGATGAGCGGGAAGTTGAACGGCGCGATCACGCTGACGACCCCGGCGGGGCGGCGCCGTGCCAGGCTCCATCTCGGCTGCGCCGACGGCAGGACCAGCCCCTGCGGGTGGGAGGCCAGCGCCGCCGACTCGTAGCACAGGCTCGCCGCGAAGTGCGCCTCCAGTTCCGCCTTGGGCGGGATCGACCCGGACTCGCGCACGATCCAGTCCTGGACCTCGGCGGCGTGGTCCTCGAACAGGCGCCCGGCGCGGCGCAGCACCGCCGCGCGTTCCTCGTAGGTGCGGGCGGCCCAGTCGCGCTGCGCGGAGGCGGCGGTCTCGGCGGCGCGCTGGACGTCCGCGGCGGAGGCCTGGCCCAGGGTGCCGAGCGTCCCTCCGGTCGCGGGCTCGGTGACGTCGTAGACGCCGCCGGCGGCGGTGGTCCAGCCACCGTCGAAGATCTTCCCGGTCCAGACGCCGGGGTCAAGCAACGCCATCGCTCCTCCTCGCTTGCGGGGTTGTGCGCGCGGACCCGCGCACGCACGCAGATCCCCGGTTTCCACCCTCGCCATGCCGGACGCGTGCGGGAACTTCATCGTTCCACTCAATGGAAACGTCCCCCGCCGGGAAAACGCGTTGCGGCCGGGCGGGCGGCGCGGGCACCCTGGAGATCACGTGGGCGCCGCGAGGACCGGCGGCCCCCGGCACCGGAGGGAGCGATCATGATGCGCCGACGGCGACGCCGCGACCGCGATCGCGACCGGGCCCGCGTCACCGGGCCGGCGGCCCCCTGACGTCCGCGCCCCGCGCGGCGGCCGCCTTCCCACCCCGGAAGAGCGGCCCTTTCCGTCTCCGGTTGCCTTTTTCGACGTTCACGACCTCGTAGCTCAGCGGTCAGAGCACCGGCCCGTCACGCCGGACGCCGTGGGTTCGAATCCCATCGGGGTCGCCGCCCCGCCCCCGCTGTCACCCTGGGGGCGGGGTCCCGCTCCCCGTAGCTCAGCGGACAGAGCACCGGCCTCCGAAGCCGGAAGCGCAGGTTCGATCCCTGCCGGGGAGACCCACGCTGCCCACGCCCGCCCGCGCACGCCCGCGCACGCCCGCGCCTGCGTCCTGGCAGGCGGGGGAGGGTCAGGGGGACGGCAGGACGGCGGCGATGCAGTCCAGGACGCGGTCCAGTCCGTAGCGGAACTGCTCGTCGGGCGTCATGTGCGGCAGCCGCGCGTCGATGACGATGCGCTCGAACATCGGGTACGCGCCGCTCTCCAGCAGTTCGCGGACGTAGGGGCCGCTCTGCATCATCCACCGCTCGGGCGTCATCCCGGTCTGCTCGCTCTCGCGCGCCCATTCGATCTCGCCGCGCACGACCCGCTCGACGTAGCCGCCGAGCATGTCCAGCAGGGTGAACATCTCGTCGATGGGGATGCCGACGTCCAGGGCGCCGAACGCGAACTCCGTCAGCCGCAGCCGGTTGGGGCCGGGCACGGCGCGCGGCCGGTGCAGGCCCGCCAGCCAGGGGTGCCGCCTCCACACCGCGCGGGTCCGCTCGGCGAACAGGGCCAGGTCGGCGCGCCAGTCGCCCGACGGGCGGGCGGGCATGTCCATCTCGGCCAGGACGTGGTCGGCCATCAGGTCGAGCAGGACGTCGCGGGAGGGGACGTAGCGGTACAGCGACATCGCGCCGGTGCCGAGGTCGGCGGCGATGCGGCGCATGGACGCGGCGTCCAGGCCGTCGGCGTCGGCGATCCGGATGGCCGCCTCGGTGATCTGGGTGCGGCTGTAGGCGGGGCGGGGCCCGCGTCCCTGCCGTTCGGGCCGCTCGGGGACCGACCAGATGCTCACGAAGTCGCCGCCTGACACCGGTCCTCCTCGCCCTCGCCTTCCGAGCATCCTAGTTGCGTACGACGTACCCAGTTGTTTACGCTGGCGTCCATCAGTTGCGTACATCGTACTCAGATAGTGCTGGAGGCCCCTCGTGACCGGCGAACCGATCGTGGTCGCCGAGGCGCTGCGCAAGCGCTTCGGCGACACCCAGGCCCTCGACGGCCTCGACCTCACCGTCCCCGCCGGGACGGTCTGCGGGGTCCTCGGGCCCAACGGCGCGGGAAAGACCACCGCGGTGCGGATCCTGGCGACCCTCGCCGACGCCGACTCCGGCAGCGCCCGCATCGCCGGATACGACGTCGCCCGGCACCCCGACCGGGTGCGGGAGCGGATCGGGCTGGCCGGGCAGTACGCGGCCGTCGACGAGAAGCTCACCGGGCGCGGCAACCTGCGCCTGTTCGGCCGCCTCTACCACCTGTCGCGCCGCGACGCGCGCCGCCGGGCCGACGAGCTGCTGGAGCGGTTCGGGCTCGCCGAGGCCGCCGACCGGCGGGTCGCCGGCTACTCCGGCGGGATGCGCCGCCGCCTCGACCTGGTCACGAGCCTGATCCTGCGGCCCCAGGTGCTGTTCCTGGACGAGCCCACCACCGGCCTGGACCCCCGCGGCCGCGGCGAGATCTGGGACGCCGTCCGCGAGCTGGCCGCCGACGGCACCACCGTCCTGCTCACCACCCAGTACCTGGACGAGGCCGACCGGCTCGCCGACGACATCGCCGTCGTCGACCGCGGCCGCGTCATCGCCACCGGCACCCCGGACCGGCTCAAGGCCTCCATCGGCGACCGGCTCGACGTCGTCCTGGACGACCCCGCCGCGGCCGGCGGCGCCGCCGGCGTCCTGCACCGCCTCGCCGGCGCACACCCCGCCCTGGACGCCGGGCGCCTGTCGGTCCCGCTCGCCGCCGGGACCGTCCGGCTCGCCGACGTCGTCCGCGAACTGGACCGCGCCGGCGTCACCGTCGCCGACGTCGCGCTGCGCCGCCCCACCCTGGACGAGGTGTTCCTGCGCCTCACCGGCGGCCCCGCCGGCACCACGACCGAAACCACCGAAACCCCCGGCGCCGCCCGGCGGCGGAAGGAGGCCGTCCGATGACCGCCCTCACCGCGCCCGCCTCCCGTGCCGGGCGCCTCCGCTGGACCCTCACCGACGGCCTCACCCTCATCGGCCGCGAACTGTCGCGCCTCCGCCAGGAGCCCGGCGAGCTTATCGGCGCGCTGATCTTCCCCGCGACGATGGTGGTGCTGTTCGGGTACGTGTTCGGCAGCGCCATCACCGTGCCCGGCGGCGGGAACTACCGCGAATACCTGATGCCCGGCCTGTTCGCGATGGTCACCTTCACCGCCACCATGGCCGTCACCCTGCGCGTGGCCACCGACGCCTCCCGCGGCGTCATGGACCGGTTCCGGTCCATGCCCGTCGCCCGCTCCGCCGTCCCGTTCGGGCAGACCGGCGCCGAGATCCTCAGCGGGGTCCTCGGCCTGGCCGTCATGGCCGCCGCCGGGCTCCTGGTCGGCTGGCGCGCCCACGGCGGCGTGTGGCCCACCGCCGAGGCGTTCCTGCTGCTCGCGCTGATGCGGTACGCGCTGAGCTGGGCCGGGTGCTACCTCGGCCTGGTGGTGAGGAACGAGCAGACCGCCGACCAGCTCATCCCGCTGGTGTTCCCCGTCACCATGCTGTCCAACTCCTTCGTCCCCACCGGCGGGATGCCCACGGTGCTGCAGGTCATCGCCGACTGGAACCCCGTCAGCGCCCTCACCGCCGCCTGCCGCGACCTGTTCGGCAACCCGGGCGCGCCCGCGGACGGCGCCGGCCTGGCGTGGCCGCTGGCGCACCCGGTCGCCGCCACGCTCGGCTGGTCGGCGCTGCTGCTCGCCGTCTTCGTCCCGCTGTCGGTGCGGACCTACCAGCGCCGCGGCCGATGACACCGCGCTGACACGCGCCGACACGCGCCGGGGCGGGGCCGCGGCCCGGGCCTGGACGCCCGGGCCGCGGC
>NZ_VCKW01000345.1 GCF_005889715.1 Actinomadura soli
CTCGTCCGGCACCTGCTCGACGATCGTCGACTCCCAGGTCCGGCTCGACCAGAAGATCTTCGCCTTCCAGTGCAGCTTCCCGTCCTCGGTCTGATCGACGCTGACGACCTTCTTCATGAAGGACGGGAAGTCCTCGAACCGCGTCCACTGGTCGTAGACGAGCCGGCGCGGGGCGCCCACGTCGGTCTGTTCAACGATGTTGGTCGGCTTCCCCCTTCGTCCACGCCCGAAGATGCGGGCGAGGGTCTCTTTCAGGGCCGTCCAGCCGAAGCTCAGCAGCGCGCGGAACGGGGACTTGCCCTCGTGCAGCGCCTTGACTCCGGCCAGGGCGGCCTTGACGAGCGGACCGCCTCGCTCGGCGGCGGCCGTAAGGCTCCGGACGGCGCGCTCCAAACGCCGTTCAAGCCGCTGGACGAGCCCGCCCAGAGCCCGGCGGCCCAGGCGCCGCGCCGACAGCGCGGCCACCGCTCCGCCGGCCCCGACGGCCAGCCCTGTCCGGAAGTTCATGTCCCCTCGCCGATCCTTATCGCCTTGCCAGTCCCTTTCGCTGGTGCCCGTTCTGGGCACGGCGCCGGGGTACCCGGTCAAGGGAGGGCAAAACAGGTCACAGGCCAGGCGGAGGGCGAGAAGGCCGCTGGACCACCCGTGAGTGGCGTCCGGGTGACCGCCGGGTGACCCACCGAGCATCGCCGCAGGTGGCCGCATCAGGACGCCCCTCCGCCGGACGCGGCGGGCCGAACGGACGCGATGCGCTGAAAACGAGCACTCCTTCGGACTAGACCAGTCCAGTCCAGAGTGTGCACCTGTCCAAAGATCAAGGCCCCACGACACCCCGATAACAGTTAAGAAACTTGCCTTAAGAAAACCTTGAACCGGCAGTATCCGCTGTTTATCTTCATGGTCACGACGCGCGTTTGTGATCAGCTCACAATCGGATCGCACCCACCCATTTATTCATGCGCGAAATGGGAGTCAGGGGCGGACCGAAATCGATTTCCGACCGCAGTACTGGGCAGCATGCGGACCGATGGCCCGCAGCACGACTTCAGCGGGAATCTCGACGCGGGCGCGCTGCGCGCCCGCGTGCTGGAGCACGTCGACCATGCAGCCGGGAGAAGGCGGGGACAGATGAATCGGCACCTCTTAGGCGTCGTCGCCGCGGGCCTGACAGTGGCGCTCAGCGCCGGTGGCTGCGGCAAGGGCAGCTCATCCAGCGACGACTCCGACGGGAAGAGCATCAAGTTCGTCGCGGCCATTTACGACGAGAAGGCCCAGCCCTACTGGGACGCACTCATCAAGAAGTTCGAGTCCAAGAACTCCGGTTACAAGGTCAACCTTGAGATGGTCGACTGGACGCAGATGGACGCCAAGGTCAAGACCTACGTCCAGACGAAACAGGTCCCCGACGTCCTCAACTACAACGCGTTCTCCGACTTCGCCCGCGACGGCCTCGTCTACAAGGCGTCCGAGGTCGTGTCCCCCGCCACGCTGGGCGACTTCACTCCCACGTTCGTCGAGCAGGCCAAGTACAACGGCGAGCAGTACGGTATCCCGTTCATCTCCAGCGCCCGCCTCCTCTTCTACAACAAGCCCCTGTTCGCGAAGGCCGGAATCACCGGCCCGCCGAAGACCTGGAACGAGGTCAGGGCGAACGCGGAGAAGATCAAGAAGGCGGGCGCGATCGGATACGGGCTGCCGCTCGGTCCCGAGGAGGCGCAGGTCGAGTTCTACTCCTGGGCGATGAACAACGGCGGCGGCTGGGTGGACGCGTCCGGGAAATGGGCCATCAACCAGAAGGCCAACGTCGACACGCTCGCCTTCCTCAAGGACCTCAACAAGTCCGGGCTGACGCAGCCGAACCCGGAGAGCACCGACCGCAAGACGGTGTTCAACCAGTTCGCGCAGGGCAGGATCGGCATGTCGATCGGCGGTCCTTTCACGAAGGCCGGATTCATCGAGCCGGTGACCAAGAACCTCGACTTCGGCGTCGCGCCGCTGCCGAGCAGGAGCGGAAACGAGCACAACACGCCCGGCGTCATGGACGTCCTCGTCGCGTTCAAGAAGGCCGGCGGCAAGAACAAGGACGCCATCAAGAAGTTCCTGGACTTCGTCTACCAGAAGGAGAACACGTCCAAATTCCTCACCACGGAGGGCTTCCTGCCGGTGACCAGATCCGCCGGTGACGCGCTCAGCGCCGACCCGTACATGAAGCAGTTCGTGGACGCGCTTCCGGCGTCGAGGTTCGCGCCGACGTCCAACCCGGCGTGGTCGGCCGTCGCGGGCGCGGTCAAGCAGGACCTCGGCGCCTCCGTGGCGGACGACGACCCGAAGAAGGTCCTGGACAAGATCCAGGAGACGGCCGAGAAGGCCGGCTGAGTGCGGGATCTCAAGACTGGGCGGCGGCGGGCCGCCACCTCCCAGGCGCCCCGCCCCTCCCTGCCCAGGCGGGCCGGGCGGGCGCTGACGCCGCTGCTGTGGCTGGGCCCGTCCCTCGCGCTCATCTCCGTCGTCGTACTGTGGCCGGTCATCGAGATGGTCCGCACGTCGCTGCAGGACATCACGTCGTCCGGCGTGACGGTCGGGTACCGCGGCGCCGGCAACTACCGCGACCTGTTCGACGAGGACGGCCTGATCCCCGTCGTGCTGCGGACGCTGCTGTGGGTCGGCGGGATCGTGGCCGTCACGATGGCGCTGTCGCTCGCGCTCGGCCAGCTCCTGAACGCCCGCTTCCCGGGCCGCCGCGCCGTCCGCTGGGCCGTCGTCGTCCCGTGGGCCGCGTCGGTGCTGATGACGGCGCTGATCTGGAAGTGGATGCTGGACAACTACTCCGGGCTCGTCAACCGCGTCCTGCTCGACCTGCACCTGATCGACGAGCCGGTGAACTGGCTCGCGCACCCCGCCGAGGCGATGCTGTGGATGATGTGGGTCGCGGTGTTCGTCTCGCTTCCGTTCACGTCGTTCGTGATCCTCGCCGGCCTCCAGACGATCCCGTCGGAGGTGTACGAGGCGGCCCGCGTGGACGGCGCCGGGCCATTGCGGACCTACGTCGGCATCACGCTCCCGCTCCTGCGCCCCGCCATTCTCATCGCCTCGATCATCAACGTCATCAACGTGTTCAACAGTTTTCCGATCATCTGGGCGATGACGGGCGGCGGGCCCGGCCACGACACCGACACCACCACCACGTTCATGTACAAGATGGCTTTCTACGACCAGAACGTCGGCGAGTCCGGCGCGATGGCGGTCGTCAATTTCGTCCTGATCCTCGTGATGGTGCTGATGTATCTGCGCGCCGCCCGCTGGCGAGAGGAAGTCCGATGACCCGGGGGCTGGGGTTCGCGCGATGACCCGGCGGATCGTCCTCGCGGGCGTCGGCTGGCTGGTAGCGCTGGCTTTCCTGCTCCCCTACCTGCAGATGTTCATCACCGCGCTGAAACCCGAGCGCGAACTGACCGCATCACCCGGCACCTACCTTCCCTCGCATTGGACGTGGTCGAACTTCATCGACGTCTGGTCGGCCGCCCCGGTCTGGACGTACATGCGGGTGTCCCTGACCGTCGCGGCCGTCGCCACCGTCGTGACCCTGGCCTGCGCGATGCCCGCCGCGTACTACACCGCCCGGAACCGTTTCCGCGGACGCGGCGCGTTCCTTCTGCTCGTCCTGGTCACGCAGATGTTCGCGCCGACCGCCCTCGTCATCGGCATCTACCGCGAAATGGTCGCCCTGGACCTGACCGACACGCTCCTCTCTCTCATCCTGGTGAACGCCGCGTTCAACCTGCCGTTCTGCATCTGGATCCTGCACGGCTACTTCTCCAGCATCCCGAGGGAACTCGAAGAGGCCGCCTTCCTGGACGGCGCGGGCCGCGTCGGCGCGCTCACCCGCATCACGCTGCCCATTTCCATGCCGGGCGTCGTCACCGCCGTCGTCTACACGTTCATCGCATCGTGGAACGAGTACATCGTGGCGCTGACGGTCACAGCCTCCCCGGACCGGCGCCCGCTCACGGTGGCAATCCCGTCCTTCGTCACCCAGTACCAGGCACATTGGCAGTATCTTTTCGCCACGTCCCTGATAGCGATCGTCCCGGTGGTCATCCTGTTCATCTTCATCGAGCGCTACCTCATCGGCGGCCTGACGGCGGGTTCGGTCAAATGAGCGTCATCGGCCTGGACGTGGGCGGGACCACCATGAAGGCCGCGATAAGCGAGAACTCCGAGGTCGTGGCCGCAGAATCCTGGCCCACGGACCACACCGACCCAGTGGCGGGCATCCTCGGCTTCGCCGCCCACCTGACCGCCCGCGCGTCGTCCTTGGGCTCCCCCGCCCACGCCGCCGGAATCGTCGTCCCCGGCATCGTGGACGAGTCGACAGGCACCGCCGTCTATTCGGCCAACCTGGGCTGGCGGAACGTCCCCATGCTGCACTTGGCACGGGAACGCCTAGGAATCCCCGTCGCCATTGGCCACGACGTCCGCGCAGCCGGGTTGGCGGAAGCGGTCCTCGGCGCAGGCCGCGACGCCGCTGACTTCGTCTTCATGGCGATAGGAACAGGAATAGCCGCCGCCCTCATCGTCAACAACACCCCGTACCCGGGTGCCGCAGGCTGGAGCGGCGAGATAGGCCATGTGGTCGTCCGTCCGGACGGCGAAGACTGCGCCTGCGGCAACAAGGGCTGCCTGGAAACCTACGCCTCAGCCGCCGCGATCTCCCGACGCTACGGCGAGAACGTCCCGGCGGAAGAGGTCATCGCCCGCGCCGAAAAGAACGGCGACCAAAAGGCGGAACAAATCTGGTCCGACGCCCTGGACACTCTCGCCGACGGCCTGGCCGCCACAACGCTCCTGGTCGACCCGGGCCTGATCATCATCGGCGGCGGCCTGGCCCAGGCAGGCGAAGCCCTGCTCAACCCCCTGACGCCCCGCCTGGCGGACCGCCTCCTCTTCCGCCCGTCCCCTCCCCTTCTCCTCTCCAAGCTGGACGATCAAGCAGCCGTGAAGGGCGCCACGATCCTCGCCAACCGCCTCACACAGGACGACCGCTAGCACGCCGGGCAGATCAGCTACGCGAGAATTCCATCCGCAACGCGGAATCCTTTTCCCTTAGCACCATCACCGCTCCCTTCCCCGGTGCCCACTGGTCGGACACCAGGAAGTAACGGCCCCCGGCGTGGGCCAATAGGCGCAGCCCTGAGTACCGGTAGCTATAAGCGTTGTTCTTCCCCGGAAGCTCCGCCTCCGCCACCCCGGCCCCCGTGAGGAACAACCGCTTGGAACTGTAAACGGTGACCTCGTTCTGCCCGCGCATATTTCCGATGAGCCGATCCGCGAGGGTCCTGCCTTGCAGGGTCGCGTAGTTGGACGTCCCCCAGAAAAGCATGACCACCACGGTGATGGCGACAAAGATCCGCAGCAGCGGCTCTTTGTCCGGAGCGACCGTCCCACGCAGATGCATCCCGTAGTAGGTGAGCAGCGCGCCCGCCCCAATGCTGAGCGGCCAGGCGATGAAGGCGAACTCCTGACCACCGGTGAACACGAACGCCCCGGAAACCGTCCCGAAGACGAAGACCACGAGCGGCAGCAGAACCCAGGCCCACGTCAGCAGCCGCAAGCTGTAGCGGACGACACGGTCGGCGGCCCCGCGCTCCCGAATCCTGGGCGCGAGCACCCGGTCGAGCTGGAGCCATATCAGCCCGCCGGCGGCGATCACCAGGAGCAGAACCAGGGCCGGTCGCACGCTGCGCAGCAAATAGTCGCGCGTCGACTGCCCAAGGATGCTCTCCTCGATTCCCAGGCGATCGGTCATCACGTCATTGCGCTGCCAGCCGAAATAGACGAGGAGCGCCGTCAGGACCGTCACATTCGCCAGCACCCCGGCCAGCCACCGAAGAGCACTCGGCGCAACGCCCTCCGTTGAACCCTCGTCCGCGTCCCCGGCAGGACCCGGCGACGTCAATCGACCCCTCCCCCTAGCGAGGGCGTGTCGGACGGCCCGGCCGATGTCGGCGGCGACGGGTCGGGTGACTCGGTCGGAGGTGACTCGATCGGCCCTGGGCTGTCCGGGCCGTCCTGCGGCAGGGGCGGACAACTGGCGAACGAGGATTTGGGCCGCTGAAGGAGGAAACTGCCCGCGGCCACATACATATGGCACTCGAAATCGCTCGCAATCGAGCCCCCAGGCCAGCCGTAGTCACCAAAGTACCTCTGCGCGGTCGCACTGTCCCCGTTGCAGAGCGCGGCCCCGGCCCGAAGGAGCGTGCGTTCCCGCAGTGTCAGAAGAACGTCCTCAGCGGGACGGCCGCGCATATCATCAAGCGCCGCATTCGCGCTCGCGCATTCTCCCCTTCGGATCATCTCATAAATCTTCCCGATTCCGGGATTGGTGTCTTCGTTACCGGCGGGCAGGCTCCAGGGAAAGCGCTGCCCACCCCCGCCTTTCTGCCCGCCTCCTTGCCCGCCTTTCTGCCCGCCCGTTCCTCCGTTCCCCAGACCAGTTGCAGGAGGATCCCCCGATCCGGGATCACCGACCCCGCCACAGCCCGCGAGCAACGGGAGAATGCACGCGGCGACCACGAGCCGAAGTTTCACCATGGCCTGACCCCGATCGTCGGACGACTACAACAGAGCGTATTGACGCCGACACCCGGGGCGTAGAGATTGGCCAATGCGGGCCATGCGTCAGTTCTCAGGCGCCACCGCGAAGAAACGCCTCACCCGCTCGCCCGCTTCGGGCTCGGCCATGGCGAGCACGTCCAGCACCCCCTCAACGGACGAGGCCCACACTCGAACACGCCCCCTGGCCCGCCAGACACCGTCCGCGTCCCGCGTGATCGACCATTCGGGGAAGATCTGCCGCAGGAACAGCAGCATGACCCCGTCGTTCACGCGCGCACGGGCTCGATCTCGGCCCAGACGACCTTCCCGCCCTCGCTCAGCGGCCGCGTCCCCCACCGCCGGGCGAGCCCTTGCAGGAGCAGCAGCCCCCGCCCGCTCTCCACGCCGTAGTTCACGGCCCGGACGACCGGCAGGGCGTCGGACCGATCCCACGCCTGGCTCTTATACACATCT
>NZ_VCKW01000346.1 GCF_005889715.1 Actinomadura soli
CGCCACCGCAATCCCCCGCCATTGCCAACCCCCGCGACAGCAGTTCACCCGCGGCACAAAGAGGAGGTGCACATGAAACACAGGGAGGCGGAGGTCCCGAGACTGACCGTCATCGGGACCGGCTACCTCGGCGCCACGCACGCGATCTGCATGGCCGCGTTCGGCTTCGAGGTCCTCGGCGTGGACGTCGACCAGCACAAGATCGGCAGGCTGGCGTCCGGCGAGGTCCCGTTCTTCGAACCCGGACTGCCCGAGCTGCTCACCAAGGCGCTCGACTCGGGCCGGCTCCGGTTCACCACTTCGTACGTGGAGGCCGCCGACTTCGGCGACGTCCACTTCCTCTGCGTCGGGACACCGCAGCTCCCCGGGTCGGACGCCGCCGACCTGACCTACGTCGACTCCGCCGTCCGCTCGCTGGCCCCGCTGCTGCGCCGCCGCGCCCTCATCGTCGGGAAGTCGACAGTGCCGGTCGGGACGGCGCGGCGCCTCACCGGCCTCGTCCACGACCTCGCTCCCGCGGGCGACGACGTCGAACTGGCGTGGAACCCCGAGTTCCTCCGCGAGGGCTTCGCCGTCGACGACACCATGCGCCCCGACCGGCTCGTGTTCGGCGTCGCGTCCGACTGGGCGGACGAGCGGCTGCGCGCCGCGTTCAAGCCCGTCCTCGACCTCGGCACCCCGGTGATCCGCACGGACCTCGCCACCGCCGAGCTGGTCAAGGTCGCCGCCAACTCCTTCCTCGCCACCAAGATCTCCTATATCAACGCGATGGCGGAGGTGTGCGAGGCCGTCGGCGCCGACATCAAGGACCTCGCCGACTCCCTCGCCCTCGACGAGCGGATCGGCGGCAAGTTCCTCCGTCCCGGGCTCGGGTTCGGCGGCGGCTGCCTCCCGAAGGACATCCGGGCGTTCGCGCACCGCGCCGAGGAGATCGGCGTCGGGCAGGCCGTGTCGTTCCTGCGCCAGGTGGACGAGATCAACCGGCGCCGCCGCGCCCGCACGGTCGACCTCGTCCGCGAGGCGCTCGGCGGCGACCTCACCGGACGGCGCATCGCCGTCTGGGGCGCCGCGTTCAAGCCCAACTCCGACGACATCCGCGACGCTCCCGCGCTGGACGTGGCCCGCACCCTGCACGGTCTCGGCGGCGACGTCCGCGTCTACGACCCGGCGGCCCTCGACAACGCCCGCCGCGCGTTCCCCGAGCTGCGGTACGGCGACAGCGCGTTCGATGTGGCCAGTGACGCCGACGTCGTCGTCCTGCTGACCGAGTGGTCGGACTTCCGCGAGGTGCGCCCTGAGGCGCTGGCGGAGGTCGTCCGGCACAAGCGGATGGTGGACGGACGGCACGCCCTCGACGCGGCGCGATGGCGGTCGGCGGGCTGGGAGTACCGCGCGCTCGGCCGATCCTGAACCTTTCCGGCGTCCGGAGGCTTCGGCGGAATGTCCTTCGGCGGAATGTCCTTCGGCGCAGGGTCGTTGACGCTGGTGAGGGCCGATGGTCCCTCCCGGACGAGGTGCGTCGTACCCGGTAGGCGAAGACGGCGCGTGACAGCAGTCGTCTCGTCTCCCGGGAGGGTGACCATGGCCTGGATCCTCGTCGTCGCCGCCGGCCTCTTCGAGGTCGCGATGGCTCTGTGCCTGAAGGGCAGCAAGGGCTTCACCGAACCGCTGCCGTCCGCCGGCTTCCTCGTCTTCGCCGTGACCAGCTTCGGCCTGCTCAGCCTGGCCCTGAAGAACCTCGACGTCGGCACCGCCTACGCGGTGTGGGTCGGGATCGGCGCGGTCGGGACGGCGACGCTCGGCATGCTCCTGCTCGGCGACGAGGTGTCCGCGCTCAAGATCGCCGCGCTGGCGTTCATCCTCGTCGGCGTCGTCGGCCTCAACCTCGCCGGAGGCGGTGGCCACTGACGGCCGTCAACGCGGCCATTCGCAGGTCACGAAGGCACTGAGGAACGTAATCTCCCGTAACAGCGTCTATGGGACGAGGGCGCCCGGACGTATGGGACGAGAGCGCCCGGAGTGCTCGAAAACGGGAGGACGGACCTTGGTCTTCAAGAAGCTGCGGCAGGCGATGGGCATCGGCGGCCCGTCGATCGAAACGACCCTGCACGACCCGAACACCAGGCCCGGTGGTGCCATCACCGGCGAGATCACCATCATCGGGGGCCAGCACGACTCCGACATCAAGTCGGTGAACCTCGCCCTGCGCACCAGGGTCGAGATCGAGTCGGGCGACAACGAGTACACGTCCAACCTGGAGTACGCCAAGCTGCCGGTGGCCGGTGCCTTCGAGCTGGACGACGGCGCGAGGCACAGCATCCCGTTCCAGTTCGCCATCCCGTGGGAGGCGCCGCTCACCCACATGTACGGGCAGCCGCTGCGCGGCACCACGGTCGGTCTCGCGACCGAACTGGAGGTCGCGGGCGCGGTCGACCCGGGCGACCTCGACCCGATCGCCGTGCACCCGCTGCCCGCGCAGGAGCGCATCCTCGCGGCGTTCTCCAACCTCGGCTTCCAGTTCCGCAACGCCGACTGCGAGAAGGGGCGCATCTGGGGCGTCCACCAGGAACTGCCGTTCTACCAGGAGATCGAGTTCTACCCTCCGAGCACGTACGCGCGCGGCATCAAGCAGCTTGAGGTGACGTTCGTGTCGTACCCGCAGTCGATGGAGGTCGTGCTGGAGCTCGACAAGCGCGGCGGCGCGTTCACCGAGGGCCGCGACGCGTTCAGCCGGTTCACCGTCGACTACGCGACCGTCGAGCAGACCAACTGGGAGCAGCAGCTCGACGGCTTCCTCAAGGACGCCGGACGCCGCCGCGGCTTCTTCTAGACCGTCCAGCCGCTTACGGGATCCCCTCCGCGACGTTGATCGCGGAGGGGATCTCCACGTAGAAAGAGTGTTCGTGCCCCAGCCCCCCGGACTCAACGACGCCGAACAGCGCCTCTGGGCCGCGTTCCCCACCGGCGCGACGGTCGATCTCGGCGCCGACCGTCCCGCCGGGCCGCTGCCCGAGCGGATGGTCCGCGCCGAGATCATCACCCGGTTGCTGCTCGGCGCGGGCGACTCCCGTCCCGGCGCGGTGGCCGCGGTGCGCCTGCGCGGCGCCTACATCACCGGGACGCTGGACGTCTCGGGCGGGAGGGTCGAGCACGAGCTGCGCCTGGAGCGGTGCCGGCTCGTCGAGGAGCCCGACTTCACCAACGCCGAGACGCGCCAGCTCCGGTTCGCCAAGTGCCGGATGCCCGGGTTCGACGGCGGCGGGCTCCGCGCGGACGGCTATGTCAGCCTGTCCGGCTCGCAGGTCGACGGCACGATCAAGCTGCCGCGGGCGCAGATCGGCGGGGGCCTGCGGATGAACGGGACGACGATCACCGCGCCGGACCCGCAGTCGTGGGCGCTGTTCAGCGGCGGCCTCGTCGTCGAGGTCGGGATGTACGTCCGGGACTCGGTCATCACCGGCGGGGTGCGGCTCGTCGGGGCGCGGATGAGCGGCGGGCTGTTCATGGAGGGCACGACCCTGGTCAACCCCGGCCGCATCGCCCTGGACGGGCAGAACATGGTGGTCGAGGACACCGCCGAGTTCAGCCGCGACTTCTCGGCGCTCGGCACCGTGCGGCTGCGCAGCGCCCGCTTCAACGGCATCCTCTCGTTCTCCAGGGCGCGGCTCGACTCCGGCGACCCGGCGCGGATGGCGCTGCACGCGAGCCACCTGCAGGCCGACGAGCTGCTCCTGTGGCCCGAGGAGCAGATCAAGGGCCGGGTGTCGCTGTCGTACTCCCGGATCGCGCTGATCATGGACCATCCGTCCGTCTGGCCGGACGAGCTGTACCTGAACGGCATGACCTACGAGACGCTCCGCGGCGCCGAGTTCAAGGACCGCCTCAGCTGGGTGTCGCGCGACCCCGAGTTCCACCTCCAGCCGTACGAGCAGCTCGCCGCCTGGTACCACGGCATCGGCCACGACGACCTCGCCCGCAAGGTGCAGCTGGCCAAGCTCCGGGAGCGCCGCCGCCACCTGAACCCGGTCGGCAGGGCCTGGAACCACCTCCTGGACTGGACGGTCGGGTACGGCTACCGTCCCTGGCTGGCGTTCGCCTGGTTCGCGGCCCTGCTCGCCCTCGGGACGACGGTGTTCTCCATCGAGGAGCCGCGCCCGGTCAAGCCGGGGAGCGAACTGCCCGCCTTCCACGCCCTGATCTACACGCTCGATCTGCTGATCCCGCTCGACACGTTCGGGCAGCAGCTGTCGTACGACGCCGTGAGCTGGTCGCGGTGGGTGGCGTACGCGCTGGTCACGACGGGCTGGGTGCTCGCCACCGCGCTGATCACGGGGGCGACGCGCGTCCTGCGGCCGGCGTCCAGCCCGAGCTGAGCGGCGTCCAGCCCGGACCGGGCCGGGCGCCGGGCGCGAACCCGCGGGCGGCCCCGGGCGTCCACACGGACAGGGGAACCACGAGAATGGGACGGTATGGGCACGTATCTGATCACGGGGGCGACCGGCGGCATCGGAACGGCGGTCGCCGAACTGCTGCGCGAGCGCGGGCATGACCTCGTCCTGACCGCCCGCTCGCCGCAGCGCCTGGGCGAGCTGGCCGGGCGGCTGCGCGGCGGCGCGCACGCCCCCACCCAGGTCATCAACCCGGAGGCGGTCGCCTCGTCGCGGCGCGACGCGTCCGTCACGACGATCCCGCTGGACCTGACGGAGCCGCTCCGCATCGAGGCGTCCATCGCGGCGGCCGGGCTTCCCCCGCGGCTGGACGGCGTCGTCCACGCGGCGGGCATGGTGCATCTCGCGCCGGTCGCCGACCTGGAGGCGGACGAGTGGATCGAGCACCTGTCGGTCAACCTGGTGTCCGCGGCGGAGCTGACACGCCTCCTGCTTCCCGCGCTGCGCGCCGCAGAAGGGCACATCGTCTTCGTCAACTCGACCGCCGGGCTGCGCGCCAACCCGGAGTGGTCGGCGTACGCGGCGAGCAAGTTCGGCCTGCGCGCCCTGGCCGATTCGCTACGCGCCGAGGAGCCGTCCTTGCGCGTCACAACCGTCTACCCAGGACGGACGGCCACGGAGATGCAGCGGAAGGTGCGCGCCCAGGAAGGCCACCCCTACGCAGAGGACGACTTCGCCGCACCCGCCACCGTTGCGCGCGTGCTGGTGTCGACGCTGGAACTGCCGCGCGACGCCGTCGTCTCCGACGTCACCGTCAGGCCGAACTAGCCTCGGCGCTGGTGTTGCGGCGCAGGACCCACGCGCCCAGCACGCCGCCGATCAGCCCGAACAGGTGCCCCTGCCACGAGATGCCGGCCTCGCCGGGAACGACGCCGAACAGCATCGTCCCGTAGAGGGCGACGACGGCGATCGCGATGGCGATGTCGACCAGCCGCCGCTCGAAGACCCCGCGTCCCACCAGGTAGCCGAAGAAGCCGAAGATCAGGATGCTCGATCCGAGCGTGTTGGCCGAGCTGGTGAACCACACCCCGAGCCCGCCGACCACGATGATGATCAGGCTCACGACCAGGAACTTCGCGAAGCCGCGCGCCGCCGCGATGAACCCGAGGACGACGAACGGGACCGTGTTGGCCATCAGGTGCCCGAACCCGCCGTGCATGAACGGCGCGGTGAAGATGTCCGGCAGGTCGCCGACGTCGCGCGGCTGGATCCCGAACCGGTCGAACCATCCGTCGGACGCGTGGTCGAACAGCTCCAGGACCCACATCACCGCGGTCACGGACCCGATCAGGACCGCCGACGACAGGGCGCGCGTCCCGTGCTTGGCGAGCCCGTCGGAACGCCGCCTCTCGGGGATATCGCTCATGTCAGCCACCGTAAGTCTGGACGACCCTGTACGGTCAACGCGCCGACCGTCCGGAACGTGCCAGCGGGGCGGACGCGCGCCTCAGGACGCGCACCTCAGGCGGCGGACGCGTGCTCCGGCTCGGACGCGTCACCGCGCACGACGATGACGGGAAGGGGCCGCCGCGCGGGGGCGTCGGCGGTCCGGCGCAGGTAGCGGCGCTCCTCCGGCGTCGTCCCGCCCCAGATGCCCTCGGGCTCGCCGACCCGCAGCGCCCATGCCAGGCACTCGGCCTTCACCGGGCAGTTCGCGCAGATCCCCTTGGCGGCGTCCTCCTGCGCCTTCAGTACCGGCGCGGAGTAGCCGATCGGGAAGAACAGGTCGGGATCGGCACCGCGGCAGATGGCCTGGTCACTCCAGTGTTCCTCGTTCTCGGTGTGGTGCATTGGATCTCCCTGCGCGGCGACGAGACCACCGGCAGCTCGGCTGGACCGAGGTGGTCTCCACTCAACGTAGTACTACAACATGTAGTACTACAAGACGTTCGTGAACGTTGCAAGTTAGCGTCCGGATAGCCTGTGCGGTGTGCAGCGTGATCAAGAAGTGACCTTCCGCGACGCGACGGCGGACGATCTGCCCCAGATCGTCCGGCTACTCGCCGACGATCCCCTGGGAGCCACCCGCGAAACACCGGGGAACGAGATTCCGGACGCGTACTTCACGGCCTTCACCGCCATCGAGAAGGACCCGAACAACACCGTGATCGTCGCCGAGGTCGCCGGCGAGATCGCCGGGACGCTGCAGCTGACGTTCATCCCCGGCCTGACCTACACCGGCAGCGAGCGCGCCCAGATCGAGGGCGTCCGCGTGGCCGCCTCGCAGCGCGGCCGCGGCCTCGGCCAGGACATGATCAACTGGGCCATCGACCGGGCCCGCGCCCGCGGCTGCCGCGTCGTCCAGCTCACCACCGACCGCCAGCGCCCCGACGCCGTGCGCTTCTACCAGAAGATCGGCTTCCGCCCCTCCCACATGGGCATGAAGTACCACCTCACCTGACCGCTTCCTGTCACCAGGCCGCGCCGGCGTTTCGAGGCTGGCGGGGTGGTTGGTTCAGGAATATTGTCGGTTTGGCCGGGTCGCGGCATGGGGTTCGGCGCGGCCTTCGGGGACGGGGCTGGAACGGTGCGGGTCGCGTTGGCGGGTTCCAGGGAGGCGCGTCATGGGGGGCAGGCGAGGCGGCTGTCTATTATACACTTCTGACGCCGACTAT
>NZ_VCKW01000347.1 GCF_005889715.1 Actinomadura soli
GTCCGAACTCGCGGAGCCGCGGGGGCGACCGTCTACGTGACGGGCCGCAGCAGCGGCTCCGCGAGTTCGGACATCGGACGCCCGGAGACCATCGAGGGCACCGCCGAGCAGGTCACCGCGGCGGGCGGGACGGGCATCGCCATCCGCACCGATCACAGCCGTCCGGACGAGGTCCGCGCGCTGGCCGACCGGATCGCGGCGGACCAGGACGGGCGGCTCGACGTGCTCGTCAACTCCGTGTGGGGCGGCGACCCGCTGACCGACTGGGAGCATCCGCTGTGGGAGCAGGACCTCGACACCGGGCTGCGGCTGCTGCGGCAGGCCGTGGAGACCCACGTGATCACCAGCCGGTTCGCGCTTCCCCTGCTGGTCGCCCGCGGCCGGGGCCTCGTGGTGGAGGTGACGGACGGCAACACCGCCCGCTACCGCGGCTCGTTCTTCTACGATCTCGCGAAGTCGGCGGTGATCCGGCTGGCGTTCGCGCAGGCCGCCGAGCTGAAGCCGCACGGTGTCGCGGCCGTGGCCGTCACGCCCGGTTTCCTGCGGTCGGAGGCCGTCCTGGACCACTTCGGCGTCACCGAGGACAACTGGCGGGACGCCATCGCCAAGGACCCGCATTTCGCCTACTCCGAGACCCCCGCCTACGTCGGACGGGCCGTCGCCGCCCTGGCCGCCGACCCCGGCATCATTGCCAAGACCGGCCGTGCCCTCGCCACCTGGGGCCTGTACAAGGAGTACGGGTTCACCGACGTCGACGGCGCGCAGCCCGACTTCGCCGCCCACTGGGCCGAAGCCCTCGTGGACGAGTACGGGCCGCTCGGTGATCCGCTGTAGCGGCGGCGCGATCCGGCTATGACGGCGGCGCCTCGATGACCAGCCGGTCGTCTCGGGCCTCGACGCGCGTGCCGAAGGCGGCGCAGGCGCGGGTGAAACGGTCGGCGATCCAGCGGTGGTCGGCGTCCGCGGCCAGGCGGGTGCGGCAGTAGTCGAGGCGCAGCGGCACCGCCTCGATCCGGGACGGGCCCGTGCGGTCCAGCGTGATCAGGAACAGCAGCCCGAGGTCGTTGCGGCGCAGATCGTCGATGGCGTAGTCGTCGATGAAGTCGCCCATGTCGAAGATGACGGGCCAGGCCACGCCGTGGAAGACGTGCGCCGAGGTCCCCGCGATGAGCGTCGCTCCTGCGTCCAGAAGCTTCTTGGCCGCGCGCCGCACGTAGTGCAGCGGTTCCCGCGTCATGTTCGGGCCCCAGTGCGGCAGGACGAGCACGACGTCGTTGTCCGCTCGGAGCCGTCCGATCCGTTCCAGCAGGTGGCCGGGCACTCCCGTCTCCAGGTCGGCATGGGCGACGCCGGGACGTCCCGGCCCCGCGGCGAAGTCGGACGGGTGGTCGGTGACGCCCACCACCGCGACCCGGACGCCTCCGGCCTCCAGGACGATGCCCTGCCATGCGTCGTCGGCGTCGGCGCCCGCGCCGACGCGGCCGATCCCCGCCCGTTCCAGGATGTCGAGGGAGTCCCGCAGCGCGTCCGGTCCGTAGTCGAGCGCGTGGTTGTTGGCGAGCGTCACGCAGTCGACGCCGAGGCCGGTGAGGGCTTCGGCGGCAATCGGGGGCGCCCGGAAATGGAAGGGCTTGCCCGGCGCCTCCCATTTCCGGCCGCGGGCGGAGAGGCAGCATTCCAGGTTCACGAGCGCGAGGTCCGCTTCCGCGAACGCCTCGCGGACGCCGCCGGAGAACAGGTCACGCGGACCGGATATCGCGATCTCGTCCGCGACACCGCGTCCGAGCATGGTGTCTCCGGCGAGCGCCAAGGTGACGGTCATCAGGGCCCCCAATCGGCGGAGTACCGCCGTCCAGCCTACGAAGCGCGGGTGAACCAGGTGACCTGGGCGCCGTTGCCGAACGACTCCCGCCGGGTGGGCGTGAAGAGGGCCGGACGGAACTCGCCGGAGAAGGCGGGAACGCCGGCCCTGGCCACGACCGGGTAGCTCTTGACGATCAGTTCGTCGATCTCGGGGAGCAGCGCGGCGGCGAGCCTTCCTCCGCCGCACAGCCAGATGTCCTTGTCGCCGTCCTCGGCCTTGAGTTCGCCGACGATCCCGGCCGGATCGCGGACCAGGTCCACGGACGGGTCGGCGATCTCGTCCAGCGTGGTGGACGCGACGTACTGCCGCAGGTGCGCGTAAGGGCTGGTCACGTTGATGTCCAGCGCGGGCTGGTAGGTGCCGAGACCCATCACGAGCGTGTCGAACCGCTTGTTCGGCGCGCCCTCCAAGCCGACGTGCGCGCGGACGTGCGTCGGAAGGGTCTCCGGATAGCGCTCGTTGATCCAGGCCGCCATGTCGTCGCCGAGCGGGTAGAAGTCGACCTCGCCGCCCGGTCCGGCGATGTAGCCGTCGATGCTGACGCCGACGTAGTAGACGAGCTTTCGCATATTCACACTCCGTTCATAGTACTCTGTATGGAGTGATTTGAACGTAGTACTACGGATGGAGTGGTGTCAAGGTGCGCAGGAACGTCGAACGGAGGGCGGCGCTCGTCGACGCCGCGATCGAGGTGCTGGCCAGGGAGGGCGCGCGCGGGCTGACGTTCCGGGCGGTGGACGCCGAGGCGGGCGTGCCCGTCGGGACCGCGTCCAACTACTTCACCAGCCGGGACGACCTGTTCACGCAGGCGGGCCGCCGGATCTACGAGCGCCTGCAGCCCGACGCGACCACGCTGGCCGGACGCCTTGACGGGCCTCGCGACCTGGCCCGGGTCACCGAACTGCTGCGCGAGGTCGTCGGCCGGATCTCCGACTTCCGGACCGGCTACCTGGCGCTGCTGGAACTGCGGCTGGAGGCGACGCGGCGTCCCGAGCTGCGGGCCGTCCTGACCGAGCGGGTGCGCGCGGACGTGGAGGTCAACATCGCCCACCACCTGGAGTCCGGCCTGCCCGGCGACGCGACCACGGTGCGGCTGCTCTACCTGGCCCTCAACTGGCTGATCGTGGAGCACCTCACCCTGCCGGGAGTGTTCACCGACGAGGACGTCCAGGACCTCGTGGCCCTCGCGGTCGAACGCGCTGTCCCGCGCTGACGCGACGAGCCGGCGGCCTCACGCCAGCGGGCGGCCGGGACCCTTCTTGATCTGCTCGACGAACAGGCCGGCCAGGGCGCGCTGGCCCGCGATCGTCGGGTGGTAGCTGCGCGGCTCGGCCGAGAACGCCGACAGGTTCAGCAGCAGGCCGTTCATGTAGGCGTCCCTGCTGCCCACCTCGTGGCCGGCGAACGCGCTGTAGGCGTCGACGAACTCGACGCTGCCCTGGCCGTTCCGCGCGGCGATCCGCGCGTCGGCCTCCTGCGCCGACGCGCGGATCAGCCGGCTCAGGTCGTAGGCCCGCGCGTTCAGCCAGCGCTGGTCGTCCACGGTGATGTTGTCCCCGTCCACACCGCTGACCTCGGAGAACGCCTTCGGGTACCCCATCAGCACCACCCGCGCCCGCGGCGCCCGCGCGGTGATCTTGTCGAGCAGGTCGGGGAGGCTCTGCCGGAGCTCGGCCATCCGCCCGGCGACGTCCTCGCCCTGCCGGGTGCACCGCCTGCTCCACGGCATCTTGACCACGCACCCGGAGAGGACCTGGGAGAACCCGACGTCGTTGCCGCCGATGCTCAAGGTGACGAGGCTGGTGTCGGGGCTGATGCGCCCGAGCTGCGGCGGCTCCCCGCTGCGGCCGTTCAGGAAGTCGGTGATGGTGGCGCCGGAGCAGGCCCAGAACGAGGTGCCCTTCGCGAACCGGAACGCCCGCGCGACCTCGTGGTAGTACGCCTTCGACGTCCGGTGGCACCGGGCGAGCGGGTTCTTGTCGGCCACGGTCGCCTCCGCGCCGAGACCCGCCGAGTACGAGTCCCCCAGCGCCACATAGGAGCCCCGCGTCGCCGCCTCGACCGGCGTGGGTTCCTTTCTCGCCGCGACCGGATCGGCGCGCAACTCCGGCCTGGGCTCGCGGCAGCCGGCGCCGAACACCTCGCACCGCACGGCCGGGAGCGCCACCAGCGGGACGACGGCGAGCGCCAGCAACCCCACGAGCACGGCGAGTGCCAGCCCCCGTTCGCCGAGACGGCCCCGCACCCACGCCACCGGGCTGATCATCGTTCTCCTTCGCGTCCATGGGCGAGACGTCCGTGCCGCCTTCCGGGTTCCCGCCTTTACGTTGTAGATCTTTAAGTGACCGGCGCCCGCATGACGAGACGCGGCCCGAGCCGGTGCAGCCCGGCCTCGACCTCGGCGTCCCAGTAGGACCTGATCTCCGGGCCCCACCGCCCCTCGGGCAGTTCAACGAACCCGTGCTCGGCGTACCAGGGGCCGTTCCAAGGGACGTCCCGGAACGTGAGCAGGCTCACCCCGGGCGATCCGCCCGCGGCGGCGTGCGCCTTGACCGCGTCCAGCAGGCGGACGCCGATCCCCTGGCCGGTCAGGTCGCCGCGCACCGAGATCTGCTCCAGATGGACGGCCCCGTCGACCTCCTCGACCGCCGCGAACCCGACCGGCGGATCGCCCGCCACGAGGATCTCCCCGCCCTTCCCGATCAGTTGCTCCACCACCGTCGGCGCGGGCGGGAACACGATGCCGATCTCCGCGAACATCGCGTCCCCGGAACTCTCGATCGCCGGCAGCCCCGCCAGATCCTCCGGCCGCGCCGCCCGGACCTCGTACCCCATCCCGTGATCGTAGGCCGTCCCCGGCACCCCGTCCCTCCCCTCAAGGACAGAACTCGGCCATGGGCGGGCGCCCGCCGCGCGTCGTGAGTCGAAAGGACTCCATTTCGGTGGGACGGGGAATGGGGATTCCCGTGCCACGGCACTGGCCCGCGTGGAACCGTGGCGCACCCGGCGGTCATCGAGAAATGTCCGCGGGGCCAGCCCCAAGCGTCTATCGGACGGGCTCATATCCGGTGATTCCGCCGGACTTATTCGAATACTTCGGATTTGTCCGGCCGGGTTCGGTCACGGCCGGGCGGACGGAGCCGTCCAAGGTCATCGAGCCCGGCGGTGGCGAGGCATGCGATTCCGTGCCATGCTGCGGCACGTTTCGCCATTCGTGAGGCGAAATAGGGAGCGCCCCCAAAAAGAAATCACGACGGGAAAGGAAGAGAAGATGAAGCGGTACGAAACGCCCGTTCTCGTGGCGGCGGGCTCCTTCCGCAAGGCGACCGGTCTCCTCCTGCGCAACGGCAACGACCGTCTGATCTTCAGCAAGAACTGACGACGGCGGCCCCTCCACCATGCCAATGTCCGAGCACAGCGGCATGCCGGGTCACGGCGAGGCGTTCTTCGTGGTCCTGCCGGACCACGAGGCCGCCCTCGCCGTGGCCGCGGGCGTGCCCCGAGCCCGCACCCTGCGCCACCCCTCCGGGCGGCCCTGGCTGATCGGGAACTGGACGGACACCGAGATCACCGTGGCCGAGGCCGGCGACGCCCGGCTGGCGCTGATCGGCACCCGTCCCCACGACGTCGAACGGGTCGAGCGCGAGGCGGCGCGGCTCACGGGCCTCACCTCGCTCGACCGGCTCGCCCGCACGCTGCCCGGCAGCTTCCACCTGGTCGCCGCCCTCGGCGGCCGGACCCGCGTGCAAGGCGACGCGGCCGGGCTGCGGCTGGTCTTCCACGCGCGGGTGGGCGGCGTCTCGGTGGCGGCCGACCGCGCCGACGTCCTCGCCGCGCTGGCCGGTGCCGAACTGGACGAACGGCAGCTCGCGGTGCGGCTGCTGTGGCCCGTCCCCCATCCGCTCCCCCACGCGCCCATGTGGCGGGACGTCCACAGTGTGGAGCCGGGCGCCCACCTCGTCCTGGACGCGGAGGGCCGCGCCCGGACGCGCCGCTGGTGGTCGCCGCCCGAGCCGGAGCAGACCCTGGCCGCCGGGGCGGCCGAGCTGCGGACCGCGCTCGCCCGGGCGGTCGGGGTGCGCACGGCGGGCGGCGGCACCGTGAGCTGCGACCTGTCCGGCGGCCTGGACTCCACGTCGGTCTGCTTCCTCGCCGCCCGCGGCCACGCGGAGATCATCGCCGCCACGTGGCCGGGCCGCGACCCCATCGACGAGGACCTGCTGTGGGCGCGGCGGGCCGCCGCGCGGCTGCCCGGCGTCGAGCACGCGGTGTGGCCCGCGGACGAGTCGCCCCTGGTCTACGCGGGCCTCCTCGACATCGACGACCCCCTGGACGAGCCGTCCATCGGGATGATGGACCGGGCGCGGGTCCTCAGCCACGTCCCCCGGCTGGTCGCGAAGGGCAGCCGGTTGCACCTGACCGGCATCGGCGGCGACCAGGTCGCCTGGTGCTCGGAGGCGCACTACCACGGGCTGCTGCGCCGCCGGCCGCTGCCCGCGCTGGGCCGGCTGCGCGGGTTCCGGGCGCTGTTCGACTGGCCGTTCGGCCCGATGGCGCGGGCGCTGGCCGACGGCCGCACGTACCGGCGCTGGCTGGCCGGGACGGCGGCCGACCTCCGCCGTCCGCCGCAGCCGGCCGCGCTCGGCGCGCTCGGCTGGGACATGGCGCCCCGGCTCTTCGGCTGGGTGACGCCCGACGCGGAGCACGCCGCCAGGGAGCTGATCCGGGAGGCCGCCCGGTACGCCGAGCCGCTGGCGCCGGACCGGGGGCAGCACGCCGACCTGCAGGGCGTCCGGATGTGCGCCCGCATCGTCCGGCAGTGGGAGCAGATGAGCGCCCGCGCCGGGCTCCCGATGTCCTCCCCGTTCCTGGACGACCGGGTGATCGAGACCTGCCTCGCCGTCCGTCCGGAGGAGAGGGTCACGCCATGGCGGTACAAGCCGCTCCTGGTCGCGGCGATGCGCGGCGTCGTCCCCGACGAATGCCTGGCGCGGTCGAACAAGGCGGAGGCGTCGATGGACGCCGCCGACGGCCTGCGCGCCCACCATGGCGACCTCATGGAGCTGTGGGACGGCTCCCGGCTGGCCCGGCTCGGGCTGGTCGACGCCGCGCGGCTGCGGGCGCTGACGGCGCGTCCCGCGACCCCCGAGCTGCGTGAGGCGATCTTGTACACCACCGTCG
>NZ_VCKW01000348.1 GCF_005889715.1 Actinomadura soli
GCCCCCCCCCGCGCCGCACGGACAGCCTCCTGGCCCCGTCCCCATACCAGATGGACCGCCCGGACGTCGGACATGCCTGCGTACACAACCTGGTTCAGAGAGAACGTGGTGGACAAAGGTTCGTACGTCCGGCACGCCCGCCAGGTGTACGAGCTGGTCAAGGAACTCCCGGACGGAGGCCGCGACCACGAGCTGGCCTTGCACCACGCCCGGCAGATCGTTTCGTTCTACGAGCATTTCCTCCTGGAGTTCAACGAGGCCAACGCCTACCGCGACGCCCGCGCCGCGCGGAATCTGGCGTGGTGGCGCGGGTTCAGCGGGGGCGACAAGATCGTCTACTGGGGCGCGAGCGCGCACACCGCCAACGCGCCGAACCTGCACGTCACCGCGCAGGACGGCGAGGACCTGCGCTACCCGACCGCCGGCTCGCATCTGCGGCGCCGGTACGGGCGGCGGTACCGGTCGATCGGCTTCACCCTCGGCCACGGCGCGGCGAGCCTCGGCCCGGGGCGGACGGTCGCCCTCGCGCGTCCCGCCCCGAACTGGTTCGAGCGGCGGTTCGGCGAGGTCGGCGGCGCGCAGTTCGTCCTGGACCTGCGCTCCCCCGCCCCCGCGCCGGTCCGCCGGTGGCTGGACGCGCCCGCCGCCACCCGCGGCCTCCCGCATTTCGGGCCCGGCTCGACCACGACCGGGGGCTCGCTGTCGGAATGGTTCGACGTCATCGTGCACCGTCAAAAGGTCTCACCTGCGGGATCGGCCTGAACCAGCCCAAGGATGGGGCTTGGCTTTGGCGAAATGTGCCGACATTGCTCATGCCGCCGGTCTGGTTCGGTCCATTAGCTGGGCTGGGCTGACACCGCTCCGGCCGGCGTGGACGGACGGGGTTGCCGGGGCGCGGCGGGCTGGTTACGGTTCAGTCGATTAAAAGGAAAGTTTCCTATCAGATTCGAGGTCGAACTCGTGCCCCGCTCGCCCCCCGCCGCCCATCCCGCCATGCCCATCCGACGTACCTCGGGGTTCGGGGGATTCCCGCATGTCCGCATCTCCTTCCCGGGAGTGAAATTGAGACGACTCCGCCCTAGCCTCCTGTTCACCGCCCTCTGTGCCCTCGTCCTCGCACTGCTCGTCCCGACACCGGCGAACGCCGCGTCGACGGCGACGGCGACCTTCACCAAGGCCGCGGACTGGGGCTCGGGCTACGAGGCCAGATACACGATCACCAACGGGACCAACTCGGCGATCTCCGGCTGGAAGGTCGAGTTCGACCTCCCGTCCGGCTCGACCATCGGCTCCTACTGGGACGCGCTGCTCACCAAGTCCGGGCAGCACGCCACCTTCACCAACCGCAACTACAACGCCAGCGTCGCCGCCGGCGCGTCGGTCACGTTCGGGTTCCTGGTCAGCGGTCCGGGTGCTCCCACGAACTGCACCGTCAACAGCGGATCCTGCAGCGGTGACACCACCCCCGGAGCGCCCTCCGCTCCCGGCGAGGTGTCCGTGACCGGAAAGTCGGACACCTCCCTGACCCTGTCGTGGGGCCCCGCCTCCGGGACGGTCACCGGCTACCGGGTCTACGAGGGCGACGACGTCCGCGCGACGGTGAACGCCACGAGCACCACCATCTCCGGACTGGCGAAGTGCTCCGACCACACCTACACGGTCAAGGCGTACAACGACGTCGGCGAGTCCGCGGGATCCGCGGTCTCCGGCACCACGAGCGGCTGCACCGCGCCGGACCTCGGCAAGCACGCCGCGCCCTACCTCTACCTGGGATGGGGCAACCCGCCGGACCCGGTCACGGTGATGAACGCGTCCGGGATCAAGGTCTTCACGATGGCGTTCATCCTGGCTCAGAACGGCTGCAACCCGGCCTGGGACAGCCAGCGCCCGCTGAAGGGCGGCGTGGACGAGCAGGCGATCAACAAGATCCGCGCGGCCGGCGGTGACATCATCCCGTCCATCGGCGGCTGGTCGGGCAACAAGCTCGGCCCGAACTGCTCGACGCCCGAGGCCCTGGCCGGCGCCTACCAGAAGGTCATCGACGCCTACGGCCTCAAGTCCATCGACGTCGACATCGAGAACACCGACGAGTTCGAGAGCCCGGCCGTCCAGGACCGGATCCTCGGCGCGCTCAAGATCGTCGAGCAGAAGAACCCCGGCATCCAGACGATCCTGACGCTCCCCACCCTCAACAGCGGGCCGAACTCGTGGGGCAAGCGCCTCATCGACCGCGCGGCCGAGCTGCAGGTTCCGGTGGACATCTGGTCGATCATGCCGTTCAACTTCAGCGGCCACTCGGACATGTACGGCAACACCGTCAAGTCGTCCGAGGGTCTCAAGGAAGCCCTGAAGACCGCCTTCAAGTGGACCGACGCGGTCGCCTACTCGCACATGGGGATCTCCGGCATGAACGGCCGGTCCGACGTGGGCGAGATCACGACCACCGCGATCTGGACCCAGATCCGTGACTGGTCCAAGTCCAAGGGCCTGGCCCGGCTGACGTTCTGGGCGGTCAACCGCGACCGTCCCGGCAGCGGCACCGACCAGACCGACTGGCAGTTCAGCAAGATCACTGCCGGTTTCTGACCATCCTCCAGGCGGCCCGCGTCCCAGCTCCGGGGACGCGGGCCGCGCCCTTTCCAGACCCTCGGATTGGCACTCCAGGCAGGTGTCTCGCCGACCTGCCCGGATGGCCTAATTGGCGAGGATGGCCAACGAAATGGTCCCGACTCGGGCAGGTAGTGCCGATATTCCGGGGGGCTCAGGCTGGTTCGGTGTTCAAGCTGGGGTGGTTGCTCTATGCAGGTGGACGAGCTTCCGCAAAGGGCTTGCCCAGGTCACGGAGGCTCGTTACCTTGCTCTCAAACTGATAGGAAACCTTCCTATCGATTAGCGATCTAGTAGTGACCTACTCGGGGTTCGGGGGAATCCGCCAGCTTCCTACCGATGGAGTGAGAGTTGCGCCCCCACGCAGACTTGCGCCCCCGTTCCGTGATCAGTGTCATCGCCGTCCTCCTCGTCGCGCTCCTCGTGCCGCTCGGCGGCTCCCAGGCCAACGCCGAATCGCTCGCCGCGACGTTCACCAAGCCCGCCAACTGGGGCTCCGGGTGGGAGGGGCGCTTCACGCTCACCAACGGCACCAACCAGGCGATCAACGGATGGAAGGTCGAGTTCGACCTGCCGGCCGGGACGTCCGTCGGCTCGTACTGGGACGCCCTCCTCACCAAGAACGGGCAGCACCAGACGTTCGAGAACCGCAACTACAACGCCGCGGTCCCGGCGGGCGGTTCGGTCACGTTCGGATTCCTCGGGAACGGTCCCGGTGCCCCCGAGAACTGCACGTTCAACGGCGCGCCGTGCGACGGCGGCGACACCGGCAATCCGGGCGAGCTCGGCGCGCCCGGCAGCCCGGCGGTCACCGCGCGGACCGACACCTCGCTGACCCTCAGCTGGCAGCCCGCCTCCGGCACGCCCACCGGCTACCGCGTCTACGAGGGCTCCGACCTGCGCGCGACCGTCAGCGGCACCACCGCCACGATCGGCGGGCTCGCGAAGTGCTCGACGCACAGCTACACGGTCAAGGCGTACGACGCCAACGGTGAGTCGCCCGCCAGCACCGCCGTCACCAGCACGACCAGCGGATGCGTGAGCAGCGCGCTGCCCAAGCACTTCCTCACCGGCTACTGGCACGACTTCGTCAACCAGGCCCGTCCGCTGAAGCTCTCCCAGGTGCCCGACCAGTACGACGTCGTCGCGGTCGCGTTCGGCGAGTCGACGAGCCGCTTCGGCGAGGTCAGCTTCCGGGTCGACCCGGGTCTGGCCAGCGCGGTCGGCGGCTACACCGACGAGCAGTTCAAGGCGGACGTGAAGGCGCTGCAGGCCAAGGGCAAGAAGGTCATCCTGTCGGTCGGCGGCGAGAAGGGCGCGATCTGGGTCGGCAACAGCAGCGCCGCGAGCCTGTTCACCGAGTCCATGAGCGCCATCATCGCCGAGTGGGGCTTCGACGGCGTCGACATCGACCTGGAGAACGGCATCAGCCCCCAGTACATGGGGCAGGCGCTGCGGGCACTGCGCGCCAAGGTCGGCAACGAGATGATCATCACGATGGCGCCGCAGACGGTCGACATGCAGTCCACCGGCGGGGCGTACTTCCAGCTCGCGCTGGCCATCAAGGACATCCTGACCGTCGTCCACATGCAGTACTACAACTCAGGCACGATGCTCGGCTGTGACCAAGGGGTGTACTCGCAGGGAACGCTGAACTTCATGACGGCGCTGGCCTGCATCCAGCTCGAGAACGGGCTGCGTCCCGACCAGGTGGCGCTGGGTCTCCCGGCGGGCGCCGGTGCGGCGGGCGGCGGCGTCGTCCAGCCGGGGCTGGTCAACAACGCGCTGGACTGCCTCGCCAAGGGCACGAACTGCGGCAGCTTCAAGCCGTCCAAGACGTATCCGGACATCCGCGGCGCGATGACCTGGTCCATCAACTGGGACGTCACCAACGGCGGCCGGTTCGCCGGAACCGTCGGCCCGCACCTGGACACGCTTCCGTAACCGGTCCCGCTCCCGTAGCAGGACACGTTTCGCCAGAGGGACGGACATGAAGAAGATCTGGGCCCCGGCGGTTCTCACCGCCGGGCTGCTCGTCGGGCTCCCGAGCCCGGCGCAAGCCGAGAACGTGCTGGCCAACGCCGGCTTCGAGACAGGGTCGCTGGGCGGCTGGACGTGCGCGAGCGGCGGTTCCGTGGTGACCAGCCCGGTGCGGACGGGGTCGTACGCGCTCGCCGGCGGTGTGACCGCCGGAAGCACGGGCCAGTGCACGCAGACCGTCAGCGTCCAGCCGAACACGGCGTACTCGCTGTCGGCCTGGGTGCGCGGCAGTTACGTGTACATGGGCGTGACCGGCGGGGCGTCCACCTGGACGCCGTCCGCGTCGAACTACACCAAGCTGTCGGTGTCGTTCACGACCGGAGCCGACCAGAAGTCCGTGGAGATCTTCCTGCACGGCTGGTACGGCAACGGCGCCTACCACGCCGACGACGTGGAGCTGGACGGCCCCGGCGGCGAACCCCAGCCCGGGGTGCCGGGCGCGCCCGCGTCCCCCAGGCTCGGCACGGTCACGGACAACTCGATCGCACTGTCGTGGGAGCCGGCGACCGGGACGGTCACCGGCTACCGCGTCTACGAAGGGTCGGCGCTGAAGGCGACCGTGACCGGGACGAGTGCCACCGTCTCGGGCCTGGCCGCGTGCAGCTCGCACAGCTACGCGGTCGCCGCCTACAACGACGTCGGCGAGTCCGCCAAGTCGGCGCCGGTCAGCGGCCGGACGGGCGGCTGCACCGACACCGGGCTCCCGAAGCACGCGCTCATCGGATACCTGCACGCGAGCTTCGCCAACGGCTCCGGCTACGTGCGGATGGCGGACGTCCCGGACGCGTGGGACATCATCGACCTCGCGTTCGGCGAGCCGACGTCGGTCACCTCCGGCGACATCCGGTTCAACCGCTGCCCGGTGAGCGAGTGCCCGAACGTGGAGAGCGACGAGGAGTTCATCGCCGCGATCCGCGCGAAGCAGGCGCAGGGCAAGAAGGTGCTGATCTCGATCGGCGGCCAGAACGGCCAGGTGCAGCTCACGACGGCGGGCGCGCGGGACGCGTTCGTCCGGTCCGTCTCGGCGATCATCGACAAGTACGGGCTGGACGGCCTGGACGTCGACTTCGAGGGCCACTCGCTCTACCTCAACAGCGGTGACACCGACTTCCGCAACCCGAAGACCCCGGTGATCGTCAACCTGATCTCCGCGCTGAAGACGCTGAAGGCCAGGTACGGCGAGAAGTTCGTGCTGACGATGGCGCCGGAGACGTTCTTCGTGCAGGTCGGTTACCAGTTCTACGGCGGTGCCGGCGGCGGGGACGGCCGGACGGGCTCCTACCTCCCGGTGATCCACGCGATGCGGGACGACCTGACCGTCCTGCACGTCCAGGACTACAACTCCGGCCCGGTGATGGCCCTCGACGGCCAGTACAAGAACATGGGCGGCGCCGAGTTCCACATCGCGATGACCGACATGGTGAAGGCCGGTTTCCCGGTCGCGAACACCGGTCACACGTTCCCCGGGCTGCGGCCCGACCAGATCGGCATCGGGCTGCCCGCCGCGATCCCCGCGGGCAACGGCCACACATCGCCCGCCCAGGTGCAGCAGGCGGTGAACTGCCTGGTCAAGGGGACGGGCTGCGGCTCGTACACGCTGCGCGGCGGGACGTCCCCGGCGCTGCGCGGGCTGATGACCTGGTCGATCAACTGGGACAACTACTTCAAGTGGGAGTTCATGAAAGCCCACGAGCCATTCCTGAACGGCCTTCCGTAGAACACCGAGCTTTTCTGAGCAACACCCCACCCCCACCGGAAGGAAACGAAGTGAGATCGACCCGATCGAGAAAGGTCGCGGCCGTGGCGGTCACGGTCCCGGCGGCGTCCGCGCTGGTGGTGCTCGGCACCTCCTCCGGCGCGAACGCCCACGGGACCATGTCCGACCCGCCGAGCCGCGTCTACGTCTGCAAGAACGAGGGCCCCGAGGCGCCGAAGTCGGCCGCGTGCAAGGCGGCCGTCGCCGCCGCCGGCACCCAGGCGTTCTACGACTGGAACGAGGTGTCGCTGCTCGACGCCGGCGGACGGCACCGGCAGATCATCCCGGACGGCCAGCTGTGCAGCGCCGGGCGGGCGAAGTACCGCGGCCTCGACCTGGCGCGCGCCGACTGGCCCGCCAAGCGGATGTCGTCCGGCCCGCAGACGATCACCTACCACGCGACCGCGCCGCACTCGGCGAGCAACTTCGAGTTCTACATCACCCGTGACGGCTGGAGCCCGACGCAGCCGCTGCGCTGGTCGGACCTGGTGCACATCCAGACGTTCAACCGCCAGAACCCGACCACGTTCACCAAGTGGACGATCAACATCCCGCCGCGCACGGGCCGGCACATCCTGTACTCGATCTGGCAGCGGGTGGTCGGC
>NZ_VCKW01000349.1 GCF_005889715.1 Actinomadura soli
AGATGTGTAAAAGAGACAGCCGCCAGACGAAGCGCCACGCCCCGCCGACCCGCAGGTCGATCGCGGCCGCCACCACGTCCCAGCCGTGCGCGCCGTACCAGCGCTTGACCAGGGCGGGCTCGGTCCAGGCCGCGAAGACCAGCGCGCGGGGCGCGGCGAAGTCCCGGGTCATGACGATCGCCCGGTCCGAGGGGGTGGCGACCGTCACGGACGCCAACGCGGATCCCTGCCGATGGAGGCCAGGAGGCGGTCCTGCGCGGGCGCGCCGGGGTCGACCTTCACCTCCGGGCCGAACACCTCGACGCCCGGGCCGAACGCCCCCGGCGTCCGCAGCATCCGCATCGTCTCCTCCGGGATGGCGGCCATGCCCGCCAGGGCCCCCTCGACGTCGGCCGGGTCGATCGTGTCGTCCTGCCCGGTGGCCTTGGCCAGGTCCCAGCCGTGCAGCGGCAGGTCCTGGCTGACCACCTGGTCGATGTGCTGCAGCGCGGTCAGCCGCCCCGACGGCGTGTCGCACTCCTGCCCCGCCAGCGCCGGGTCGGCGAGCACGGCCTCGACGTCGGCGCGGGCGGCGCGGAACGCGGCCACCGGGTCCTCGGCGACGCCCGGAGCGGCGCTGAGGCCGCGGCCGAGCGGCGTCAGCATCACCCCGTGCATGTCGACGATGTGCTGGACGACGTCCCTGGCCGTCCACTTCTCGCACGGGGACCGGTTCGCCCACTGGTCGTCGCGGACGGCGGCGACCTTGGCGCCGAACGCGTCGGCGCGGCGCCGGTAGCGCTCGGCTATCTCCCCGGCGCCGGACGCGTCGGCACGCTGCCGGTACTGCTCCTCGAACTCACTCATCCTCGGCCTCCTTCAACTCGTCGAGCAGGATGTCCAGGTTCTGGAAGCGGTCCTCCCAGAAGCCCCGGTAGTTCTCCAGCCAGCCCGCCGCCTCCCTCAGCGGCCCGGGACGCAGCCGGCACGGCCGGCGCTGGGCGTCGCGGCCCCGCGTGATCAGCCCCGCCCGCTCCAGGACCTTCAGGTGCTTGGACACGGCGGGCTGGCTCATGTCGAACGGCGCGGCCAGCTCCGACACCGACGCCTCGCCGCTGCGCAGCCGGACCAGGATCGCCCGGCGCGTCGGATCGGCCAGCGCCGCGAACGTCGCGTCGAGCACGCTCGTGGCGACATCGCTCATGACCACCTGCCTTCATGACCAGGGTCGTTAACCTAGTGGTTCTATAACCGGATGGTCAAGGAAGGGGGATGCGGGCGCCGGCGCCGCGGCTGAAATCTCGGCAAAGGTTGCGCCTGCGCCGGGGCAGGCGCGCCGGGACGGGCGGGACGGCGCGGTTAGCGTGCGGGGATGCCGCAGACGCCGGGCGACAGCGACGCCCACGCGCCCGCCGACGTCCCTCCCGACACCCCCGCCGGGCCGCCGCCCACTGGAGGACCGCCCGCCGCCGGACCCGGCGGCGCCGGACCCGGCGGCGTCGGACCCGGCGGCGTCGGACCCGGCGGCGTCGGACCCGGCGGCGTCGGACCCGGCGGCGTCGGACCCGGCGGCGTCGGACCCGGCGGCGGGCCGCCCGGACGGATGCCGCCGTGGCTGCCGAGGGCGTTCCTGCTCGCCGGCGCGGTCGTGCTGCTGTTCCTGGCGGGGCTGTGGCTCCTGGAACGGCTGCGCGAGCTGCTGCTGCTCCTGCTGACGTCGCTGTTCCTGGCGTTCGCGATCGAGCCCGGCGTCAACTGGCTGGCCCGGCGCGGCTGGCGGCGCGGCCCGGCCACCGCCGTGATGTTCCTGGTCATCGCCGTGCTCGTCGGCGGGTTCCTCGGCGGCATCGGGTCGTTGCTGGCCACCCAGGCGATGAACCTGATCGACGGGTTCCCCGGCTACGTCGGCCACCTGATCGGCTGGATCAACTCCACGTTCGGGACGAACCTGTCGCAGGACACCCTGTTCCAGCGGCTGCCGACCGTGACCGACACGCTGACACGGCACCTGTCGTCGGTCGCGGGGAACGTGTGGGGGATCGGCGCCACCGCGTTCGGCGTCATCTTCAAAAGCCTCGGGGTCCTGCTGTTCACCTTCTACCTGTCCGCCGAAGGACCGCAGTTCCGCCGGACGGTGTGCTCCCTGCTCCCGCCGAGACGGCAGCGGCAGGTGCTGTGGGCGTGGGAGATCGCCGTGGAGAAGACCGGCGGCTACATCTACTCCCGGGCGCTGCTGGCGCTGCTGTCGGGCGGCGCGCACTTCATCGCCATGATCGGGCTCGGCGTCCCCTACGCCGCGACGCTCGCGCTGTGGGTGGGCGTGGTGTCGCAGTTCATCCCCGCCGTCGGGACCTACCTGGCGGGCGCGGTGCCCGTGCTGATCGCGCTGACCGTGGCGCCGTCGACCGCGCTGTGGATGCTGCTGTTCGTCATCGGCTACCAGCAGCTGGAGAACTACCTGCTGCAGCCCCGCATCACCGCCCGCACCCTGGACATGCACCCCGCCGTCGCGTTCGGGCTGATCCTGGCCGGCGCGGCCGTCATGGGCCCGATCGGGGTGCTGCTGGCCCTGCCCGTCGGCGCGAGCGTCCAGGCGTTCGCGAGCGCGTACGTGCGGCGCTACGACATCGAGGAGCACCCGCTCACCGTGCCGGACGCGCCCGCCGGCGCGATCTGGCGATGGCTGCGCCGCAAATGATCCCTTACCGTCGGGGCATGGCGGAGTTCGCGCGGCGGAACCGGTGGCTGCTCCTCGCCGTCGCCGCCGCGGTGACCGCGTCCGCGGCCTGGCACGCCACCACCGGCCCCGACCGGGTCGACTGGCTGCCCCCGCGCACCACCGGCCAGGACTGGTACCCGGTCTGCGAGGGGACGGCGTTCACCCGCGCCGCCCCCTACCGCGGCGCCGGGCCGCACCCGGTCGTCATCTACGGCGGGGCAGGGCCCGGCGGCGGCGCCTCCGCCGACCCTGGAGTCCACCGGGTTCGGTGAAGTCCTTCAAGCCAGCGTGATCTTGGCTGGCGGGAAGGAGAATGACTGCGATGTCTGCACCACGCAAATACCCCCAGGAACTTCGGGACCGGGCCGTGCGGCCGGCCATGGAGTCCGACCGGCCCATCGCGCAGATCGCGGCCGATCTGGGCATTCACCGCGAAGCGCTGCGCACCTGGGTCCGCCAGGCCCAGGCCGACGCGGGCCAGCGACCCGAACAGCTCACCAGCGCTGAGCGGGAGGAGCTCAAGCGGCTGCGCAAGGAGAACAACGAACTCAAGCGCGCCAACGAGATCCTCAAAGCGGCCTCTGCGCTTTTCGCCGCCGAGCTCGGCCAGCCCCGGACGAAGTAGTCATGGTGGTCGACCACCTGCGGGACCACTTCGGGGTCGAGCCGGTCTGCCGGGTCCTGGACCTGTGCCCGGGCACCTACTACGGCCGCAAACGCCGGCCACCCTCCGCCCGCACCCAGCGTGATGCGGTGCTGATCGAGCAGATCACCGACGTCCACCAAGCCAGCTATGGCACCTACGGCGCCTACCGGGTGCACCAGCAGCTACGCCGCCAGGGCGTGCAGGTCGCCCGCTGCACGGTGGAACGGCTGATGCGCGCCCATGGCCTGCAGGGCGTGCACCGCCGGGACCGGCAGCGCACCACTACGCCGGACCAGACGGCGCCACGGCCACCGGACCTGGTCAACCGGCAGTTCACCGCCGACCGGCCGGACCGCCTGTGGCTGGCGGATATCACCTATGTGCGCACCTGGGAGGGATGGGTGTACGTGGCGTTCGTGCTGGATGCCTACTCCCGCCGCATCGTGGGCTGGCAACTGGCCGACCACCTGCGCACCGACCTGCCGCTGGACGCACTGGAGATGGCGCTGTGGCAACGCGGCCGCGAACGGCCGGTGCAGCCCGGCAGCCTGATTCACCACTCCGATCGCGGCTGCCAATACGTCAGTTTCCGCTACACCACCCACCTGACCGACCTGGGCGTGACCGCCTCGGTCGGCTCGGTCGCCGATTCCTACGACAACGCCATGGCCGAATCGCTGAACGCCACGTTCAAGACCGAGCTGATCCACCGCCGCACCTGGCGCACCCGCGACCAGGTCGAATACGCCATCGTCGAATGGGTCGGCTGGTACAACCACCACCGGCTGCACACCGCCATCGGCGACGTCCCACCCATCGAATACGAGACCACCTACTACCGTTCCATCAACACACCAGCGCCAACCGGCGCCAGGTAGATCGGACTTCAGCGAACCCGGTGGACTCCACCCCGGCAAGCCGCCGTCCACGTGGCGGCCCACCGCGCCCGGACGGGTGGAGCTGGTCTCCTGCGCCGAGCCGATCGACGAGGACACCGGGCTCGGCGAGGAGGCGGCGCGGTGCCCGAAGTACTCCCGGGTCACCGTCTTCGAACGCCGCCGGACCGGCGAGGTCACCCTCTACCGGACGCGGTACCTGGTCCGGCTGCTGGAGGCCCGCACCGGGCGGGAGGTCCGCCGGTTCGAGATCACCGGCGCCGACGAGGTGTGCCCCCTCTACGGCCCGGAACCGGCGGTCCTGTATCGGTCGGGGATTCTGCCGTCGCAGTACCGGGCGGTGCTGGCCCCCTACGTCGAGGGCCCCGCCTTCTGAGCGCGAGCGACCAGGCCACCGCCCGCCGGGCCGCGCCCCGGCCCGCCGTCGTCCAGCTCGCGGGGCGGCGCGGTGCGCGGGCCGCCGGTGGCAGCAGCGTCACCGCCGTCCACGCCGCCGCGGCCGCCGGCGCCCACGCGACCGGCGCGCCGGTCACCGCGAACTTCACCAGCACCGCCGTGAGCACGCCCAGCGCGCCGAGCACCGCGGCCCACCAGCCGCGCCGGTCGCGGCGCGCCGGGCGGATCAGCGCGAGCGCCGTCACCGCCGCCAGCCCCAGCGTCCACGCCAGCCGCGGCCAGTACAGGGCCGGGTCGCGGCCGGTGCACGCCAGCGCCGCCACCCCCGCCATCACCGCGAGGACCCCCGCCAGCCGCAGCAGCGCACGGTCGCCGCTCACCCGCCCCGGCGCCCACGGCGGCAGCCGGTCGTCGGGCTGGTACCGCAGCCCGGGGATCAACAGTCGCCCCGCAGCACGCACGGCGGGATGGACGGGGTGAAGCCCGGCGGCGACAGCAGCCGCGACGGGTCCAGCGTCGGGACCCGCGGGAACGTCGGCGCCGGCTCGGGCGTGGGCGTCCCCGCGCGGGGCGCCACGGTCGGCACCACCTCCGCCGGCGGGGCGCCGCAGCCGCGCAGCGGCACCGACGCCACCGCCAGCACGCCCACCGCCGCCAGCGCGACCCGGGCCGGCAGCCACCACCGCGGAACCCCGGCCGGCGACGCGGCGGCAGGGGCGGTCAGGCCGGGGCCGGCGAGCGCGTCGCGGGCCTGGTCGGCGGTCGTGCGGCGCGCCGGGTCCGGCGCCAGCAGCCCCATCACCAGGCCGGCCAGGCGCGGCGGCCCGCCCGGCGGGGGCGGGGCGTGAGTGAGGACGGCGCCCAGCGCGGCCAGCGGCTCGGTGCGGCTGAACGGCGCCGTCCCGGTCAGCGCCGCGTACAGCAGCACGCCGAGCGCGAACAGGTCCGACGGCGGCGCGGCGGGCGCGCCGCGCAGCCGCTCGGGCGCGATGTAGCCGGGCGTCCCGATCGGGAGCCCGGTCCGGGTGATCCTCTCCTCGTCGTCCATCGCGGCGATACCGAAGTCGGTGAGCACCACCCGCCCGTCGTCGCGGCAGAACACGTTGCCCGGCTTGACGTCGCGGTGCACCACGCCCCGCGCGTGCGCGGCGCGCAACGCCTCCAGCACGCCGCGGCCGATCTCGGCCACCCGCTCGGGCGGCAGCGGGCCGTGCTCGTGGATCTCCACGTCGAGGCCGTGCCCCGACAGCAGCTCCATCACGATCCACGGCCGGCCGCCGGACGCGAACACGTCGTGCACGCGGATCGCGTTCGGGTGGCGGACCCGGGCCGCCGCGCGCGCCTCCCGCAGCGCCCGCTCGGCCATCACCGCCCGCCGCTCGGCCGACGTCCCGTCGGGCAGCAGCAGCTCCTTGACCGCCACCTCCCGGTCCAGGACGGTGTCGGTGGCGCGCCACACCGCGCCCATCCCGCCGCGGCCCAGCAGGACCTCCAGCCGGTAGCGGCCCCGCAGCACGGTCACCGGGCCCTCCTCCTCCATGTCAGCGCCTGGCCCGCAGGTGGGCGGCCACGGCGCCGGCCATGGCGGTCAGCTCCGCGCGGACGGCGGCGGCCGGGCCGTCCAAGGGCTCGGCGCGGACGCTCACCACCACGTTGGAGTCGCGGAAGGTGACCTCCATGAGGCGCACCGTGCCGTCCGCGCCCGTCCGGTGGCCGTTGACCTCGCGGATGAACGCCTCGTCGGCGACGCCGTCCAGCGGCCGGGGACGGCGCGCCTTCCGCTCCTTCCCGATGCCGGACGAACCACCCGACTCCCGGTAGGTGAACGGGTACCGCTCCTCGTGCTCCAGGTCGAAGCCGCTCAGGAACCGCAGCCAGCGGTGCGCGGCACCGGCCGAGGAGAACCGCAGCGCCGCCGGGCTGCCGTGCTCGCCCCGGTACCCCTGATACCAGCGCAGGCTGTACCGGGCGCCGCCCGCGCAGGTGCGGACCCCTGACGCGTCCGCCTCCGCGGCCCCGAACGCGACCTGCCCCACCTTCACCGGGCACAGCGCGAGCCCCGCCCGGTAGGCGCCCGCGCCGCGCGGCCCGGTGACCGCGCCGGGCAGCAGGAACACCGCGGCGGCCACCGCCATCGCGGTCAGCCACGCCAGCTCCGGCAGCAGCAGTCCCCGCAGCCGGGGACGCCGCCGCCCGGCATAGAGCCGGTTGAGCGTCGGGAGAAGCCCGGGGCGGTGGGCCCGCACGTATTCCTCCACCCGGGCGAACAATTCAGGGCCCGGATAGTCCACGTCAT
>NZ_VCKW01000034.1 GCF_005889715.1 Actinomadura soli
GGCGTAAGGCATGCGCAGGTAGGCGCAGACGATGTTGACGATGGTCTGCCGATGCCGCTCGTCGTCATTGGCCCGTCGTTCCAGGGTGTACAGCACGGTCAACCTGACCGGTGCCTTGTCCCGCTCGGCCGCGTCGCGGTCTGCGGCCTCGGCCAGGCGCAGCTGATGGGGCTGCGAGGCGGCGTCCACTTGCGCCTGGTGGGCGTGCAGCCGCTCCTGGTGGGCCTGCTGGATCGCATCCACCCGCTCTGCCTCAGCGCGCCCGCCCGAACCGCCGTCGACGCCACCGGGCCGACCGCTGCCTCCCGCACCATCGCATCCGCGCCGAACCTACGGGCCACCTCCAGACGCCACCCCGAATTCCGACGATCTGCCCGCTTCCCGACGCGCCGCCGTGGACCGTTTTCGGACGCTCGGCATGGCTCCGCGCCAGCGCCGAGCGCATGAGCCATTCCAGCGACCGCAACCCGGTCTCGGGGGCCTTCCTCGTGGGGCTCCGCGAGGCAGGCGAGCGAGCTTCCGCAAGGGTCGCGGCCGCCGGAGCTGTAGGACGGGTTCTCCTAGCGACCCGCACTGCTGTCGGACCTTGACCACGGAAGTGTGGCGACTATCACAACAACCTTTCGGCTGGAATTCTGATCATGCGCGTTCGAAAAATGGCTCGGAAAGCTCGAACCAACCGTGTGGCGCCCTCATCGTATGAAGGCGTACGGGGACACGGGTTCACGAGCTGAAGGTCGAGTAAGCCACCGTGTCGTAATGGAGTGGAAATGCGACTCGGAAAAGCTGCCGTCTTCGGTCTCGTCGTCGGCGGCATGACGGTGGGGCTCGCAGCGCCCGCAATGGCCGACCCCGGCGATGTCGTCGTGCAGCCGAAGCAGGCCCGCCCCGGCGACAAGATCACCGTCGTCGGGAAGAAGTGCACCACTGACGGGACGGCCGGCTCGCTGGCGTTCGTGGGCGGGGCCGTCCCGCTGAACGGCGCCGAGGAGGTCGACGGGCGGGCCGGCCTGGCGACCATCAAGAAGGACACCTTCCCGGGCACGTACACCATTCTGGTCAGGTGCGGCGCCCATAAGTCGACCGGCGAGATCGTGGTCGTGGACGGCAAGGCGCACCCGAAGACGACGTCCACCCCGCGCGGTGGCGCGGGCACCGGGTTCGGGGGCGGTGCGGGCGGTTCCGACGCCGCGCTGCTCGCCGGTGGGGGCGTCCTGCTGCTCGGCGGTCTCGGCATCGGCGCAATGGCCGTCCGCCGGCGCGGCAACGTCGCCGCGTAACGACGGATTTCCGGTGGCGTCCCTTTCGGGGGCCGCCACCGGAGCATTTCTCGGGAATAACCGTTAGCCGAAGCTGGGGTGAGGTGGAAATGCGCGGGTTGTGGACGCTGACGGCCGCCCTGCTGGCCGCCGGGCTCGTTCTGGTGGGGCTGGGGCTTCGCGGCGCTGACGGCCCGCCACAACCGCCCGCGTGGGCGGCGGTGCCCCGGGCCGCCGAGCACCGCGGGCCGGTGCTTGATCGTTCAGCGCCCGTCCAGGTGGCCGTTCCCTCGATCGGGGTCCGGGCTCCGCTGGCCCGGCTGGGGCTGGCGGGTGACGGCTCCGTCCAGGTGCCGCCGGCCGATCGTCTGAACGAGGCGGGCTGGTACGACCGCGGCCCCACCCCGGGAGAACGCGGCGCGGCCGTCATCCTCGGCCATGTCGACTCGGCGAAGGGCGCCGCCGTCTTCTACGAGCTGGGACGGCTGCGCCCCGGACACCGCATCGAGGTGACCCGCGAGGACGGCAAGACCGCCGTCTTCACCGTCGAGTCCGTGGAGCGCGTCTCGAAGGAGCGGTTCCCCACGAACCGCGTCTACGGCCCGCTTGACCATGCCGGGCTCCGGCTGGTCACGTGCGGTGGCTCGTTCGACCAGAGCAAGCGCAGCTACCACGACAACATCATCGTCTACGCCGCCCAGACGGCGGTCCGTCAAACCGCTTCGCGGTGAGCGCCACGCGTCACCTGTGGAGAAGCCCAGTTGCCATCGTCCCGCGACCTCTTTCTTGGGGCTGTTCACCCGAAGGTGGGAGTACCTCTTGGGAACGACCGCACGGATGATCTGACGATTACGGCTCTGCCTGCAGAGCAGGTCACCCTGCTCCAGCCGTTCGGCCGTGTCGATGACCCCGAAGGCGAACAGGGTGCCGATGCGGTTGCCCTGCAGCTCGACGATCGTGGCGATACCGTCCGGTGCATGGGTCACCTGAACGGTGTCATGCCCCCACGCAGTGTGTGACAAAGCCACTTAACGCCTCCTCGTTACGGGCCCGGGCCATGCTCCACTGTCGGTCTTCATGCATGGCTCGCACTCGGCAATAGGGAGAGGGCCAACCCACCTCGAACGGCCGACGGCTCGTCTGCACGGTCTACAGTGCCCAATCCCTCATCTTGCGTCCACCGCGAGGCGTTGCGCATATGGGTGCGCGCCAGGCCCGCGGCGATGCCGGAAAGCGTCCTGAGTAGCTCACCAGCGCCGAGCGTGAGGAGCAGCGGCGGCTGCGCGCAGGGAGAACAGCGAGTCACGGGATCGGGGACACCGAACTCGCGTTGTCGAGCAGGCGCCGCGGCTTCCCGGGCCCGGACGCCTGGACGGCCCACGTCTGGTTCGTGCCATCGCTGAGTTGAAGCGTGTAGGCGATGGTGTGGTCGTCCAGCCAGACGGGCTGGTCGTCGACGCTGCGGGTCTCGCCGAGCGGAGCGGTCTTCAACGTGGCGAGGTCGAGCGTCGACAGGCGCCAGCCGCGCTTCGGGTCGCCGGCGATCGCGGACTTGAAGGCCAGGCGCGTCCCGTCCGGCGACAGGGACGGGCATTCGACGTTGGGCGCGAGCGTCCGGACCGTCCGGGCCGCGAGGTCTCCCTGGACGAGGTAGCGCCCCCCGCCCGTGGAGAGCGTCGCGTAGAACCGGTTGTCGTCGGCGGCGAACGTGATGCCCCAGAAGTTGACGTCCCGGTTCCGGTACGGGGCGCCGTCCTTGGTGATCGCGAAGTCCTCCAGGGACGTGACGAGGCGTCCCGTCCGTGTGTCGAGGACGCCCGCCCGGGTGGAGAAACCCGTGGTCGCGTAGCTGTGGCCGTCGATGAAGAGCGTCCAGGCGACCATCCGTCCGGAGGCGGACACCCGCAGCCGGTTGGGGAACCCGGTGAGCGGGACGCGCCGCCGCTGGTGCAGCCGGGCGTCCATGACGACCAGCGCGCCCGCGCTCAGCGCGCCGACAGGACGCAGGCAGGCGACCGTACCGGCGGCGGCATAGGCCCGGTCACACTCCGCCGGGGTCACGCGCCGCGATCTCGGCGGCGACGTGTAGGCCAGCCGGCCGTTGGAGAGGAACTGGAGCCGCTGTCCGTCGGCGGTCGCGCCGCCGGAGGTTCGGCTCTCGGCGGGCGCGGGCTCCGCACCGCGCGACACCGTGTAGGTGACGGCCAGGGCGGCGAGCAGCACGGCCGTGGCCGTCAGGACGATGACGCGGGAGCGCGCGTTCACGCGGTGGCCCTTTCTGACGTACGGAGAACGACGGCCGTTCCGGCGAGGGCGATGACGCTGACGACGGTCGCGGCCAGCAGCGCGGGACGCGTGCCCCACACCTGCCACGCCACCCCGAACAGCACAGACGAGATCAGGTACGCCAGCGCCTGCCCGCTCTGCACGAGCGCGATGCCGGTCGTCCGGAGGCCCGCCGGGAGCAGCGGCCCGGCGAGCGCCATCAGCCCGCCGTCGGTCGCGGCGTAGAACGTCCCGTGCAGGACGACGACGGCGCCGACGAGCCAGAGCCCGCCGCCGGACGCGAGGCCGAGCAGCAGGTAGGTGGCGGTGAGCGTCAGGTAGCCGCCGAGCACGACGGGGAGCCGTCCGGCCCGGTCGGCGAGCAGGCCGAGGGGAGTGGCGAGCAGGAGGTAGACGCCGCTGGTGGCGACGGCCAGCAGCGGGAACCAGCCGAGCGCGAGGTCCGTGCGCTCGGCGACCAGCAGGTAGGTGAAGCCGTCCCCGATGGTGGCCAGCCCGAGCAGGAACGAGGCGGGGACCAGCCGCCGGGCGGCGGGCCCGCGCAGCAGTTCCCGCCAGCGCAGCGCCTCGCGGGACGGTCTCGGCCCCGGCGTGTCGCGGACGAACAGCACGAGCACCATGACGCCGAGGAGCGCGACGCAGAAACTCGTCATGATGACCGAGTCGTAGGAGCCGGGCGCGGCGGCGAGGACGGCGAGCGCGACGAGCGGACCGGCGAACGCCCCGGCGGCGTCCATCGTCCGGTGGACGCCGAACGCCCGGCCGAGCCGGTCGGGGGGCGTGGACAGGGTGATGAGGGCGTCCCGCGGGGCGGTGCGCAGGCCCTTGCCCGCGCGGTCCGCGGTGATGGCGAGGCCGATCCCGACGCCGGAGCCCGCCGCGGCGAGCAGGCCGAGCTTCGCGGCGGCGGACGCGCCGTACCCGAGCAGCGCCACCGGCTTGCGCCGGTCGACGAGGTCGGCCGCGCACCCGCCGACGAGGCGGAGCAGGACGGTCGCGCCGGTGTAGAGCCCGTCGATCGCCCCGTAGGCCGCCGGGCTGAACTGGAGTCCGACCACCAGGTAGAGCGGCAGGATCGCGGTGACCATCTCGGCGGAGACGTCCGTGATCATGCTGACGGCGCCGAGGGCGACCACGTTGGCGGCGACCGGGCCCGCGCGGCGCCGGTCCCCGGCCGGGCGGGTGAGGGTGGAAAGGTACACGCCGGCTCCTTGGGAGGGTCCGGCGCGTCGCCGCGCCGGACCCCGGACGTCAGTGGCAGTTGGTGGTGCCGCTGTCGGAATAGGTCTTTCCGGCCTGCGGGACGAACTGCCAGGTGTAGCTGCCGGAGTGCAGCGTCAGCTTGAGGACGCCGTAGGTGTCGCTGTTGCGGGCCTGGCTGTTCGGCCGGATCGTGCCGAACGAGTAGTGGCTCGCCCCGCCCATCCCGGCGACGAACTGGCGGATGCCGCGCGCCGAGTCGGCGGCGCCGCTCGGGTTCTGCGGCGCGAACCGCTCGTACTGGTGGTTGTGGCCGGCGACGATGACGTCGGCGTTGTTGTCGTAGAGCGCCTGCACCAGCGGGCCCACGGCGGTGTTCGGGGCGTGGTTGGCGCCGGACGTCCACCGCGGGTGGTGCCAGTAGGCGATGGTGCACGGCCTCGGGTTGGCGGCGAGGTCGGCTCGCAGCCACTGCACCTGCGCGCCCGTCGCCGCGCAGCCGCCGCTGATCGACCCGCAGTTGGAGTTGAGCGCGACGACGTGCCAGTTGGTGCCGATGTTGTAGGAGTAGTAGCCCTTGGACGGGTCGCCCGCGGCGGCGCCGAAGTATCCGTAGTAGCCACTGGCCCCGGACGTGTTGTAGTCATGGTTGCCGGGCGAGGGCCGGGTGCGCGCCTTGTGCCGTCCCCACGTCGGGTTGTAGTAGTTGTTGAACTCGCTGGTCGTGCCGTTGCTGTAGACGTTGTCGCCGGCGGTGAAGACCGTCCCGGGGATGTTGTCGAGCAGCGCCGCGGTGGCGGTGTCGCCGCTGCCGGAGTTGCTGATGTCGCCGGCGCCGACGAGGACCGGGTCGGCCGCCGCCGAGGCCGCGCCGCCCGGCAGCATGAGCGCCGTGATCGACGCGGCGCCGAGGACGCCCGTGAGGGCGATCGCGACCGTGCTCCTGCTTGGGGTCATGTCCACTCCCTTTGCGGTGGAATTGGGCGCTCCGGACGGTAATTTCGCCGTCACACGTCCTGGGGGTGCTCTGGCGAGCGGACGCCATCCAGTGGATGAATGACGCTGGAGAATAAAGACTTGTAAGAATCGAGAGTCAGTGATTGGGGCATCCCGCCGCCGGATAAGCCCCGAACCGGAAATTGGAAAAGCACAATTTCCGGGATGATTTCCAGGTGGCGCAATGAACCATTTCCGCGACGTCCGCCCCCCGTGTCCTATTGGCGTGCCCGCAGGGAGACACCGCGCGGGACGTGCGCCGTCACGACGAATGAGCGGCGGTCAGCGCCTGAACCTTGCCGGACGCCGGACGGGTGTATCGCAGGGGTGAGGAGGCGAAGATGCCTGCCGAAGACACTGCGGTCCGTCCGTTCCAAGGTCGGGTTCGCGGAGGTGGAGCTCACCGAGTTACGCAGGCGGGTCAACGCGACCAGGTGGCCCGAGCGTGAGACGGTCACCGATGACTCGCAGGGCGTACGGCTGGCGACGATGCAGGAGCTCGCGCGGTACTGGGGGTCCTACTACGACTGGCGCGGATGCGAGGCGCGGCTGGCCGACCTGCCGCACTTCACCACCGAGATCGATGGGCTCGACATCCACTTCGTCCATGTCCGGCCCCGGCGCGCCACCCGACACTTCGGCGCGACATCGGCCCAGCGAATGAGCTGGGACGACGCCTCCACCTCGTCTTCACGGGAGTCGTGACGTCCACGGGAGCGGCGCCGTCCTTGGCCGGGAGCGGCGCCGCACCCGCTCAGGGACGGCGCTTGCATCCGGCCGGGGACGGCGCCGCTCCGTCGCCGGATCAGCGGTAGCGATAGATGGCCCCGTCGATCTCCTCGGGGGTCTCGATCCGGCCCACTCCCCACAGGGACCGGGTACCGGGAATCAGCGCCAGGTCCCTGATGCGTGCGGTCCGCCCGGACGCGTCGATCGTCGCCGTTCGCCAGGTGCCGTCCGCCGCTCGGTGCATCAGCGGCGTGGCCTCGGGCGTCGGACCGGAGGAATCGTCCCAGCCGGTGATCCACAGCCCGCCGCGCCCGTCGGAGGCGAGCCTGCTGGGGATCCAGACGCCGGGGATGTTCTGGCTCCGCCACATCCTGCCGTCCCAGTGGGCCAGGACGGGCCGCTCCTCGTACTGGTCCGCCCCGTCCGACCGGTAGACGTTCCCGGTCACCCACACGTCGCGGGGGGACGTCGCGAGGACATCGCGCAGGTGCACGCACTGGTGCGGGCCGCCCTCGTCGGGCTGCGGGATGTCGGGCGGCAACGCGTCACCCACCGGCACCGCACGCCATTGCCTGCCGTCGAAGTGCGCGACTGTGCGGTCGCCGCAGCCGGTCAACCGGGTGGCGCCCACGGCCCAGATGTCGCGCGCGGAGACGGCGCTGCCGCGTTCCAGCAGGAGGTCACCGACTTCGGCCCGGCTCCACCTGCTGCCGTCGAAATGCCAGGTCCCGACGCCGTCGCCGGCCCGCGAGTAGCCGAAGACCCAGGCGTCACGGGGGCCGGTGGTGATCACGTCGCTGGTCAGCCCCTCCTCCCACCGGTGGGAGGACGTCCAGGCTCGCCCATCCCAGCGCAGCGCGTACGAGGGACCTGCGTCACCGTGGTCGGCGATGGCCCACACGTTCCGGGCCGAGGTCGTGCTGGCGGCGTCGATGTATCCGACGACCTCGTCAGGCAGGGCGACGTCGTGCCACGCACCGTCCACCCAGCGCCTGGCGATTGGACGCATTGGCGGCGTCTCACCGATCACGCCCCCGAACACCCAGGCGTTGTGCCTGCTCGACGTGGCCACCGTCACAAGGTCGTCCCAGTCGGGCTTGGGGTCGGCCTCGACAACCCGCCACCCCGGGCCGTCCGCCTGGGCGGGCACCGCCGCCAGCGTCACCGCCATCGCGGACGCCAGCAGCGCGGCGCCGCACATCACGGCCCGTCTCGTTCTGATCATCACGGACTCGTCCTCCTCGCGGGGACTGGTGAAGGTCTCCCCGTTGATTCATGACCTTCGTGAAGAGGACGGACATCCGCGCCGAAGAGAGCACTGCGGCGACCAGTGCCGGACAAGACGTTTATCGGAGCTCTTCCCCGGATCCGAATCAACAACGAGGGAGCGCGGACGGGCACCGTGCGGCCTCGAGTTGCCGCGGTCGGGGTCTGATGGATCGGCCGACGTCGCCGGGCGCCGTCCTAAACGACAGTGCCAGTCACGTGGCTTCTCCTTGGGCATCGGATCCCCTGTTCATTGGACACTCCCAGGTTCACGACGCTGGGGCCGCTGATCGTCGAATCCGTGAGCCTTCGAAGAGGAGACCTCCTGCCCGGTGGAGGCGATGAGGGAGTTCCCGAGCGGGGTGCGGGAGTAGAAAGTGCGTCCCGCGTGGCGGGCCTGGAGGATGAGGTCGCTGGCGGCCAGCACGGCGGTGTGCCGCGATAGCTGAGAGGCGGAGATCCCTGTCCTGTGCTGGATGGTCGCGGTGGACGTCGCGACCGTGATCGTCGCGAGCACCCGAGCCCGTGTCGGTCCCAGCAGTTTGGCCAGCGCGTCGGGGTCGGCGACCGGTGGGGGCTGATGGGTCAGCGGATAGACGAGCACGGGCGGCAACTCGGCGTCGGCCAGAACGACGGGCGCGGCGCAACAGAACCAGGACGGGATCAGCCGCAGCCCCCGTCCTTCGAGGTGAACGTCCAGGGGGACCGGGTAGCGGGCCTCCAACACCCGGTCGGATGGGCGCCAGGTGGCGAACGGCCGCAGGCTCGCCAGCAGTGCCTCGGGCCCGCCCGTCCGCAGCACGCTCATGAGCCGGGTGTGCTCGATGGCGACCTGTCTGCTGATGTCGGGCCACCGCGGGGCCAGCGCGGCGGAGAAGTACGACCCCATATGGTCGCGCAGAAGCGTTCTGGCTTCGGAGTTGCCAGTGGCCAGTTCAGTGCCCCAACTCGGCGCTCCGCTGCGGCTGGTGAGCTTGTCGAGTTCCCGTGCCACCCGTGCGCGCGGTGTTGAGACCAGGGCGTCGAGCGCGGCGTCCAGGCCGTCCGTTCCGACGTCCGGTGTGAGGAAGTCAGGCCAGTATGACGAGGACGGCACCAGCGGCAGCAGACACCGTCCCACGGCGACCCCCACGGGACGCGCAGACAGGCCGGCCAGCGCCTCGGTCCGCCATTGCGTGACGTTCACAGGCGTCGAAAGACCTGGACGTGGCGGCCTCAGCCGATGCAGGCTCAGCACCAATTCCCAGAGCGCATCTGGTCGCGCCTGGACCCGTGTCCGAGCCAGATCCTCAGGTTCGAAGAAGATGCGCAATCTCACAGCTCACGACGTACCCGCCTCGCGAGATCATTCAACGCCATTGTGACGACGCCGGATCCACCCCGAATAGAGACACCGGTAAGTGCAACGAAACCGGCAATAGGGCGCCCAATGAACAAATTGGGGCGGGCGGATGAGGGGCCCTGAAGATCGAGCGCTGAGTTCGCGCCTGGATCTGGGTCAGGGCCCCTCACCTCCGCGTGACCCTGCGAGTCACCTCGGTGCGATCACTACTCCACTACAGAGTGCGATCACGAGTGAGTGACGCAGAACCCGCCCCGCCAGCCCAGTTGGGGACGGACGTCTGAGAAGTGGGTGAACGGCCGGATGTAGACGTGAGGGCCCGTGCGGCTCCTGCAGCCGCCGATCTTCTGCCAGAGGATCTGGCCCTGATTGGTGGCGTTGTAGCCGGATACGGCCCCGATCGTTCCCACGTCCCGATGTCCGCGGGTGACCGGAAGAATCCGCGCGACCAGCGGAGGGTCGTACTTGGGCTTCCCCCACAGGCAGAACATGCCGGTCGTGCAGGCGCCCGTGCCCGCGACCTCCGAAGTGGCGCTCTCCTGGGCCGGCGTCGCCGCGCTCGCCGCAGCCGTCCCGCCCGATGCCACCGCGGCACCGAGCGCGAGGACCGTGGCACTCATCCTGATCCCTCGCGAAAGTAGATCCTTCATGTCTACTCTCCTTTCCCTCTGGTCCGCCGCCGTCGTGCGGCGGGCTTTGAGCATCACCGGGCATGACTCGGCGACACCACACACTTGTGCGCAGACGCAAGGGGGTTGACGTCCGGAGACGCGGAACTGCGGGTTGTCGGCCGCTGGAGCGTGCTCGTCGGTGAGCGATATCGCCGATTCGAGATCGATCAGAGCACGCGTCCGTCCGGACTGATCACGATGTGGCCGGGGGCGGATTCGCCCAGCCGAATTCCGCGTCCTTGGAGTCCGTCGAGTGCGTCTCGTATCCTTGTCCAGGACGTGACTCCATCGCCCATTTCGTGTAAATGGCGGCGTCCCCAGAATCACGGACGCGGTCTCCCGGTGAGCGAGCAGCCGGAGGGTGGCGAACACGGAATCGGTCAGCGACGTCCCTCGACGAATTCCTCGATCAGGAACCGGTGCCCGCTGAAGGACCGGTAGCCGAGCAGGTCCGGCACACAATGCAGGCCCACCGCCCTTCCAGCGCGGCGCGGTGGCGGTCGAGCCTGGCCACGGCGTTGCCCGCGCGGGCGTCCAGGCCCGCAAGCGGAGGCGCCTCGCGCAGCACGACCCGCGCACCGGTCCACCGGGTAGGTGCGGCCCGCGTTGCCGATGGCCAGCGCGCGTTCGTCCGGTACGGAAACGCGTCCCGCGGGGCCTGCCGCAGGACGCGCAGGTCAGCGGCCAGGGCGCCCGGAACCGGCACCGAGATCCGGTCCGTTGTCTCGAGAGGCCGCGGACGTCCCGCAGCAGCAACCGCATCTCGCCCGCGATCCCGAACTCCGACGCCAGGCGCCGCGCGGCGCGGTCGTGCGGCGCGCCACCGTTTCCCGGCAGGACGGTGACCATCGGCCGTCGCGCGGGATCATCCGGCAGGTACGTGTGGTCTCTCTGGTGCGGGCCGCAGGCGGCAGGCCGTTCGACGAGACCGAAGCGCGGCGGGCGACGCGGCTCGCCCCGAGGCTGATCGGCTTCCTGCGCTCCTACGTCACCGCGGGTCCGCTGGCTCCGCCCGTCCCCCCGCCACCGCCAGGCGTGATCATCGTCGGTCCCGACCAGGCGGTCCGGACGGCCACTCCGGAGGCGTTCCGGTGGCGAGAGCAGCTGGAGAACCACGCCCGCGCCCCGCGCTGGACCCGCGAGACGTTCACCACCGGGCTGGCGGAGCAGACTCGCCGGCACGCCCACGACCCGCGCGCCGTCCCCCCGCTGATCGTGGGCCCATCCGCGACCTACGGCCGCTGGGTCGCCGCGCACGGGCAGGTCCTGAAGGGCACCGACGACGTGGCGCTCATCATCCAGGCGGCGAGCGCCCAGCAGCTGCTGCCGGCCTTCTGCGACTGGTACGGCATCTCCGCGCGCGAGCGTCAGATCATCGCCCACCTGCGCGAGGCGAGGGCCCCCAAGCAGATAGCGCGCTGCCTCGAACTGTCCGTGCACACGGTCAACGACCACCTCAAAGCGGTCTTCCGCAAGACCGGCGCAAGCGGCCGGGACGAACTCCTAGCCGCCTTCACCGTGTAACCGGCAGCGACACTGGCGGCCCCGGCCGACCGCGCAGCGCGACCGGACGGCCCAACACGCCGCTGGTGTGCGCGATCCATTGCGGCCACACTGGTGACATGGTGACGGTCAGTGATCGGATAGGTCTGGATCTGTGTGCGGCGCTCCGGCCCGGCGCCGGGCTGGAGCAGGTCGGGGCCGAGCTATCGCGGGTGGTCGCGCGGGTGGTGGCGCATGACGCGCTGCGTTGCGGGGTGCTGAACCCGGCGACGGGCTGGGGCGCCACCTCGCTGGCGTTCTGGCACGGGTACCCGCCCGACCTCGGCCGCGCGCTGCTGAGCGTGGACGGCATCAAAGCGGACGTGCGGGAGCTGATCCGGCCGGCGGTCCCGGTGGTCGTGGCCGATCTCGGGCTCCGCTCCGGCGCGCACGACCCGCTGCTCGCCAGGTCTCGGGTCGGTGAAGAGCTGCGCCTCGCACTGCGGGACGCGCGGGGCGTGTGGGGAGTGCTCTGCCTGCTGCGCGCGGCGGGTGGGCGTCCGTTCGACGACGCCGACGCGTGGCGGATCGCCGAGCTCGGGCCTTCGTTGATCGCCGCACTGCGCGGCTATGTGACGGCGAAGCCCGGCGCGCCCGCGGAAAGGGAACCGCCGCCGGGCATGCTCGTCGTCGGCGCCGACGACCGGGTCCGCGCGATGACCCCCCAGGCGCGGCCGTGGCTGGAAGCGATGAAGGCGCATTTGGCGGTACCGGACTGGCTGACCGAGTCCTCGTACGCCGCACTGGCGGCCGCGGCGCGTGAGCGCCCGGAACCTCCGCGGTTGTGCGTCCCCTCGGTGGGTGCCGGCTGGTGGACCGCGATCGAGGCGCAACCGCTCGGCGACGATGGCGACGTCGCGGTCGTGATCCAGCGGGCGACGGGGACGCTCCTGCTTCCCTCGTTCTGCGACTGGTACGGGATCACGGCCCGCGAACGCCAGGTCATGCAGTACCTCCATGGCGGTTCGGCGCCGAAGCAGATCGCTCGCGCGTTCGAGTTGTCCGTCCACACGGTCAACGACCACCTCAAGGCGATCTTCCGCAAGACCGGCACCAGTGGACGCGACGAGCTCATGGCGGTCATCAACGCCTGACGGCGAGAACGTGGAAGAAGCCGAACGCCGCGCGCAGTTTCGGCGCGTGCTTCGCGATGAACAGGCGGATGAAGAGCACCTGAAGCGTTCCCTCAATGGCGAAGACCGTCATCCCGTCGGCGATCTTCGCACCGTTGCCCGACGTGATTCCCTCGATGGCGTGCTCGCCTGCCTTGGCGAACAGATAGACCAGAATCGGCCCTTCGTAATAGAGGAACAAGGCGACCGACACGAAAGAACCGAGCACCATGAGCCACGAATACACTTTGACCGGCCGCCGCTCATGGGACGGCACGTCGTGCAGAGGATTCGCGGGCGCCTGCCGGTCGAACAGCGCCGCCACCGTCCGCCGCGTGATGTACCGGACATAGCGCCAGCCGTCGGCGTACAGGTTCTTGCACCGCAGCGATTCCTGCAGCACGTAGTACATGTCGGTCCGCATGTACAGGGCGAACTGCTGGGCGATCGACAGCAGCAGGCTGAGGCTGAGCGCCTGAAGCGATCGCAGCGCGAACCCCGAAGGGGCGAAGACCTCGACGGCCAGCGAGCAGCCCGCCATGATCACCAGGTCGGACGTGACGCCGGCGAGGTAGACCCGGAACCGGGCCCGGCGGGACGCGCCCCACAGCCCTGCCACCGTCGTCTGGGCGACCAGGACCTGCAGGCGCGTCCCCAGCCCGAACCGCGCGTGGACGCCGTCGGCCCGCGCGGCGGCCAGGTGCCAGAACTCGTGGATCGCGATCGCCGTCAGCATCATCGCGGTGTTCCAGGCCAGGTTCACGCTCTGCGAGCCGGTGATGAAGTACACGTGGAAGCTCGGGATCAGGTCGCCGCGCCTGGCGGAGGCCGCGAGCCCGGCGAGAATGAAGGCGTAGACCGTCACCAGCACCGGCCACCGGAACACCCAGCGGACGTGCTCCGGCCGCAGCCTCCGCAGGCTGGGCGGACGCGGCGGCTCGCCGATCGTGACACCGTCCAGACGGGCGATGAACCCTAGGTCGACGAGGTCGTCGACGAAGGAGACGGCGTCGATGTCCTCGCCGTGCGCGTCGCGGACGCGGTCGCGGGCGCCGCCGAGGTCCGTCCCGCCGCCGAGGGCGCGCAGGAAGGTGGCCGCCTCGGCCGGCACCTCGACGAACTCACCGATGTCCGCCCGGCCGACGATCCACTGTCCGCCGCCTTCGTCCCTGTACTGGAGCGGGTGCAGCTCGACCCGGCTCTCCGCGGTGACGGGCACGTCTCAGCCCTCGCCCTCAAGCCGGGCGGCGTCCCCGCAGTCCGGGCAGTCCGGCCGCTTCTTGGCCTCGATGTAGTACCGGTGGTCGTAGTCCAGGAAGTTGCGGTGCAGCTTCCTGCCGGCCGTCTGCACGGGCATCCCGAGCAGCAGGAAGATGGCCTCCAGGGCGGCGAAATGCCCGGCCATCTGGGCGGTGGGCGCCATCACCGGGTTGAATCCGGGGATCCGCGGATTGGTCAGGTCGCCGCGGCCCACGGACTCCAGCCGTTCCCGCTCGCCGTCCCGCATGCAGCGGTAGCAGCCGGTCTCGCCCGGGATGAACGTGCCCGCGCACAGCATCGGCCCCGCGTAGGCGCCGTTCAGCCACGGCGTGCCGAGACGCAGCGCGGCCCGGTTGGCGAAGTGCTCGATCCCCTCGGGACTGTCGGCGCACAGCAGAAAGACGTCCGCGCCGCGCACCGCGCCGGCGACATCGTCCGCATTGGCCAGCCGCAGGTCAGCCCCGGTGATCTCGACGTCGGAGTTCAGCGCGCGGAGCCGCTGGACGGCCACCTCGACCTTGCGCCGCCCGAGGTCGGCCTCGGCGTACAGCAGTTGCCGGTTGAGGTTGGTCAGTTCGACCTCGTCGAAGTCGACGCAGTGGATCCGCCCGACCCCGGACGCCGCGAGGCTCGCGGCGACCGCGCAGCCGATCCCGCCCATGCCCAGCACCGCCACCGCGGCGGCCTTCAGCCGGGCCTGCAACTCGTACGGGTGCGACCGGGGTGCGGTGTCGATCCAGGACTGGAACTGGACGCCGCGCTCGTACCGCCCGAGCTCGCGCTCCGACAGCGACGGCGGCGGCTCCGAGCCCGCGTCCTCCGCCCAGCCGGACGCGATCACGAAGTCCACGACCTCGGCGACGTCGGCAGGGTCGGCGGCCTGCTCGGCCGCCACGACAGCGACCAGTTCGTCCTTGCCGAGCGTCCCGTCCATGCGCTCGCAGAGCGGCCACACGAGGCCCGACTCGTCGTCGAGTTCGGCGCCCAGCCCGTAGTGGCGGCTGCCGATCCAGATCATCCCGTCCGGACGGCGGACGGGCAGATGCGCCGTCTTGATCCGTGGTTTCAGCATGAGATCGTCCCCCTGAGAAAGAAATGACAGGCCCCGAGAAGGGCCGGGGGCCGGGTCCCGCAGGACGCGCGACCCCCGGCACCCGCACTCAGGTGTTGTTCTGCCGGTCGCCCGTGGTCTCGAGCTTGTCCAGCTTGCGGATCTTGATCTTCGTCATGTTTCTCACCACCTTTCCCCCGTTGACGAGCGGGAGCGGACGAGCCTGACGAATCTTCATTCCGAGCCCGCCGTTTCCCATGAGCGTCACGCTAGGCGGCGCCGAGGACGGGCCGATATCCCCAAACCTGGGGGGTGGGGTGCGATGGACCTTTGTGGTAACCATGGAAGGTCGTCCACTTAACTCACGCCTTAACCTCCGCCGGCCCCACTTCTGCCGGACGGATATTCTGGGTGATTTCGCCTCAGGATCGGGTGCAAGTTCCGAAACGGTTGCGCACCCGGGCTCAGCAGGCGACCCAGGAATGCCGCATCGACCTCAACCTCGCCTCGCAGATCGAAGTGCCCGGCGGACGCTGGTGTGGACACCTGAACGCGTCCGCGAATGGTGCCGGGCCCGAGACGCATTCATCGAAACCAAGACCGCCCGCCCTGAAGACCAGATGGAGGGGACGCAGCGGGCGAGTCGGACCGATGGACGCCGACGTCAGCACCCAGCGACCCTCCGCGGCCATGATCTGGACACCCGAACAGACGAGGATCTGCCTCGACCCCCGGCGCCGGATCGCTCAGTTGGAGACCGAGTTGGCCGTCACCCGGCGGGCGGTCGAGTTGGTGAGGCAGGCGGTGCCCTCGATGACGGCTCGGGGCGATCGAAGTAATGGTCGCGAAGGGCTGCCGATCACGGTGGGCTGACGGGTGCTGGGCGTGTCGGAGCAGTGGCGCAGCGACCGGCTCTTGCCACCCGGCCGTCCGGCATGGCCAGGTGCGGCACAGACGAGTTGCCGTTCCGCGAACACGACCTTCCAGCAGCGATCAAGGACGATGTGCTCCCACCCGAGCCCGACATCGACATCGCCCTCACCGTCCCTGGCTGTCTACCCCGCCCGTAGGGACCGTTCACCCTCGCTTGCACAACACCCGCGTTCCCCGGAGCCGATCACCCGCGCGAACCTGCGCATCGCGGACCTAAGCGGCGGCGCGGGCCTGCTGAGCGTGGACCCGCGAGACGCGAACTTGTAGAACATCGACGTGAAGCGAGCGGAGGAGGTGCGCCGCGTTGCGCGGACTACGCGTGACCCGCTTCGGGGAACGGCCTCACCCGGCGGTGGAACGCTCGCGCCACCTCACGCGCCCTGTGACCCCTCGACGTACGTCTTGACCTGCCTAGAGACTGAATGCTGTGAAGGCGCGGGCCCGCGGGGGCATGGGGTTCCCGTCCACGTCGGATCGGCCAACAGGAGGAGGACGCCGACCCTGGCCGCGCCTTGACGCTCAGCGAGAGGGCGGCGATACAGTGGAAGCGGCGATCGGTTTCGAGTGCACGGGGTCCTGTCTTGATCGTGAACCCGGCTTCAAGCCGGGTGTTCCAGCCGGGGGAGGGACAACAATGTCCAAGTTCATGGACGTACACCACGGTATGACAGGAATATCCGACGACCAGCTTAGGCAAGCCCACGCGGCAGACCTCGCCATCCAGAACGAGGAAGGTGTCGTGTTCGAGCGGGCGTGGGCCGACCCGGAATCCGGCACGGTTTACTGCCTGTCGGAGGCTCCGGACGCCGCCGCCGTCCAGCGCATCCACGAGCGCGCAGGCCACCGTGCCGATGAAATCCACCCCGTCCCGTTGAGCGTCTGACGGCCCGGTCGAAGCATTGACCGAGGGTGGGTGTCGGCGGGGCCGGTGACACCCAGGATGCGCGGCGGCAGGCGGAGCTGGCCAGCGCCCAGCGCCGCGTGCTCACGTCGTCCAACGTGCATTCACCGGTTCGATGAGCGAGATTCCCGGGGGACACCTCCAACTCGGGGCGCTGCCTACTGTAAGAAGGTGATCACCTTCAGGGCGGCGGATTCTCGCTGGTCAGACCTGTGCCGCCCGCCCAGCGGTTGACAGCCGATCAGCTCAGCGTCGGTCAAGGTTCAGCGCGGGTCGAGGCAAGGGCGGCCGTCGGGAACAGCACCTACCGTCGTTTACGTAGTGTGCTTACCGGAGGCGGCCCATCATGTCCTGAGCAACCCCGACCACGCCCGCACCATCCAAGCCCAGCTCCACGCCGCACTATCGACATCCTCTGGACGGGCTACCGGCGCAGCCAATCGAGGCCCACCCGTTGGAGAAGGGGCATCATCTGGCAGTGGTCAAACCCGGCCGTCGCTTTGGCCGTGGCAAGGCTCCGTGCTCCGGTCCGGCGGGGGGTCCAGGGGCGGCGCAGCCCCTGGTTCAAGCTCCTTCTACCCCCCGGCGGTCTCAGCTCTCGTCCCGGATAAGGGCCTGGGCGACGATGACCCTGTCGCCGTTGAATGTGAGGGACGGGGCTCCGTGCAGCTCGTACCCGAGGTCGAGTGCTTCGCTGACCCGCCAGCAGAAAGAATCGTCGTCCGGGCCGGTGAGAACGCGGTATCGGGGAAGTTGTCGATCATCAGCCATGCGGCGATCTTACGGTGGGCGCATAAGCGGCGGCGCGACCCCGTGGCGGTCGGCGGCGGCGCAGCGTGTGGGCGTGGTGCGGATACGCGGCCGCCCGTGACCGGTGCCCACGCCGCATGCTCCGGACGGCCAGGCGCGGGGCCGCGCAGCGGCCTGCGCGCCGCCGCCCTTGACACGTTCGGTAGAAGCCCGCCTGCGGCCGGGGTGGCGCTTACGGCGCTCGAGCTTCGGCAGCAGCGGCTCGACTCGCAGCTTGGAACGGTTGCTGGGCGAAGTCGATCTTCTTGGTCTAGCCGAGTGCGCCGTGCATGCCCCATGTGGCGTGGTTGATCGTGCCGTCGTGGCTGAAGGCGACCCGCACCTCGTTCAGGCCGCGCAACCCAATGAGCATCTGTGGTTCACCCACATGTATCGGTGCGATGCCGTAAGCCTCGAAGTAATCGACGACCATGGCCCGCATCGTCGCGTACCGGTCCTGGTGAGGCGTCAGTTCTTGCAGGAAGTTGGCCGCGGAGACAATGACGTCGCAGATGATGTCCAATTCACTGGAGGGCTCGGGGACGCGAGGGTCGATGACGGCGACGAAGCGATGGTCGCCTTCCGCGGTGGGAATGCGCACCAGTCCCCGGGCCCGCCCCAGGTGGACCGCCGAGCGGGCCAGGAACACCGCGATGAAGATCTGGACCTCACTATCGGGCAGGACCACCTGATCGGCGGCGACGGCGTCAGCGCCGTACTCGCGCGCGGCCGAGCGTACGCGCGCCACCCCGTCCCACTCGCTGTCACTCCAGTGCCAGGTGCCGGTGCCGGGACGATAGACGCCGATCTCGCGCGCGCGTGCGGTGAGCACATCGCCGTAGCGGACGACACCGGGCTCCCACACCGGCAAGGCCTGCGGATCCCAGCCCAGGCCCTTCAGGTGATCGCCGAGGGCGACCGCACCCCGATCCAGCGCCGCCGCCGCGCTGCGGGCCAGCTCGGCGAACAGGCCCGCGGGGATGAACGTGGCGGCCGCGGGGTCGGTGACGGGCGTGAGGCGCCTGGGTGCGGGGATGACCGGCCCGTCCGGGCCAGTGACGACGACCTCGCTGAGCCGTCCATGTTCGACGCGGACCAGAGCCTGATGGCGTCCGGGCAGGTCCAGTTCCAGACCCGCGTTAACAGGCCGCGCAGTCAGGCGGTGATGCGCGGCGTATCCATTGACCACCTCTTCCACGTTCGCCTCGGGCAGCATCTGGGCGCCGGTCTGCAGCGCCTCGGCGAGGCCGGCCGGGTCGGGCCGGGCGGCAGGGAGACGAGGGTCATCGGTGACCAGAAAAGTCAGGGATCTGCCGCCGTGGGAGAAATTGGCCGCGCCCCGGGAACCCAGTAGGCCCATAGCGATGACGCCGAGGTGCTTGGCGGCCAGGCGGGGATCGGGGAAACGGGTGAGGTCGACCATCGCATCGGTCAATTCCTGGACCGTGTGGCGCTGACCTATCTCCCTCAGCCGCACGGGCGCAGTGATCGCGGATGTTGAGGCCATGGACTGCTTGGCCCACGCCCACTGGAAGGTACCGTCCTCGGCGTAGGTTCCCAGCAGATCCGCGCGGAGCTCCAGATCACCGAACCGGGCTGCTCGCTGAACTGGGGCGCGGCGGTGACGTGGTACGCCTGGCTCTGGAGCCGCTGGAGCACGAGCATGTGGCCGAGCTTCTCGCGGCCCTCGACGGGCGGCCGCCGGACCCGTCCAGGAGCGCCCGGATCCACCGGCGCAGCGGCGGTAACCCGCTGTTCGTCGAGGTGCTGCGCGACGCCGATGAGGCGGCGGCCGCCGACCTGAGGACCCTGCTGCTCGATCGGATCAGCGGCTTGCCCTGCCCTGCGCTCGAGGTGATGGAGAGCTTGGCGGTCGCCGGCGCCGAACTGACCGACGAGCTCCTGCACGAGATCACCACCATGCCCGAGGAATCGCTGGCGACGGTCCTGAACGACCTGGTCGGGCGAGAACTCGTGGTAGCCGGACAGGCGGGGTACGCGGTCCGGCACGACCTGATCCGGGAGGCGGTGTACGCCTCGCTGCTGCCGACCAAGCAGCGGCGCATGCACGCCCGGTACGCCCGCGCACTCGCTTCTCGCGCACCCGACGGTGCCGCACTGGCAGAGCATTGGGCGGCCGCCGGGGAGTTCGCGCGCGCGTTGCCGGTCGCGTGGCGGGCTGCCGAGCGCGCTGGCCGTCAGAACGCCTACGACGAACAGCTTCACCTGCTCGACCTGGTTCTGACGCGGTGGACTCAGGTCGCAGACCCGTTGCATCTCATCGGCGCCGACCGTGCGGCCGTGTTGGAGCGGGCGGCCGCTGCGGCCTTCGCGGCGGGCAAGTCCGCTGCTGGCATCGCCCACAGCACCGCGGCGCTGGACATGCTCGACGCGGCGGTGGACCCGCACCGCGTGGCCAGGCTGCTCGGCCTGCGTGGCCGCATGCAGAACCGCACCGACGGCGGCGGAGCCTCCGATCTGGAGCGCGCGATCACGCTCGTGCCACCAGGCGGGTCGGATGCCTCCGACGCGCTGCGCAGCCGGCTGCTGTCCGCCCTGGGTTTCGTCGGCGTCGTGGCGCATCACCCCGACAAGGTCCGGCACCAAGCGGCCGAGGCGCTGCGCCTCGCCGAGCGGCTGGCCGACGACCGCCTGCGAGCACCGGCCCTGCTGATCGTGGCCGAGATTGACGGTGCGGCCGGGGAACTGGAATCGGCCAGGAGCACCTTCGGTGAGGCGCGCCGTATCGCCGAGGCGGTCGGGGACGAGCACACCTTCCTGACCACCTTCCAATGGGAGGCGGATGTCATCGAGGCCTCCGGCCAGTACGCGCAGGCGGCCGACATGGCCCACGCCGGACAGCAGGCCGCCGAACGGCTCGGCCAGGCCCGATCCCGCGGCAGCATGCTCGTCGCGGCACGCGCTTTCCCGCTGACGTTCCTGGGCCGATGGGATGAGGCCCTCATGGTCGTCCAGGACGCCCTCACCGAGGACCCGCCGCCGCTGTATGCCGCGTACCTGTGGCTGGCGGCCGCCGACATCGCACGCTGCCGTGGCGAGACCAGCCGGTTCGAGACGCTGCTGCGTCAGCTGACCGAGTTCGCCCGGCACACGCTCGGAGCGACCGAGGCCAAAGCCGTGCTCGCCCTACAGCGGATCGCCTGGGCACTCGACCAGGGTGACCCGGGCCTGGCCGACCGCATCCTCGGCGAGTACCTGACACCGCCACCCGCCTGGCCTCCACACCACCTGCTGCGGCTCGCCGTCCTCGGGGCCCGCGTCCAGCGTGCCCGGCGGACCTCAGCCCCACGAAACCGGCAGGTCGCCCACCAGACCACCGAACGACTCGCAGACCTCGACCGCATGGTCGCCAGCGTACGACCCACCACCCCGACGCTCACCGCCTACCGCGTCACCTTCCACGCGACCGCGACCTCCGCCAGCCTGCCCGCGTGGGACCGGGCCGCCGCAGCCTGGCGCGACCTCGGAAACCGCTACGAGACCGCGGCCGTCCTGACCGACGCCGCAAGCACCGCCCTGGCCACCAACAACCGGCCCGGCGCCCGCTCCCGATTTCGCGAATCACACGCCATCGCCACCGATCTGGGCGCCGAACCGCTGCTCGCACGCATCGACGACCTCATCGACCGTGGCCGCCTCGGCGACGCGGCCACGGCCCCAGCGCGCAATGTCTTCGACCTCACCCCCCGCGAACTGGACGTGCTGCGCCTACTCGCCCGCGGACGATCCAACCCCCAAATCGCCGAGGACCTGTTCATCACCACCAACACCGTCGCCACCCATGTGACCAGAATCCTCACCAAACTCGGCGTCGCCACCCGCACCGAGGCCGCCTCCCGAGCCCACCAAGCCGGCCTCTTCGACACCCGACGGCATTGATGGAGATGAGCGCTCCGCCGAGCAAGCCCCCCCCGTGCCGATACGCCCGCTACGGCGCTGCCGACGGCGGGGCGGCGGAGGCGTCGATGGCGCTGAGCGCGATGCGCTTTTCGAGGTTGAGCTGGATCTCCCCGTACGGCGTCACGTTGGCGCGGAAGACAGGGGTGAGGCCGCGCTGGTCGACGTCGGTAAGCACGTCCTGCCACTCTGGCAGGGCAAAGGTGTCCTGGATCACGAGGGTGTCGAGACACGACCGCAGGATGTGCAGGGAGAGCATGCCGAGTTCTTGCTCCTGGCACCGGTTGGAAGCCAGCTCGCCGCGTTGGCCGAACCGGATGTAGTCATTGACGCCGTTGTAGTTCTCCACCACGTCCAGCGCGGACTCGGTTTCGCGCTGTAGGTCCCGGTCCCGCAGGAGACCGGCCAGGAAGATCGATCTTCGGGCGCGTCCGACGTCGAGCATGGCGGCACAGGCGGAGTGGGTGATCTCGCTGGTGAACCAGCGCAGCAGGGCTTCAGTCTTGGCCGACGTGCGTTATCCGGTTGTCGTCGGCGCGATGCTGAACCTGCTGGAGAAGAACGCAGAGTAGCTCTGCGAGCTGGGTCTGCTGGTCGGATGTGAGGCCGCTGATCAGTTCGGCCTCCCGGTGGAGCACGTGGTCAACGGTTGCCTCGACCACCTCGTGCCCGGTGGTGGTCAGTGTGACCCGCACGGTGCGGGGGCGCCCCTGGGCGGGGTGGCGTTTGACCAGGCCCTCGCGTTCGGCACGGGCGACGCGCTGCGAGACCGCTCCCGCGGTGACCAGGGAGCGCTGACTGAGCTCACGGGTGCTGAGCGTGTATGGCGGGCCGCTTCGGCGCAGGACGCTGAGCAGGTCCAGGGTGGCGGCGTCCACCCCGGCGCGGGCGAGGACCCGGCTCCGATCGTCACCAAAGAGCTTGGCCAGTTGCCAGATCGGTGTGACGATGCGGATCGAGGAGACCGGCGTGCCGGGACGCTCCCGCTCCCAGGCAGCGGCGATTTCGTGGACGGGATGGTCGGTGGCGCCGGCCTCTGGTCGCGCCTGTGTCGGAGCACCGTCATCGCTGACGCCGCCTCGCCCTGAGCCCGAGTCCAGGTGCCGGACGGCACCGTGGGCCCGTTCGCGGCGGAATGGCAAAAGCCGCCACCGCCCGGATTCCAGCCCGGCGTGCCGATCCTGACGGCCATGAGCAGCCAGTCGAAGGGAGGGATGAGCGTCATGGCCCTGACCATGGAACACCGCCGTCACCAGGACTTGGCGGTCGCGGTCCTGGCCGGGCAGATCGACGTGGCCACCAGCGCGCAACTGCGCGAGGACCTCACCTGCCTCGTCGCCTCCGGCACCCGCCACCTGATCCTGGACGTGAGCGCGGTCAGCTTGATCGACTCCAACGGGCTGGGCGTCCTGCTCGCACTCCACCACCACCTGCGCGATCACTGCGGCTCGGTCGCGCTGACCGGGGTCAACCGCCAGATCCGCGAGGTACTACGGGTCACCCGGCTCATCACGGTGTTCCCGATCTATGGCACGGCCGATGTCGCCATCCATGCCCACCACGCCGGGCATCACGCGACGGCGCCATCCCACACCACTCACGACCACGACCTCGACGGGCGCTGACCCGTGGACCGCCCAGACCAACCACGCCACTGCCATCACGAGCCACCGAAACCGCAGCATGGGTGGTGATGCGGTAGGGCCGGTGCCTTGGGGCCGGGCGCCTGGGGACCGGCTTCCATCGCTCGCTGCCGGCCACTTCGCCGCTCACTCCAGCCGAGTTACAGGTTGCCGCAAATGACGTAGCGTGCCTGGGTTGGGGTTTCCTTGTCGTCATTGTCGCCGATGCTCAGGCTCACGCGGTACTCCATGCCGCCGAGGCATCCGAAGGTGTATTCCGCGGTCCGGGATTCATTCCAGAAACTCAATACTGGGTTGAAGAACGGTGAGGTTGACGTTGAACTTCGCAGTGAACGGACCCTTGCCCCCGACCCACTCTGCCTTACAGAAGATCTTTGTCTTGCCCTCCTGGACTTTCGACGAACACGCGAAGGACTTGACGTCGAAGCCGGAGGCGGCCGCGGCCTGGTCTGTCGTGTCGAGCGTCGTGGTGGTCTGCGCGGTGCGCGCAGTCGGCCCCGATGATCGCCTCGATCGGCCCGGTCTGGATGTCGGGTAAGGCAAATCCCACCCGTGATCACGGCGGTCAAGATCGCTAACTGGGGCCACAACCCATCCGTAGATGGGGCCGCAACCCGGCTCTGACCCACTCTGCGTGATCGGGCTGGTCCATGAGCAGTACGCGCTTGCGGAGCGAGTCGTGATCGGCTCGACCGTACATCCGCCTCTTGATCATTTTTGATTCGGTTGACGTTGTCTTCGACGGGCCCTGAGTTGTAGGGCAGCGTGAGCCCGGCTTAGACAGCGTCCCAGTGCGGCGCGGGCCTGAGGCGAAGCGACGCAACTCGTGCACGGGGCCGGCTTCGGCGCGGTTGGCCCACTCATCGAGGTCTTTGCCGCGCGGCTGCACGAGCATCTCGGTGAACTGGCGGTGACCCGGCGCACAGTGCGCATACTGCCGCGTCCCTGCAGTGATGGTTCCTTGGGCATCCGATTGAGAGGGCACGATCTCGTGCCCTTCGCGTTGTCCTCGGCGGCCTTCCCCGGACCGCGTGTACCGGAGAAAAGTGAAGCCACGTTCATCGTCGGGAGGCGTCTATGCGCGAACAAGTGCAACCGGACAAGCAGGATGGCGGAAAGCGTGCGTCGGACATCGTCTCGCGCAGTGCGGCGACGCCGACCGGGCCGGAATCGGCTCTGCTGGCTTTGCAGCGTGAGGTGGGCAACGCCGCAGTGACCGCCGCGCTGGAGAGGCGGCGGCACGTCCACCACTCCGGTTGTGGTCACGGGCCCGCGGTCCAGCGGTCGGCGGTGCACGACGTCCTGCGCTCCTCCGGACGTCCCCTTGACGACCCGCTGCGGGCCGACATGGAACAACGGCTGGGCGCGGACTTCAGCGACGTGCGCATCCATGACGACGCCGTCGCGCAGCGATCGGCGGCCGAGATCGGGGCGCGTGCATACACCTCTGGTACCCACGTCGTGGTCGGGGAGGGCGGCGCGGACGAGCACACCCTCGCCCATGAGTTGACGCACGTCATCCAGCAGCGCAGCGGGCCGGTGGAGGGCACCGACAACGGCCAGGGGCTGAGCGTCAGCGACCCTGGCGACCGTTTCGAGCGGGAGGCCGAGGCCACCGCCAGGCGCGTCATGTCGGTCCCGCCCGGCGACGCCGGGCCGGTGGGGGGAGCGCTCCTCGGCCTCCAACGCCTCGTCGGCAACGCCGCCGTCGGGCGGATGCTTGCTGAGCCGGAGTCGACGGGTGAGCGGAACCATCGCCGTGAGGAACGCGCCCGTCACAGCGATCAGTCGCGGGTGCAGCGCGCACCCATGGGCACCCATATCCCGGCTGTTGTCCAGCGGGTCCCGCACGAGGAACTCTCCGGTCGGGTCAGACGGCGCCTCCGATACGCGGACCAGGCCATCCACTACTTGCGAAGGGCCATACCGTTCGCGGCGAACCAGCGGGAGGCGCTGGTACGCACCCTGTTCAACTCATCCCTACGCGCGCAGGTCGTAGAGCACGACGACTTCTGGGACATCTCTGGGCTGGGTGATCATGTGCCCAGCCCCGGCGATCTAGCGGCGGCGAAGGCGCTGTACGCGGGGGGCGGGACGTGCGAATCATACAGCGATTGCACCTTCTCGTGCCTTCGGCGAGTAGCCGAGGGAGAGTATCTCAGGACGATGGTGAGCTATGAGAAATCCCATACCTTCGTGATAATCGGAGAGCCGGACGAAAGCCCTTCGGAATGGGTGGTGGTCGATCCTTGGCCAACACGGGCCGAGCCCGTCAGGTGGGTGGATCACTTCTGCTACTCGGCGGATATGGAATGGGTTCAGCCCGGCGGGCAAGCCAGCAGGGCTGATGGGAATGACACCGTCAATCATATCTCTCACCAAATTCGCTTGAGAGCGGCTGGAGAGCTTGTAGCAGGATGGGACCTGAGCGCCTTCAGTGGGTGCACGAGCGAGGATCTCGGTCGCATGCTCCAGCGGGAAGGCGTGGCGGTAGACCTCCACCAGGAAGGCCTTACGGACCGGGTGCTGCGGGCACTGGGATCCATTGACAGCTGGTCTACGAGCGATATCGGAGATTGGTCGGATGGGCAGCTGAACCTGTGGTGCCTAGCTCAAATCGACCAGTCGATCATCAGACATCTGCTTGAGAGGTCCGACGCGACGAGATATCGAACCGGCCTCTACACAGAGGTCGAAAATGGAATCGACCGCGCTAAGCAGGAGTATGAGCAGGAAACACAAAGGGATTACTGGGTACGGGATGTCCGCTCGGCCCAACGCTCCGGGCGGACCCCGTGAACAGGACGGCACCACTCCGAGGCTGACCGAGCCCGCTCACCGACCACGCCGGGGTAGAGCGAACACTTCCGTAGCATGCTCCGCCGCGAGCTGCCGGACGGCTGCGCCCCGTTCACCGATCTACCGGGTATCTGAAAAGGGTGGCTCTGACCCACTTTGCGTGATGATGCGGCTCCGTCGGCCCGTTCAGGTGTGCTGGGCGGTGCTGTGCCCGTAGCCCGCTGGTCGCGGACGAGGATGTGTCACGGGGGGAGATCATGATCTTGGGGTGCCGCTGCCTCATCTGGTCGAGGTTGAGGTCGAGCGGGTTGAGCAGGCGGCTGGTGGGGTGCGGATCTGGGCGCGGACACGGCGAGTGGCGGTGACCTGCCCGGGCTGCGGTTCGTCCTCGTCCAGGACGCATAGCCGGTACCGGCGCCGACTGGCCGACACCGCGATGGGTGGTCGGGAGGTGACCATCGTGCTACAGGTCCGCCGCCTGTTCTGCGATGAGCGGTCGTGCGGGCGGCGGACGTTCGCCGAGCAGGTGCCCGGTCTGACCGTCCGGCATGGACGCGAGACGCCGCTGCTGGTGGAGTTCCTGCGCAACATCGCGGTCGCGGTGGCCGGGCGTGCCGGGGCACGGCTGGCTGGCGCGCTGTGCGCGGTGGCCAGGTCCACACTGTTACGGCTGGTCATGGCGGTTCCCGATCCGGCCGCCCCAACTCCGCGGGTGCTGGGTGTCGACGACTTCGCGATCAAGCGTGGTCACCGGTACGGCACCGTGCTCATCGATTGTGAGACCGGTGCGCCGTTGGAGTTACTGCAGGGCCGGGACGCCGCCGTACTGGCGAACTGGCTGACCGCGCATCCAGGTGTCGAGGTGATCTGCCGGGACCGCTCGGGCGCCTACGCCGAGGGCGCGCAGCGGAGCGACGGAGCCGACCGGGAAGTTCGCCGAGCGCGCCCGGCGGCATCACGCCCAGGTCCACCAGTTGCTGGCCGAGGGGGTATGCGATCCGGGCGATCGCGCGGCATCTAGGCTGGGGGCGGCACGCTGTGCAGCGCTACGCCCGCGCCGCCAGCTGGCGGGAACTGGTCGACGGGCGCTGGCAGGCTCCCCGCGCCAGCATGCTGGATCCCTTCAGGCCGCACCTGCACCAGCGCTTGGACGAGGGCTGCGGCAACGTCGCCGAGTTGTTCCGGGACATCCGCGCGCTGGGCTAAACCGGCAGCTACTCCAACCTCCGCGACCACCTGGTCGGGCAGCGTCCGGCCAAGGCGCCGCTGGCCACGCCCTGCGCCTACCGTGCGCGAGGTCACCGGCTTGCTCACCCGCCACCCCGACTCCCTCACCGAGGACGAACGGCCCCAGCTCAAAGCCCTGCTGGAACGCTGCCCCGAACTGGACGTCGCCGACCAGCACATTCGCGCCTTCGCCATCATGCTCACCCAGCTGAGCGGCCACGATCTCCCGCAATGGATCAGCGACGCCTACGCTGTCGGGCTGCCCGGGATGTCCTCCTTCGCCAAGGGCCTGGAGCAGGACCTCGATGCCGTCACCGCCGGGCTGACCAGCCGCTGGAGCTCCGGCCCGGTCGAGGGCCGCGTCAACCGCATCATTATGTGGAATCTGATCTGTCAAGCCAGCCGGTGCTTGACCAGCATGTTGGTCCACTCGCGTTGCTCGGCGGTGTCGGGGACGGGGAGTCCTCTGGCGCGTTGGAGGTGGTTCCAGGCCGAGTCCGGGTGGTCGCCGTTGAGGATCAGGAGGGATGCGGCGAGCAGGGAGGCGCGTCCGATGCCGAAGCGGCAGTGGGTGACGATGTGTGCGCCGCTCTGCAACTGCTGGGCGAGTTGCTGCAGGGCGGGCAGAACGGCCGCGAGGTCGGGGACACCGCGGTCGGGGATGGAGATCGCCACGAAGCGCAGACCCGCTTGCTGGGCGGTCAGGGGCTCGGTGGTGAGGCCGGTCTCATCGAGTTCGGTCGGCGTGAGGGCACAGACCAGAACATCGACGCCTTCGGTTTTCAGAGCGGTCATCTCGTCGTCCAGCCAGTCTCCGCCTCGGGGTTTGGCCATGGTGCTCAGTCGTCCAGGGCCGCGGCGGTCGATGGTGTAGAGAATGGGGCGCATGTCAGCAGGACTTTCGTTCGGGTCGGCCGGTGGGCGACTCGACGATCAGCGGCAGTGATCTGCCGGGCTCGGCGCGAAGCTTGCGGGGAGTCGGGCCGGGGGGAGTGGCGACGTCTGCGAGGCGTTCAAGGAGCTGGTCGAGGGCGGTGTTGGCACTGCTCGAAGAAGGTGTAGGAGCACAGGCCGTGGCCGAGGTCGTAGTACTGCCACGGCTCCCCAGCTGTTGCCTCGCCGGAGGTGACGGCGTCCCGGTCGAAGAGGACCTCGATGGTGCGGACGTTGCGGGCGAAATACCCGGCGTCGTCGTAGGCCTTGTTCAGCGTCGTGGGGCTGATCTTGGCGTAGAAGGTCGTGGTCTGAGGCGAGCGGTGTCCGAGCCAGGCTTGCAGCTCGCACAGCGTCATTGGCTCCTTGGCGTTGTAGGGCTGGGAGGCGATGGTGGAGCGGGCCCGGTGGCTGGTGATGTTCCCGCGAACGTCGGCGGCCGGGACACCGGCCTTGCGGCAGAGCAGCGGGATGACGGTGCCGTTGATGTAGGTCGACGGGACACATCCGGCCCGGAAGGCGAACAAGAAGTCCACTTGCTCGCCGGTACGGCGGTCGAGCATCTGCGGCTGGATTGGTCGAACCGCCTGCCATGCCTCGATAGCCTCGCCCATGAGCGCGTCGACAGGGTTGGTGAACGCGGTGCCGGTCTTGTGGGTGAAGACATCCAGCAGGCAGACCGCGGCGCGGGCCAAGACCCTCGGTGTCGTCGCCGCTGATGGTCTGCCCGTCGTGCTGCCAGCGGATGCAGCCAACCCGCAGGCGGGTGATCTCGTTGCTGCGCCGGCCGCTGAACAGCCAGGTCAGCGTTACCGCGCGGACCAGCTCCACCGCCGCGGCGATCCTCAAGACGTGATTGCCACATCCGGCCACGGTCCACGCCTTGCCACCAGCACCTTGATCACTCCGGTCCGCGAGATGATCGACCACTTGCCCCACGAGTTTGATCTTCGTTCACCCGTGAAACGTAGGTTCGGCGCGTCCATCCGGAATGCCTTCGCACCCGAATTGGAGACGCCGTGCGCCGAACTGGAACAACCCGCTCCGGAGTGATCCGCGCGCTGTCCGTGGTGGCGGCCGGGACGGTGGCGGGAATGATGATTTCCGCCCCGTCGGCCGCCGCCGAAACAAAGGACCCGGCGAAAGACCGAAAACAGTACCACATCGTGGACGTGATTTTCCGTGGAAACTACATGGAGGGGCTCAACGGCATCAAGTACGACTCGTTCCGCATCCCGGCGATCGTCCGGACGAACGCCGGAACGTTATTGGCCTTCGCCGAAGGCCGCGCCAAGAGCAAGAAGGACTACGGCAACATCAACCTCGTCTACAAGCGGGGCACGAACAACGGTGCTACGCACGACGACTGGTCGGGCCTGAAGGAGGCCGTCGGCGCGGGGATGGGCACCTGGGGCAACCCCACCCCCGTCGTCGACAGGTCCACCGGCACCATCTGGCTGTTCATGTCGTGGAACGCCGCGGACAAGAGCCAGTCAGGCGGTAAGAACCCCGACACAGGGGAGGAGACCAGCAAGGTCAGCGCGTGGGGAGAACGCCGCGTCTTCGTCATGAAGAGCACCGACGACGGCCAGACCTTCACCGGCATGAACGGCGAGTCGGTACCGACCGACATGACCGACGAACTGCTCCCCAAGGAGCAGCCCGACGGCAAGAAATGGACCTGGGACGCGATCGGCCCGGGCGCCGGCCTCTACACCAAGAACGGCACGCTGGTGATTCCCGCGCAGCACCGCAACATCTACAGCACCGACCACGGCAAGACGTGGAAAGTGGTGCTGATGAGCGACGCCAAGACCAGCGAGGCCACGGTCACCCAGCTCCCCAACGGTGAGCTCTATCGCAATGACCGTCCCACCAGGGCTACCTGGGAGACAGACGACGGAGACGGGATCAAGCACAAGCGGCGCTGGGTCTCTCGGACCCCCGACATCACCAAGAGGTTCGGGCCGTCCGCGCCCGACGACAAACTGCTCGACCCGAGGAACCAGGGCTCGGTCCTGCTCTACAACGACACCGAGCCGGACGCCCCGCCGCGGACGCTGTTCCTTAATTCCGCGAGCACCGAGTCCCGCACGAAGATGCGGGTGCGCGTCAGCTACGACGAGGACGCCAGGACCTGGGAGCGCAGCCGCCCGCTCTCCGAGGGCCCGGAATGGCCGCCGGTCGACATCGGGGAGGAAGGCGGCTACTCCAGCATGACCAAGACCGCCGACGAGATGGTCGGGGCCCTGATCGAGGCCGAACTGAGCACCACCGAGACCTTCTCGATCCTGTACCGCAAGTTCAACATCCCCTGGGTCGTCAACGGCTGCACCTGCTGACCCGGCACGGGGCCGTGTCGCGGTCGTGGCGTGTCCGGGCTGTGGCGGTGGTGAAGGCCCGCGGGACAAAGTGCGGGGCTGTCAGCCATTGCTGAATCCGCCGGATCTCACCGTGGGTCCATGCAACCTCCCCGCCTGATGGTCGGATGAAGGGCGCCAATGGCCCGCGGTGGGTTCCCCGGATGCCACAATCGGCGGTCGCGATATCGGCACGGTTATGGGGGATTCACGGACGACGCCGTCGAACTGGCCGATGTGATCGCGCAGCTGCGCCATGAGCTGGGCCGCGCGATGGGGGACGGCGAGAACAGCAGCATCCGGTTCCGGGCCGACGTCGTGGAGCTGGAACTCTCGCTCGCGGTGGAGAAGGCCCGCGCCGCGAATGCCGGTGTCAAGCTCGGGAACAGGTCGAAGGACACACGGTCCGAAACTCGTGCTGCGCCGCCGCGTGCGGGCTCTCCGCCTGACCGGCTACCGCCTGCGCTGGCCCGTACCCGGCGCGCCCCGGACGTCGATCGACGTCGCGTCCGCCGACAGGAAGACGGCGGTCATGGTCGACGGGGTGCTTCTGGCACAGGTGCCCCGAGCACTCCGCGGCCCCGAGGAGCAACGGGGGCTCCTGGGAGCCGAAACCGGCACGGAACGCGAACGGGACCGCGAGACGACGACGCTGCCGGAAACCGCTGGCTGGATTGTGCTGCGGTTCTGCTCGCGAAGCCCTCATCGAGCGCGACCACGCCGGACGGCGCCTTGCTGGCACCTTCCTCCTTCTCACCGGCTGCAGCGACGCCGTTCTAGCCGCATTAGCCGGCGTGGCCCGATGCCCAGAACTCGGTCTTGCACCCGTCACTGGCCTGATCGCAAGCCTTGACCGCGGCGTTCGCGCGTTCGGTCCCGTCGACGATGAGTGCCTTCTCCGCGCTCGCCCTGGAAGGAACGGCGCAGTCCGCGCGGCCATCTTTCTTCAGCGCGGTCAGCCCCCAAGTTGGGCAGTGGGCCTGCCAGGGGCGATGGCCGCCCTGTGGGGGGAAGGGCGAGATGGTGGTGAAGCAGGACCAAGAAGTCGTTGTGGAGGTGCGGGAGTTCGTGCGGCTGGTGGTCGGCCGGTGGGGCATGGGTGAGTACGTGCCGTGTCTGGGGCGAGTGAGCTGGTCACCAACGCGCTGCGGCACGCGTCCCAGGAGAACGGCGACATCACCCTGCGGCTCGGCCGCACTGAGGATAGGACGCTCTGGCTGGAGGTTCAGGACGGCACGCCCAAGCACCCGCACCTGCAACCGGTGGACATGATCAGTGAGGTCGGCTGCAGTCTCGTGATCGTGGACTACCTCTCGCGCGGCTGCGGCCTCCATCCCCTCGAGGGCGACACCGGCAAGGTCGTCTTCGCGGTCATCGATCCGTGTCCCCGGGACCGATGAGTTCTGGTGGTGGCGCTGGTCGAATGTGGTGAGCACGATTCATCGCGATGTTCAAGGAGCCTCACATGCGAAAGATCACCGCCGGCCTGTTCATCTCACTCGACGGAGTCATCGAGGATCCGCAGGACTGGCATTTCCCGTACTTCAACGAGGAGATGGGCCAGGCCGTCGACGGCCAGCTCGGTTCGGCCGACACTCTCCTGCTCGGCCGCAAGACCTACGACAGCTTCGCGGCGGCGTGGCCGGAGCGGGAGAAGGCCGGTGCTGATGACGCCGACTTCGCCACGAAGCTCGGTGATGCCCGCAAGATCGTGGTGTCCAGGCAAGAACTCCACTTCACCTGGCGCAACTCCGAACTGCTCAAGGGCGACCTCATCGAGGCCGTCACCGCGCTGAAGAAGGAGCCATCCACCTCGGACATCGCGATGAGCGGATCGGTCTCGGTCGTGCGTCGGCTCCTGGCAGCAGGTCTCCTCGACGAGTTGCACCTGCTGGTCCATCCGATCGCCGTGTACAAGGGCATGCGGCTGTTCGAGGATGCCGATACGCCGCTGCCGCTGAAGCTCCTGTCCTCCACCACCTTCGCCACCGGCGTTGTCCACCTGGTCTATCGCCTGGACGACGACGCTCCGACCGGCGACTACAACAGTGCCAAGGCGAACCTGCCGCAGTCCGACGACTAGGCCGCGTGTCTTGCCGCACGGTCAGTCGGAGATCGGCTTCGGAGTCGCCGGGCTGCTGTAGTTCAAGCTGATACCGCAGATCAAACGGACAGCGTGTGCAAGCTTTGCCTGCCCAACCGCGGTACAAAGGCGACTACCCGCGGCTGGCGCCGGCGTTGGCCCGGCCGATCCGGTGGGACCTCATCGCCGCCCAGTACGACCAGATGGTCAAGATCATGATCATCGGGGTGCGGGATCCGGCCTTGATGTAGTGGAAGCGGGCGACGGGGGTGGCGGCGTAGCGGGAGCCGACGTGGGCGAGGTACGGCGAGCGGAAGGCCCGACCGTCCTTCGCCTTGGCCAGCAGGTCTCGCTGATCAGGCCGAGGGTGGCCGGGCCGATGAGGGCGGGGCGAAGGCGGTCCGCTTCAGCGGCAGGTCGTATCGGGCCTCGATCTCGGCCTGGACGGCGTGGTCGCACCGGCGGAGCACGCCGTTCAGGCCGCAGAGCAGGGCGTCAATGGTGACCATGGTTCTTTAGGGTGCGACGGTGGTGGATCCGGTCGCGGGGGCGTCACCGGCGACGCCCTGAGTCCCGGCCGCCTGTTCTTCTGCCTTGAGCCTGCTCTGCTCCTGGACGAGGAAGGTGATCAGCAGCCCGCTCATGATGAAGTGTCCTCCGGCGGTGTAGAGGCCGGGGAAGCAGCCGCCCTTGATGATCGGGAAGACGAAGTGGGAGAAGCCGTTGAGCAGGCCGGCGCCCAGGGCGTACCACCATAGGAAGGAGTTGGCCACACGGATCTGGTAGAGCGTGGCCGCGCCGGCGAAGAAGGAACTTGTAGCCCTGGATGAACTGGCCGAACCTGACGATGTCGCCGACCTGGGCCGCTTCGCGTTGTGCGCCGACCCCCGAGGCGTCGATTTCGCCGTGTGGATCCCCTACCAACTGGCCGGGGTGGGTGTGGTGGACGAGCCGTCCGCGCCGTGCTGGATCGGGTTGGCCGCTCGCGATGTGGCCGCGGTCCGGCGTTTCTACCACGCGGTGCTTATCTCAATGATAAGGATCATATCTTGGACTTCTGGGGCAGCTCGGTGCCGCTGCTGCGACCGCCGGTCATGGCCCCCCGCCGTGCCGATCGTGGTCTACGCGTTGCCCGAGGTTTCTGGGGTCACAGTCGTCACTGCGAGGGGCCTCTGAACAGGACGGACAGATCGCCCGCCTGATAGCCGACGGCGAGAGGCGGCGGGGGAGATGTGGCCCCCATGGACGTCGGCGTCGACCCCTTCGTCATCATCTTCGGACTCCGCTGGAGCGTCCTGCGCACCCTTGGCATCTGCGCACTCCTCGGCCTGGTCGCCAATCTCGTCTGGTGAGGGGTGACCTCTGCCGGCCACAGGGTGAACCTTCCCCGGTCTTTGGAGACTCGTCCGCAAGGCTGGAGGCGGCTCATGTGTCGGCGGCCGGAAGGTCGTCCTGCTGCTTCGGCCGGTCGTATAGCGGATGGTCCTCGTGGCGACGGCGGTGTAGGCCAGGCCGGCCGCGAAGGAGGCGAGCAGGGCCAGGGGCTCGGAGTGCTCTTCCAGCAGCGGGTAGACCTGCCAGTGGACCAGGTAGATGTAGAGCGATCCGGCGGCGAGCGGGCCGGTGAGGCGGTTGAGCCAGGCGGTGCTCGGCAGTAGCGGGACCCAGATCAGCAGGGTCACGCCGATGATGAGGATGATCTCTCGGAGCTGCTCCCCTGGACCGAAGTATCCCGGGATCGTGGCCAGCCCGATCGCGGTCACCAGCAGACGTTGCCCCACACCGTCGGCCTTCGCCGCGGCCCAGCCGAGGGGGAACATCCAGAGGGCGGTGATCGCGTCCGGCAGGTCCGTGAGCCCGCCGAGGTCGTAGCGGACGATCAGCATCGCCAGCAGGAGCCCCAGGGCGAAGGGGAAGGGCGAGCGCCGCTCCACCCGCTCCAGGGCCGGGACGCTCAGCCACGCGGCCGTGGCGAGCAGGATGTAGACGATCACCTCGATGAACCAGTAGTTGCTGTCGTGCCCGGTGGCGCTTTTCAGCAGCAGCGCGTCCACCAGGTGGTAGTCGGCGGTGAGGAGCGCCGCGAGGACGATCCAGGCGACGCTCGGCACGGCTATCCGTGCCAGTGCGCCGAGGACGTGCCGGCGGCGTTCGCGCCTGCCCGCCGAGGTGAGGTGGAAGCGGGCGAAGTTGAAGCCCGCCACCGCCAGCAGCACGTGGGCCCCGCCCTGGATCCAGAAGACGCCGATGTGGGAGCCGACGATGAGGACGATCGCGGTGGCGCGCAGCGCGATACCTGTCTCCAGCGCCCGCAGCCTGGTGGCTCGGGCCGAGCGCCGCAGGTCGCGGATGCGCCGTGCGGGCCAGTCCGGCGGGAGGGAGCCGAGTGCCTCCTCCAGCTTCAGCGACATCTCCACGTAGGACAGTGAGTCGCCTCCCAGGCCGACGAAGGTGTCGTCCTCGGTGACGCCGGGATGGTCCAGGATTTCCTCGTACAGGCGGCACAGGTCTGTGGTTGCCACGGGTTCGGCGCGGGCCAGCCGGAGCACGGCACGGTGGTCGGGCTTGCCCGTGGGGAGCCGGGGCAGGTCGGGTAGGACGTGCACGCTGACCGCCTTGGCGGGCAGGCCGCACTCGGCCGCCACGAGCCGCCGGACGCTCCGTTCCGCGGTGTCGCCTGTGACGGCCACGACCAGTCCCGCGTCGTCGCCGGCGCAGCAGGCGGTCAGGCCACGTCCGGCGAGTGTGTTCTCGACGTGCTGGAGGTCGATCCGCAGGCCGTACGGCTTGGCGAATCGGCTGCGGCGTCCGACGATCTCGTACATCCCGCCGGGTAGGCGCCGCGCGACGTCGCCGGTGCGCAGCTCGTCGACGGTGCGGCCGCGGGCCAGGTCGGCGGGGCGCTCGGCGTAGCCGAGCATGACGTTCGGGCCCGCGTACACCAGTTCGCCGGTGTCGGGTCCGGGGACGTTCGGCAGTGGCTCCAGGCGGAAGGAGCCGCCGGGGATCGGGACGCCGATCGCCTGCGGATGGCGGGACGCGAGTTCGGGTGGCAGGTAGGCCATGCGGGCGGTCGCCTCGGTCTGGCCGTACATGACGACCAGGTCCCAGCCGTGCCGCCGCCCGAGTGCCGCGTAGCGTTCCACCTGGGCGGCGGGAAGCCGCCCGCCCGCCTGGGTGAGGTAGCGCAGGTCCGGCAGGCGCATGTCGGCGAAGCCCACCCGGTCCAGCAGCTCGAACGTGTAGGGGACGCCCGCGAGGGTCGTGGCGCGGGCGTCGCGGAACAGTGTCCAGAAGCGGTCGTCGGTCACCGAGAGGTCGGTGAGGACGAGGCCCGCACCGCGCAGGAGGTGGCTATTGATGACCGACAGGCCGTAGCAGTAGTACATCGGCAGGGTCGTGGCGGCGCGGTCACCGCCACGGATGGCCAGCGAGGCGGCGATGGACTCGGCGTTCGCCCGCAGGTTCTCGTGCGACAGCCGGACGAGCTTGGGTGAGCCCGTCGAACCGGACGTGCTGAGCAGCAGCGCGAGGTCGGGGTGCAGCGTGTGCGCGGAGACCGTGCGCCGCTCGTCGAGCGTCCCGTCCGGGTGGGCCACGACGTCCGGGTCGTAGGTGTCGGCCAGGGCCCGCAGGAAGTCGGGGCGGTCGTGCGGTGCCAACAGGACGGGATGCCCGGACGCCAGCGCCGCCAGGTAGACGACGAGGACGTCGAGGGTGTTGGCGCCGGCGAGCAGGACGAGCCGCCGTCCGGTGCCGAGGCGCCGGGCGGCGGCCGCCACCCGGTCGGCGAGTTCTCGGTAGGAGAGGGCGCCCTCGGCGGTGATGACCGCCGTCCGGTCGGCGTGACAGGCCAGGTCGCGGGCGAACGCGACGACCGCGGGCACCTGGGGGTGGGGGTTGCTCACCCTGGGCATTTTAGGTAAGGCTAAACTAAATGCCAATTCCCTCCTAGATCACCTTCTCAAGGAAATCATGCGAAACCCCCTTCGCCGTTACCCCTCCGTATTGATCTTGACAGTCCTGCTTCTCTCACTCGGGACCGCATGCGGCATCGGGGGCGACGCCGGTCTGGTCATCTACTCCGGCCGCAACGAAGGGCTCGTCAAGCCGCTGCTGAAGAAGCTGGAGAAGGCCGTCGGCACCGACGTCGAGGTGAGGTACGGCTCCAGCGCCGAACTGGCCGCGCAGATCCTGGAGGAGGGCGGCAAGTCGAAGGCCGACCTCTTCCTGTCCCAGGACGCCGGTGCGCTCGGGGCCCTGGCGAAGGAGGGGCGTCTGGAGAAGCTGCCCCAGACGTCCCTCGGCAAGGTGCCCGCGAAGTTCCGCGGGAGCGGCGGTGACTGGGTCGGACTTTCCGGCCGGGTCCGCGTGCTGGCCTACAACCCCGGCCAGGTGCCCAAGGCGCCCGACACCGTGCGCGACCTCGTCAAGCCGGAGTGGAAGGACAAGGTCGGATACGCGCCCACCAATGCCTCCTTCCAGGCGTTCGTCACCGGCATGCGCGTCTTGGACGGCGACGAGGCCACGCGCGCCTGGCTCAAGGGTATGAAGGCCAACGGCGTCAAGGCATACAAGGACAACCTCGCCGTGCTGGACGCGGTGAACTCCGGGCAGGTCTCGATCGGGCTGATCAACCACTACTACTGGTACGAGAGGGTCGCCGAGAAGGGTGAGGGAAGCGTCACCGCCAAGCTGCACTACCTTCCCGGCGGCGACCCCGGCGCGCTGATCAACGTCGCGGGCACCGGGATGCTCAAGGGCAGCGAGCACCGGTCGGCCGCGCTCAAGGCCGTCGACTATCTGCTGTCGAAGGAGGCGCAGACCTATTTCAGCGACGAGACCAAGGAGTATCCGCTGGCCGCCGGTGTCACCGGCAGCGTCCCCGGCCTGCCTCCCCTGGACTCGCTGAAGGGCCCCGAGATCGATCTCGGGAAGCTCGACTCGCTGCAGCAGACCCTGACGATGCTGCGCGAAGCGGGGATGGTCTGACCTGATGGCCGCGGCCCGCGTCCCGAGGACCTTGCTCGGCCCGGCGTGCCTGGCCGGGGCCTTCGCCCTGCTGCCGCTCGGCTATCTCGCAGTGCGGGCGCTGGAGCGGGGCCCCGGCTTCGCCTGGAGCGTCGTCACCACCGGAGGCACCGCGCAGCTCCTGGGCCGCAGCCTGGCCCTGGCCTGCGCCGTGGTGGCGGCGTGCCTCGTCCTGGGGATCTCGCTGGCCTGGCTCACCGTGCGGACGACGCTGCCCGGCGCCCGTGCCTGGTCGGTCATCGCCACCTTGCCGCTGGCCGTGCCCAGCTACGTGGCGGCCTTCGCCTGGCTGTCGGCAGTGCCGGACCTGTCCGGATTCGCCGGATCGGCGCTGGCGCTGACCCTCGTCAGCTACCCCTACGTCTACCTGCCGGTCGCCGCCGCGCTCCGGGGCATCGACCCCGCGCAAGAGGAAACGTCCCGCTCGCTCGGATCGGGGCCGGTGCGGACCTTCTTCCGTGTCGTCCTGCCGCAACTGCGCCCGGCCGCGGCGGGCGGCGGGCTCCTGGTCGCGCTGTACGTGCTGTCCGACTTCGGCGCGGTGTCGCTGATGCGATACGACACGTTCACACGCGGGATCTACACGTCCTACCAGGCCAGCTTCGACCGCACCCCGGCCGCCGCGCTGAGCGTGGTGCTGGTGGTGATGACCATCGGACTCGTCGCTCTGGAGACCCGGACACGCGGGCGGCGCGGGCACGCGAGGACCGGAACCGGGACCGCGCGTCCCGCCGTCCTGGTGCCGCTCGGACGGCTGACGCTCCCCGCCTTGTCCTGGTGCGGGGCAGTCGCCGCCGCCGCCGTCGTGTTCCCGCTGGCCACGCTCGCTTACTGGCTGGTCACCGGGAACCGCTCCACCTGGGACCCGGCCGGCCTGCTGAGCACCGCGGGCGTAACCCTCGGCGTGGCGGCGGCCGGGGCCGCGCTGACCACCGTGCTCTCCCTTCCCGTCGGCGTGCTCGCGGCCCGCCATCGGGGACGGACCGCCGAACTGATCGAACAGGCCGCCTACGCGGGACACGCCTTGCCGGGCATCACCGTAGCGCTGGCAATGGTCTTCTTCGCCGTTCGTTATGCCACACCCGTCTATCAGGAACTGCCGCTCCTGGTCTGCGCCTACGCGGTGCTCTTCCTGCCGGTCGCGGTCGCCGCGACGCGCGCCGCCGTCCTGCAGGCGCCGCCCGTCCTGGAGGACATCGCCCGCTCTCTCGGCCGTAGCCCCCTGCGCGTCCTGAGCAGCGTGACCGTGCCGCTGGCCGCCCCCGGCATCGCGGCCGGCGCGGCCCTGACCTTCGTGATCTGCATGAAGGAGCTGCCGGCCACCCTGCTGCTGCGTCCCACTGGCATGGACACCCTCGCCACCAGGCTGTGGACGGAGACGGGCGTCGGGTCCTACGCCGACGCCGCCCCGTACGCCGCCGCGCTGATCCTGCTCGCGGCCGTCCCCTCCTATCTCCTTGGAAGGCAGCGTCTATGACCGATCTGCGCATCGAGGGCCTGACCAAGGCGTACGGCCCGGATCACGGTGGGAGCACGACCCCTGGCACCCCCCGGAGCAGCACGGGCACGACCGTCCTGGACGGGCTCAGCCTCGACGTTCCGAGCGGTTCGCTGGCCGCCGTGCTCGGCCCCTCGGGCTGCGGGAAGACCACCCTGCTCCGCGTCATCGCGGGTTTCCTGCGGGCCGACGCGGGCACCGTCACCGTGGGCGGACGCACCCTGACCGCCCCCGGGACGCACGTCCCCCCGGAACGCCGCCAAATCGGCATCGTGCCCCAGGAAGGCGCCCTGTTCCCCCACCTGAGCGCCGCCCGCAACGTCGCCTTCGGCGTGACCGACCGGGCGGCACGCCAACGCCGCGCCGAGGAGATGCTCGAACTGGTGGGCTTGGCCGGCTACGGCGGCCGGATGCCGCACGAACTGTCCGGTGGACAGCAGCAGCGCGTCGCCCTGGCCCGCGCCCTGGCCCCCGCGCCCGCGCTGGTCCTGCTCGATGAGCCGTTCAACGCTCTGGACAGCGCACTGCGCGCCGGAGTACGCGCCGACGTCCGCGCCGCTCTGCACGCGACCGGCGCCACCGCCGTCCTCGTCACCCACGACCAACAGGAGGCCCTGTCCGTCGCGGATCTCGTCGCCGTCATCCACGAAGGACGAGTCGCACAATGCGGTACCCCGCACGACGTGTACAGCCGCCCCGCCAGCCCCTGGGTCGCCGGATTCGTCGGCGACGCCGTCCTCCTGCCCGGGACCGCCTCCAACGGCACCGCCACAACGGCCCTCGGCACGATCGAACTGCGCGCACCCGCCGAAGTCCCCGGCAACGGCACAGTGATCCTGCGACCCGAGCAACTGCGGCTCACCGAACCCACCGGAACAACCCCGAGCGGCACAGTGACCGACGTGCGCTACTACGGACACGACGCCGTGATCACCCTTTCCGTCGAGGGGCTCGAACGCCCGGTCGACGTCCGGGTCGACGGCCACCTACGCCTCCGCCCCGGCGACCGGACCGGCCTCCACCCCACCGGCCGGGCCACCTTCCACGCCGGACCGCCCCGACATTGAGCCCCTCAACCGGCACCGCCGGAACCGGGGTCGGGACAGGCCCCCTGCGGGGTGGGCTGGACAGGTGTCCGATGCGCCTGGCATGACCGGGACCCAGGACGGCCTCAGTGCTCTTGGTGGGTGAAGGTGGAGGAGCGGGTGTCTTGATTGAGTGTTCCGGCGCCCTTCGCGTGAGTAGGGCGTGCTGTTGACCGCGTCGTGGTCGGTGGTTGGTTCGGAGTGGTCGGCCGTGGCTGGTCCGCGGTGGCGTTACCTTGTCCTCTGGCCTGGCGCTCGGTGTGGGCGGAGCGCGCTGCCGGCCAACCCGGCAGCGGTGTGGTCTCCTGGGCCAAGCCGGTGAGCACGGCCTGGACGATGCGTTTGGTGTGCAGGTCGGCGGCCTCGGGGCCGTCGAGGGTCATGAGTCCGTCGGCGAGCAAGGTGGCGAGGCCGTGGACGGCGGCCCAGACGGCGAACTCGGCGCCGGGGCGGGCTTCGGCACTCAGGTCGCCGATCTCGACGAGCTGGTCCAGCTCTGCGTCGAGCACATCGTGTGGGTGCGGCGAGATCGCGGCGTCGGGGTCGCGGGCGCCGGAGCCGAAGGCCAGGCGGGCGACCGCGGGATCCTCCAGCGTCCAGCGAACGTAGGCGCTCCCTGCCGCCACGAGTCCCTGCCGGGCATCGGCGCCCGGTGCAGCGGCCTGCGTGGCGGCGCCCGCCATCCGCTCTCCAAGCCGGGAAAGGACGCGCACGGACAGGGCACGGATCAGCGCGTCGCGGGAGGAGAAGTGGTGGTAGGCGGCGCTCGGGCTGACTCCGACCCGGGCCGAGGCCTCACGCAGCGACCAGTTCGTGTCGCCGTGCTCGTGGACCAGTTCCTCAGCGGCGTCCAGTAGCGCGCTGCGCAGGTCCCCGTGGTGATAGCGCCTCTTGCCCATGAACATCGATCTTAACAGTGCTCAGATTGGTGGTACGGTCAGAGCCGAATCTAAACACTGCTCAGATTGGAGTGCGATCATGTGCCCCACCGAACCTTCACCGAGCGTCGTGCACAAAGAAGCCACCGGCCCGGACGCGGGCGGCGCGCCGGATGTCAGCGGCGCGCCGGCACCGGTCGTGAGCGGCGAGCCGGTCCAGGTTTCCGACGGCGTCCACGTGATCCCGGACCGGCGGGTGGAGCTCGTCCCGAACGTCGGCCTCGTCGTCGGCGAGAGGGCCGCGCTGATCGTCGACACCGGCATGGGGCCGCGCAACGGCGCGCACGTCCTGCGTCAGGCCCGCCGCCTCGCCGGCCAGCGGCACCTGTACCTGACCGTCACGCACTTCCACCCCGAGCACGGCTTCGGCGCACAGGCCTTCAAAGGTGCCGCGACCATCGTCTACAACCGGGGACAACGCGACGAGCTGCACCGCAAGGGCGCCGCCTACCTTGAGATGTTCCGGGGCCTGAGCCCGGCCATCGCGGCCGAACTCGAAGACGTCGAGCTCGTCGACCCTGACCTGGTCTACGACGGCCAGGCCGAGATCAACCTCGGCGGTCACACGGCCGTGCTGCGCCCCGTCGGCCCCGCCCACACCGCCGCTGACCAGGTCGTGCTCGTCGACGACCGGGTGCTGTTCGGCGGTGACCTGCTCGAGACCCGCATCTTCCCGATCACGCCGTACTTCCCACCGCACGACACCGACGTCGACCCGCATCGCTGGATCAGTGTGCTCGACCAACTCGGCGCCCTGGCCCCCGAGGTCGTCGTCCCCGGGCACGGCGAGGTGACCGACGCCTCGCTGATCGGTGACGTCCGCGACTACCTGACATACGTCCGCGACGAAGCGGGACGCCTGCGGGCGACCGGCGTCTCCGCCGACGAGGCGGCCACGGCCATCGACAGCGATGCCCGCGCCCGCTGGAGCACCTGGGAACGGCCCGAATGGATCAGCTCCGCCGCCCGGGCCTTCTACGACGCCGCCCCCGCCGACTGAGCGCCACATCATGAACACGCAAACAGGACCGCATGGGACGCTCCCAGCAACCCGCGCATCCGATGACCGGCGAGAGCGCGGCATCGCCGTCTACGCCGAGATCTTCGACGTACCCGAGCGAGACGTGCTCGCCGTCTTCTCCGCGCGGGTCGGGCTGCCGTTCGCCGAGGAGCAACTCCAGGCGGCCGGCGGAGCCGCATGGGCCCACCCCGCCCTCACCGGACGCGACCGCGACATCGCCGTCATCACCGCCCTGACCGCCCAGGGCATATCCGGCGACCGACTGGCCACCCACCTGCGACAGGCCCGGCAGCACGGGCTCGGCGAGGACGCGCTCACCGCCCTGATGACGCTCCTGGCCGGCTACCTCGGATACCCCCGAGCCTCCCTCGCGATGGAAGCCGTCCACGACGCGTTCGACGGGGACTCGCCGAGGGCAACCTCATCCGGGGCGTAGGGCGCGGTCACCGCTGGCGAGGATGCGCGCCGCACTTCGCGGACCACTGCTGTGGGTGATTCCGGGGCCATCGGAGGCGAGGAGCGTTGGCACATCGGAATGATGATGGGCAGACAGGAGGAGCACCATGAATGACCTTGCGAGACCCATCGCCGAAACGGACTACCCCCTGCTGAACGTTTTCTGGTCCATGCTCTGGTTCTTCCTGTGGGTGCTGTTCTTGATGCTGCCTTTCAGGATCATCGCCGACATCTTCCGCGACGACCGGCTGAGCGGCTGGGGCAAGGCGGGATGGACGATCTTCGTGATCGTGCTGCCGTTCCTCGGCGCCCTCGTGTACCTGATCGCGCGCGGCAAGGACATGGGCATGATCCGAAGGGCGATGACATCGGCTTTCGGCCGACCTGACCAGGCTCACAGGTGCGTCGTCGTCCAATCGATGCGAGGTAGCGATGTGCAGATGGATGGTCTACGCCGGCGATCCCCATTCTGCCGAGGATCTGCTGTTCAGGCCGGTCCATTCCCTCATCGACCAGAGTCTGCACTCCCGTCTCGGGGAGACGAGCAATGGGGACGGTTCGGAATCGGCTGGTACGGCGTGGGCCCGGTCCCGGCGGTGTTCAAGGACATCGATCCGGCCTCGGCAATGAGGCGTTTTCATGCTCTCCTCGACGGCGATGCGTGCCGCCGCAGCCCGATCGGCCTGTTCTTGACATGGTCGATGACTGAGCGGCCACCGGTCAGTGCCCACAGGGCGATGACGGGGTCGCAGAGGGCGCAACCGAACGACGAGTCGTGGAAGGACGGGATGATCGGGTCACCCTTGACGTGGTGGACCACGTCCCAGGCGGTGTGGAGCAGCCAGCCGATCCCGATGAACGTCCACGAGTCCAGCCCGCGGTAGGCGACGAACGTGACGACCGCGGTGAACAGGAGTTCCCACAGCCCGAGGCCGCCGCCGCTGATGTAGGCGGCTCCCGCCCCGGCCACGAAGACCGCGTTGAAACGCCGCCGGTGCGGCTCCCGGTTCAGTGACATCAGGGTGATGAAGACGAGCCCGATCAGGATCGGCGCCACAACGGACAGCAGCATCGGTTTTCCTCGCAGATACGCGGTGACGCCGCGGCGCGGCCGGTCGGGATCGGCATCGAAGATATGCGGCCGAGAACCCGTCTCCCAGTGGCACTACTGCCATCTACCAACGGAATAACGCCAACCACAGAAGGCCCCTATATCCAGGCTAGATAGGAGCCGTGGCCCGCCTTGGCGGGTGGCTACATTACGGCCATGCACACCGTGGCCGTCCTCGCGCTCGACCGGGTCATCCCGTTCGATCTGTCCACGCCGATCGAGGTTTTCACCCGTACCCACCTCCCCGACGGGCGCCCGGGCTACCAGGTGCGCATCTGCGCCGAGACACCGCAGGTCGACGCCGGGGTATTCATCCTGCACGCGCCCTGGGGACTGGGCGGCCTCAAAGACGCCGACACCATCATCGTCCCAGGCACCGCCCACCCCACGGCAGCCGTGTCGCCCGCCGTACGAGACGCGCTGAAAGCGGCCGCCACCGACGGCACCCGGATCGCCTCCATCTGCTCGGGGACGTTCCCGCTGGCCTCGACCGGCCTCCTCAGCGGCCTGCGCGCAACCACCCACTGGTCCGCGGCCGCCCTGCTGGCCGCCACTTACCCCGATATCGACGTGGATCCCGACGTCCTGTACGTCGACAACGGCCAAATCCTCACCTCCGCGGGCGCGGCCGCAGGGCTGGACCTGTGCCTGCACCTGATCCGCCGCGACTACGGCTCGGCGGTCGCGGCGCACGCCGCCCGCCTGTCGGTCATGCCCCTCGAACGCCAGGGCGGCCAGGCGCAGTTCATCGTCCGGCCGTTCCCGCCCACGCCCCGCGGCTCCGCGCTCGAACCCCTGCTCATGTGGCTTCAGGACAACCTGTCCGGCGACATCACCCTCACCGACATGGCCGTCCACGCCGGGATGAGCCCGCGCACCCTCATGCGCCACTTCCGCGAGCAAACCGGCACCACTCCGCTCCAGTGGCTCCACCACACCCGTATCCGCCAGGCGCAGCACCTGCTGGAGACCACCAGCCACACCATCGAACGCATCAGCGCCCAGGTCGGCTTCGGCTCCCCCACCGCTTTCCGTGACCGCTTCAAGCGCATCACTGGGGTCAGCCCGGCCGCGTACCGCCGCACGTTCAGAGAACCGTCATGAGCGACGGCTACCGCCCCGCGCCTCGAACCCCGCCGGGCTCGTGACCGCGGCATCCCCGCCTGCGTCACAGTCCACGAGGACCTCCTGCTCCTAAGGCCCGTCACCGACCTGCCGGAGGCGAATCGATGACCCCGAACCGGCACGGCAAGCGTGCCGGACGCAACCGGGTGCCCTCCTGCAGCTCGGCCTGTGCGGCCGCTGCGGACGCGCCCGCTACGCCACCCGCCGCTCTGCCCGGCACGCCGCCCGCATCGCCGCGCCCGGCCGCCGGGCTGCGCGCCTACCGGTGCGGTGGTGCCTGGCACCTGACCAGCCCACCGCAGTGTCGCCAGCGCATCACCCCCGCCGGTCACCCTCGTCCAGGGTCTCCGGGCCAGCAGGGCGGGGCTTGACCGGCGGGATGGAGGCGAGCGTGCATACCGGTGCTCCGGTCCGGGCCAATCCGCTGGTCTGCAAGGCGCAGGACATGCGTCCGGGCACCGGAGCGGACCCGCTCCGCTGGCAGACGCACCTAGCGCCCCACTTGCCTGTTCCCGTACTGCATGCGGGGGTGGGCGGTGAGGGCGGGGCTGACTCCGGCGGAGATCCGCACGCTGCCCGCCGTGGTCGATCTGGTCACCGCGGGGCGGGCTCTAGGAGTGGGGCGCACCAAAAGCTACGAACTGGCGCGCGCCGGGCGGTTTCCCTGCCCGGTGCTGCGCGTCGGCCGCAGCTACCTGGTCCCCACCACCGGACTGCTCACCCTGCTCGGCCTCACCGACGGCACCGGGCAGCCCACACTGGAAAGCGAGTGAACACCGGATGCCTGCCGGAACCACCTACAAATCGTGCGGCTGCCGCACCCCCGAGGGACGGCTGCTACGCACCAAGTGCCCCAAGCTGCGCCGCAAGGGCGGCTCCTGGAGCCCGACCCACGGCAACTGGTACTACCAATTCGAACTGCCGCCCAACCTCGACGGCACCCGCCGCACCCCCATCCGCCGCGGCGGGTTCACCAGCCAGGACGCCGCCGAAACCCAGATCACCCGGCTCCACGAGCTGCTGGCCATCAGCGACGACCCCGAGGACCGCAGCCGGATCGCCGACCTCATCGCCACCACCCTGAGCAGGGAGAAGCGGCTCCCGGTGCCGGAGGAGGTGCGGCGCAAGGTCCGCACCGGACAGGACCTGGAGATCGCCCTCACCACCGGGCAATGGCTGCGAACCTGGCTGGCCGGACGCAAAGGCCTGCGTAACGGCACGCTGCGCAGCTACCGCACCCACATCACCACCTACCTGGAACCGGCCATCGGCCACATCCGCCTGGACCGGCTCCGCGTCGCCGACGTGCAAGCGGTGTTCGACGCCATCGACGAACGCAACGAGCAGATCAACCGCGCCCGCACGTCCGGTGACCCCGAAGCACGGGCGCAGGTGAAGGGCTGCCGTCCGGTCGGCCCAGCGACCATGCACCGGATCCGTGCCACCCTGCGCGCCGCCCTCAACCAGGCGATCCGGGAACGACACATCGATCTCAACGTCGCCTCCCTGATCGAACTGCCGTCCGGACGCCGCCCCAAAGCGCTGGTGTGGACACCCGAACGCGTCCGCGAATGGCGCCAGGCACGGGAAGCGTTCATCCAAACCAAGAGCACGCGCCCCGAAGGGCCAGGTGGGAGGAGCGGCGGGCGGGTCAAGCCGATGGACGCCTACGTCAGCACGCCGCGCCCGTCCCCGGTCATGGTGTGGACACCCGAACAGACCGGGGCCTTCCTCGACCGAGCCGCCCGGCACCGGCTGCACGCGCTCTACCACCTCATCGCCTTCCGCGGGCTCCGGCGCGGCGAAGCGTGCGGGCTGCGGTGGGCCGACGTCGACCTGGACGAAGGCACCATCCGAGTCCGATGGCAAATCACCCAGATCGGCGCCCACACCGAACAAGGCCGCCCCAAATCCGAAGCCGGGGAACGACAGGTCACCCTCGACCAGCACACCATCAAACAACTCACCGCGCACCGGGCCCGACACAACCAGGAACGCCTGGCCGCAGGTGACACCTGGAACGACACCGGATTCGTCTTCACCCAGCAGGACGGCCAGCCGCTGGCGCCCATGGCCGTCTCCGAACAATTCCTGCTACTCGCCATGGAGGCCGGACTCCCACCCGTCCGGCTACACGACCTGCGGCACGGCGCCGCCACCATCCTGCTGCGCGCCGGACACGACCTCAAAGTCGTACAAGAAACGTTGGGGCTGTCGTCGATCACCATCGCCTCCGACACCTACACCAGCGTCCTGCCCGACCTGGCCCGCCAATCCGCCGAAGACGCCGCCGCCGTCATCCTCAACGCCCGCACCGGACCCGAGCCGGACGAAGCAGCAGCCACGGGCCGCGTCGTCCGGATGCCACAGGCGTCGAGCCGATGAGCAGCCGAGGTTGACCATCGGATTCACCTTGCGGGTGTCCGCGCCCGGACCGGTCCGGGCGCGGACACCCGTCCTTGCGCGGTGGGCCTGGTTGGCGGATCGAAGAGCCGGCAACCGCCTGCACGGCGGCGTTCCAGCGGTCACCGGGTGGCGGTGGTCGGAGCGGCGGCTGGGCAGGTGACTACAGCGATTCGCGGGGTGCCGGCGACAGGTCGGCGACAACCGAGCGAACATCGAGCGAACACGGGGACGAACCGGGACAGAATCCAGGATCTTGGCAGTGGTAAAACCGCAGGTCAGGTGGGGGCGCGCCCGGCAGGATTCGAACCCGCGACCGTCGGATTAGAAGTCCGATGCTCTGTCCAGCTGAGCTACGGGCGCCCGGCGCCCGGCGGGACGCCGGGACACAGTGTAAGGGCGAGGGTCCTTCGGCTCCACATCTATAACGCCGTTACCACGGGTGAACCGGCGGAGGTGGTGTATTGGGGGTCTTATCTTTGGTTGCTGTGGTGGTGAACTTTGAAGTGCCGCTCTCCGGCGGGGACGTGTCGGAGGGTGTGGTGCGGGTCGGGGAGACGGTGCGGAGGCCGTTGCGGGCGCATAGTCCGGCGGTGCACGGGTTGTTGCGGCATCTGGAGTCGGTGGGGTTCGACGGGGCGCCGCGGGTGCTGGGGGT
>NZ_VCKW01000350.1 GCF_005889715.1 Actinomadura soli
TTGTCTTAGGGTCTCGTGGGCTCGGAGATGGGTATAAGAGACAGCCCGTGGGCGCTGCCGTAGATCGCCCCGCCCCACGCCCCGTACCGGTCACGCAGATCCGCCGGCGTGAACAGCTCCACGAACCGCAGCCGCCCCGACAGGTCGTGCCCGCGCCGCGCCAGGAGGTCCAGCACCAGGTCTCGATAGGACTCGACCGGCATCGGCCACCGGCTCGGATCCCGGGCCGGGACGTTGACCAGCATCACCCAGTTCTCGGCCCCGGCGGGCGCCTGCGTCGGGTCGTCCACCGCCGCGCAGCCGATGTAGACGGTGGGGTCCTGCGCCGGTCTCCCGTGCCGGAAGATGTCGTCGAACTCCCGCCGGTAGTCGGCCGAGAAGACGACGGAATGGTGCGGCAACCCCGCCGTCCGGCCCTCCACGCCGGCCAGCATCAACAGCACCGACGACGACAGGCCGAGACCCGCGATCCGGCGCAGCCTGCGCCGATCCGGCAGCAGCCGGCCGTAGAGCGCCGCCGCGTCGGCGTTGACCACCACGGCGTCCGCGGTCACCCGCTCGCCCGAGGCCAGCCGCACGCCGGACACCGCGGCACGGTCGGCGATCACCTCGGTCACCTCAGCGCCGAGGTGGACCTCGGCGCCCGCCGCCGCCAGGAGCCCGCCGAGATCCGCGGCGATCCGCGGCAGCCCGCCCGGCACGTACCAGCCGCCCTCCCCGTGCTCGATCGCCGGGACGCAGCCCAGCGCGGCCGGCGCCCGGTACGGGTTCGACCCCGCGTACGTGGCGTACCGGCCCACGTACTGGCGCAGCCGAGGGTCGCCGAAGAAGCGCCGCGCCAGCCCGTCCAGTGTCCGGCCCGGCGCGACGGCGAGCAGATCACCGAGCCGGGCCTGCTCGGGCGGACGACCCAGCGGCCCGGCGAAGAAAGTCCGCCGCGACGCCGCGAGGCACTCCTGCGCCCAGCCGTAGAAGGCCCGCCACGCGGGCCCCTGCCCCGGGGCCAGCGATTCGACCTGCTCCTCCATCCGCACCGGATCGCGCAACGCGCGCAGGCGCGACCCGTCGGCGAAGCGGTAACGGCACAGCTCCGCCGGCTCGACCATCGCGCACCCGACCCCCAGGTCCCTGAACAGCCTCGGCATGGTGAGCAGCGACGGGCCGAGCGAGAACACGAACCCCTCCCGCTCGTGCTCCGCGAGCTTCCCGCCGAGCCGGTTGAGCCGCTCGAACAACCGGACCTCATGTCCGTTCCGCGCCAGCAGCAGCGCGGCGACCATGCCGCCGACCCCGCCGCCGACCACGATCACCTCCGCCATGCCCGCCTCCACGCGAGGGCGGCGAACGTCCCCATCGACACGCCCCCGGCCGCCGCCACGACCACGTCCCGCGGCTCGAACACCACCGCGAACGCCAGCGTCTCCATCGCCGCCATCACGGCGTACAGCGCGACGAGCCCCCGGGACACGCCCGGGAACCGCGGCCCGACGACGACATCGATTAGCACCATGATCAGGAATGAGACCAGCAACCACCCGGCGAAGTTGCTGAGCGGCACGCCCCGGTAGGTGCCGCCGTCCGCCCACGTCCACAACCCCAGCCGCAGCATCTGCGGGTCGAGGAACAGATCCCACGCCGTCAGGGCCACGGCTCCGAGCGCCCATCGCCACCCGCGACGCTTCGGGGCCAGGACCGTCGCAACCGCGTGCGCCGCCAGCCCCATACCGCCCCAGGCCACCGCCACGACGACCGGAACACCTCCGACCTGCGGCTTCAGCACCGACGTGTAGGAGTACTCCCCGAACGGCACGCCCGTGCGCACGCCGACCCACTCAGCCGCATACCCTGCGGTTGCCACCGCGAGGAAGGCTCCGCCGGCCCGGCGAAGACCGCACCGGGCCGCCAGGAACGCCACCGCACTCGCCGCCAGCGACAGCACGACCGCACTGGTCAGGCGGACCGGCTCCGCCCGCACCCCCGACGCGACCTGCGCGGCCACCATCGCGGCCAGGAACCCGACCCCGGCCGACCCCAGAGCCTTCGGCACCGCCTCGTCCCGGGTCCTCCGCACATATCCCACACAACTTCCTTCGGAGCCCGGCGACCCCGCGGACGCATCCGTTCAACAGACCACGGCGCACCGGCGGGCACCCGGCTCCGGAATGGAGGTGTCGTGGCTCATCGCCCAGTCACCGGCCCCGGCCTGGCCGACATCACCGGCGCACGCAGCCGAAGGTCCATGCCGGATCAGCACCTGTCACCCGAGCCTGGCGCCTGACGGCGTGGTGGAGCGGTTGGCGCGGTTCTGCCCCTGTTCGCTGACGGGCTGATAGGGCTGTAGCGGGAGCCGCTGTGGTCGCGCGTGGCTCTCGACGCCGGCGCGGGGCGGTGGCCGTCGCTCATGACGGTTCTCTGAACGTGCGGCGGTACACGGCGGGGCCTGATGCGCTTGAAACGGTCGCGGAAGGCGGTGGGGGATCCGAAGCCGACCTGGGCGCTGATGCGTTCGATGGTGTGGCTGGTGGTCTCCAGCAGGTGCTGCGCCTGGCGGATGCGGGTGTTGTGGAGCCACTGGAGCGGGGTGGTGCCGGTTTGGTCGCGGAAGTGGCGGATGAGGGTGCGCGGGCTCTTCCCAGCGTGGACGGCCATGTCGGTGAGGGTGATGTCGCGGGACAGGTTGCCTTGAAGCCACATGAGCAGGGGTTCGAGCGTGGAGCCGCGGGGTGTGGGCGGGAGCGGCCGGACGATGAACTGCGCCTGGCCGCCCTGGCGTTCGAGGGGCATGACCGACAGGCGGGCGGCGTGCGCCGCGCCCGCGCCGAAGGCGTCGCCGACCGCGTTCACGTGCAAGGGGGCGACCTGCGCAGACTCCCGTACGCGGAGGCAAGCTTCGACCTGGTCGTGTCCAGCCTGACGGTGCACCATCTTCGGCGCGGACGCCCGCGCCCAAGCGATCGCCGAGGCGTACCGGGTGCTGCGGCCGGGCGGCCGCCTGCTGATCGCCGACCTGGCGCGGACCCCCCGCGAGTACGCCGCGGTGCTGGCCCGGCTGAACGCCCAGGACATCCGCGTGCGCGACCTCGGCTGGCGCGCGTGGTGGGGCAGTCCGTGGGTCCCGACCCGCCTGCTCACCGCCCGCAAACCAGCCAGAAGCGGGCGGTACCCGTTGCGTGCGCCAGCGTCGCGGCCCGCCTGAGAGATCATCCCCTACCTTTAGGCGCACAACGATTCCACTCGTCCGCAGTACGGATGCTGTCAACTGAGCCGGGCGTGCTCGTCGCCAATGTGCGGATTCCCCGTCTGGACGCAACGGGGCCGGGTTCGTCGCTGGTAGGACACGCCCGCTATCGCCAGGGACCATCCGTACCCGGCGAACCCGATTGCGGCGGAGCAGCCGAGGAGGTACTCGGCGGGTGAGCCGTCCATGTCCAGCACGCCGGTGAACTGGAGGAGGAGGTAGATACAGGCGCCCGTCCCGTAGGACGCGAGGGTGGGCGCGATCAGCCAGACCGGCGTTATGGGCAGGAGGCGCGGCACGCGCCTGCCGGACAGCCACCGCGTCCAGCGCGGGAAGATCATCCCCCATTCGCGCACCAGTCCTTGAAGCAGGAATTCGGCGGGGAGCGCGGTGCCGAGGACGAAGGCGGGGATGAACAGGTCGCCAGGGGCCGCCAGGTCGCCGCCGCGAAACGGTGGTGTGTCGGCGAAACGCAGCAGGTGGCACGTGTAGTAGGGGACGACGGCCAGGCGGGCGATGCGGTGGATGCGGTGGATGCGGCGGGACGTGGCTCGCGTATCCGCTGATAGTGGGCGCTACAGCGGTTCGGATGGCCAGCCAGTAGTTGAGCCACTCGCCCACCGTGACGAGCTCACCGCCCGACTCCGAGGGTGCCCGGAGGCGGGCTAGAGCCTCTTCAGCTGCCTTCCTGGTCGCGAACCCGCCGCGGCGGATCCGCTGACGACGCCCATCACCTGCGCACCCACCGAACCGAGCAGCAGCCCGACGAATCCGCCGAGCCCACGCGGACCAGCACGATCAGATCCGCGGTCCCGCTCGCCTCGATCAGGCCGGCCCATGCCTGAGCACTGCCCGCACCTTCAGTTCGGGCACCACCTTCCGGACATGGTCCAGGGAGCCGTTCAGGGTGGCTTCACCAAGGCGGAGTGGGACGGTCAGCGGGCCACGGTGACGACCGAGACGGTGTGGGAGCCGGTATTGGTGACGTAGAGGTAGTCGCCGTCCGGTCCTGAGGCGGTCCAGCGGGGGTCGTCGCCGACGGCGACGTCGCCGAGGACACGGTGGGTGCGGGTGTCGAAGATGCTGACGGTGTCGGAGCCGGAATTGGCGACGTAGGCGATGCGGCCGCCGCGGTAGAGGTTGAGGCCGCGGGGATTGGCGCCGACGGTGATGGTGTCGGTGACGGTGCGAGTGCGGGTGCTGATGACCGAGACGGTCCCGCCGATGGTGTTGGAGATGTAGAGGGTCCGGCCGTCGGGGGTGACGAAGGCGCCGCGGGGTTCGTCGCCGACGGTGATGGTCGCGGCCACCTTTTGGCTGCGGGTGTCGATGACCGCGACGTTGTCGGAGTCGGAGTTGGCGGAGTAGGCGGTGCGGCCGTCGGGAGTGAAGGCGATGCCGCGCGGGGACAGGCCGACGGGGATGTTGCCGGTGACGGCGTGGGTGGCGGTGTCGATGACGGTGACGACGCCGGATCCGGTGCTGCTGACGTAGGCGTGGCGGCCGTCGGGGGCGATGGCGACCCAGCGGGGGGCGTCGCCGACGGTGACGGTCTTGATGACCTTCCGGGTGTGGGTGTCGATCACCGACAGGTCGTCGGAGTCGCGGTTGGGAATGTAGACGAAGTCACCATCGCGCACGAACGCGACGCCGTAGGGGAACTTGCCGACCTCGATGGCGGCGACCGCCTTCCGGGTCTCCACGTCGATGACCGAGACGGTGTTGGATCCGGCGTTGGCGACGTAGGCGGTCTCATGGTCGGGGTCGAACGCCACCGCGCGGGGGTTGAGGCCGACGTTGATGGTGGCCAGCACGACGGGCTTGTAGGACGGGCGGGCCGCTGGGGCACCGTGACCGGCGGGATGGTCGGCGTGGGCAGCGGGGCCAGGCAGAGGCCCGGCCGTGAGGAGCGCGGTACCGGCCAGGAGCGCGAGCGAGGCGGCACGGATTTTGGATGCAGGGCTGTGGTGGGAGGACATCGCGGGTTCCACATCAGTTCTGGGAGTAGGCCATCGGGCAGACTCCTGGGTTGATGGCCATCCGGCGGTTGAGCACTCTGGGTTCCTTCACGTTGAGTCCCTGACAAAAGATCGTGCCGTGCCGGTCGGCCGGGAGAGTTGATCGCTGAGAGAGCGGGTGAGCGCTTGGAGGCGGGATTACTTTGTGGGGGCGCGTGTCGGGGCGGAGGGCATCGCCGGGGCGTCGGGTGTGCGCTGGTGAAGGGCTCGGGCGTAAAGGCCGGCCATGAGGATCAGGGCGATCGGCAGGACGTAGTCGCCGTCGCGTTCCACGAATTGGAACCATTCTTGCCCGACGAGGGGCCGCAGCAGTTCGGTGCCGAGCTTCCAGGCTAGCGTGAAGAGCAGTAGCGCCCGCCACGGTTTGATGAGTATGGCCAGGCCGAGAAAGATCTCGAAAGTCCCGAACACCACCATGAGATGGGCGGACTCGACCGTGGAACGGGTTATTCCGAAGAAGTCGAAGAAGTCGTACCAGTAGGGCTTGTCCTCGAAAGCGCCGAATCCGCCGTGGCCGATGAGGAGCAGGGCCAGGCCGCCGCGGGCGGCCCAGTGCGCGGCGATGAGGGAGCGGTCGGAGACGGCGGCCGGCGCGTCGGCGCGTCGGAGCCAGCCGCGCACCGACCAGCCTCCCAGTCCGACGAGGATCAGCATGGCCGCCGGCATTCCGTAGTTGCCGCCGCGCTCCAGGAACTCCCACCAGCCTTCGCCGACGGCGGGGCGCAGCAGCGCGGTGAACACTCCCCACACGGTGGCGTGCAGCAGCAGGATCCGGGCAGGCCACACCAGGACGAGTAGTCCCACGCTGATGTCGATGGAGCCGGTGATGTAGAACATGTAGTCGAGGGCGAAGTCGGCGGAGATGCCGAACATGTCGTAGTAGGGCAGCCAGGCCCGCGAGCGACTCAGTCCCGCCCATCCGTGCCCCACGTATTCCACGGCCACTCCGATCCGCAGCAGCCAGTACAGTTTGGTCAGGGTCGGGGCCTGGACAATCGCCTCCCACCTGCCCGTCCATTCCCTCGGGGTGATCTGACTCATCTCGAACACCGCCAATCGTGGTCGAATTTCTCGGACACGATGAAGGTAGGCGCGGGCGGCGCAGAGAAACAGTGCAATGCCTGCCAGCTTGAGGAGCCGATAGGTCTTCGGAATTGGGCGCGGCAAATGCATGACTCCGCGCTCGACGACCGGCATTAATGGCCGAATTCGCAATTAAGTGCGAGACGGGAGGAAACTACGTGCGGCCTGGCGTCGGGCCGGACCGCACCGGTCGCGTGTGTCGCCCCGGGTTTCGGACACGGCGGGGCGTAAAGGTCGAGGAACGGCAGGGAGCGCCCGTTCCGTCGGGCCCGACGGGGCCCAGATGTCGCTGGGGCCCCGGTCAGTGCGGCCGGGGCGCGCGGCGCACAATGCGCCGCTGGCGGAGCGGATCGTCAGGCACGGGAGCCTCCGGGGGCGGGGAGCGGGGGCCGTCGGACAGCGGCCTTGACCACATGAAAACACATCAATGACCCTTGCCTCAATGGTGTTTGATCCATCCTGGCTTCGAGGGCGGGCGGCCGCGCATCGTGCGCTGGGCGACCCGGCGCGGCTGGCGATCGTCGAGGCACTGTTGCTCGGCGACCTGGCTCCGGGGGAGGTCGGCCGCCTGCTGGGCTTGCCGTCCAACCTGCTGGCCCACCACCTGGGGGTGTTACAGGC
>NZ_VCKW01000351.1 GCF_005889715.1 Actinomadura soli
GGCTCCAGCTCCCCCACCGCCCGTCCCCGAGACCACCGGAACACCCGCCACAAGCGGCAGCGGCGCGACAAGCGGGACAAGCGAAGCAGGCGGAGCAAGCGGGTCCGGCGGGACGCTCTCGACGGCCTGGACGGCGGTCGTGACGGCCGACCGCGACTACTACAACACGGTCATCGCCGAAGAGGGTCCCGACTCGGCGACCCTCACGTTCCCGCCGTACGCGCCCGAACGGCGGATCCCGCTCGCCGGGCGGGAGATCCGCATCGGACGGCGCAGCTCCTCGCAGCCGACCCCGCCCGAGATCGACCTGCGCGAGCCGCCCGAGGACCCCGGCATCTCGCACGTCCACGCGGTCCTGCTGGCCAAGCCGGACGGCACCTGGACGCTCGTCGACCCGGGTTCCACCAACGGGACCTGCATGAACGGGTCCATGGACCCGATCCCGAACAACGTGGAGGTCCCGGTCGCCGCGGGCGACCGGATCCACGTGGGCGCGTGGACCACCATCACGCTCATCCGAGGCGAGGCGACATGACGGCCGTTCAGCAGGCTCCCGACGCGGGACAGACCGCCCCATCCCCGCCCGCGCGGCCGGGGGGCCCGCCCGCGCGGCGCGGCCCCACGGGGCGGCTCCGGCGGACGCCCGAGACCCCGCCGACCGGCGTCGCGCGGCTGGTGCCCCGCACCGCCTCGGCCCGCATCCGGACGCTGACGGCGCTGGCGGCCGTCCTGCTCGTGGCGCTGCTGGCCGTCTCGTGGTGGGCGATCGCGAACGCCCGCGAAGGCGTCCGGGTGATCGGGCACGACGCGGGCCCGCAGGTCGTCGCGACCGGCGACCTGTACTTCCAGCTCACCGACATGGACGCACAGCTCGCGAACGCGCTGCTGATCGGCGGCGCGGCGGGCGGCGGCCGCGACCAGGCCCTCGCCCGCTACAACGAAAACCGGCAGAAGGCGGGCGACGCGCTGCTCAAGGCCGCGAAGCTCGCCGACGAGCGGACCGAGGACAACACCGCCCGCGACGTCCTCGACGCCCTCGGCCGCTACGAGAGGTTCGCCGGACAGGCGCTGCTCCTCGACGAGCAGTCCGGGCACGCGTCCGGGCCGCCGTCGCAGCAGGTCATCGAGCTGTACCAGCGGGCGACCGACCTGATGAAGCTGGACCTGCTGCCCAAGGCGTACAACCTGACGCTCGACAACGGCACCCTCGTCCGGCACACGTACGAGGACAAGCGCTCGGCCGTCCTCACCGGGCGGACCTGGATCCTCGTCACGGGCCTGGCGCTGCTCGCCGTCCTCGTCGCGTTCCAGTTGTTCCTGGCCGCACGCTTCCGCCGCCTCTTGAACCTGCCATTGGTGGCGGCCACGCTCGGCACTTTCGTCCTCGTCGTGGCGGGCACGGCGATGCTGTCCGGACAGGCGGACCATCTCCGCAAGGCCAAACAAGAGGGCTTCGACTCGATCCTGGCCCTTTCCCGGACGCGCGCCATCAGCAACAGCGCGGCCGCCGACGAAACCCGCTTCCTGCTGGACCCCGGACGCGCCGACGCCTACGAACAGGTCTATCTGAGCAAGTCCCAGACCGTCCTTTACCTGAAGGCCGGGAATCTGACGGAGTACAACACGGCCGTCCAGAAGGATCTGTCGTTCGAGCCGGGACGCGCGCCGTTCCTCGGGTTCCTCGGCACGGAGGCCAACCGGCCCACCGAGTCCGACGAGCGGCGGGCCCAGCTGGTGGACGCGCTGAACAAGATCCTCAAGGACTACCAGAAGGTCCAGGCGAACGACCGGCAGATGCGGACCCTCGTCCACGGCGGCAAGCGCGACCAGGCCGTCGCCGCGCGCGGCGCCTCCGCCGCCGACTTCACCGAGTACGACCGGTCGCTGCAGGCGCTGGCCCAGATCCACCAGAAGGCGTTCGACGAGGCCGTGGAGGACGGCGACGGCGGGACGCGCGGCTGGTACGCCGTCCTGCCGATCGCGGGGATCGTCATCGCGGTGCTCGTGCTCATCGGCGTCCGCCCCCGCCTGGCGGAGTACCGGTGGTCGAAGTGAAGCGCCCTCCTCCGCACCACCGCAGGCCGCACCCCCGCCCGACGGGCCGCCGCCCGACGGGCCGCCGCCGCGCGGCGACGGCCGTCCTGGCGGCGACGCTCCTGGCCTCGACGGCAACGGCCTGCGGCATCGCGGACGCCGACGAGAACTCCGTCGCCGCCAAGGACACGCTCGTCATCGGCGTCAACGGCGACCAGCCGGGCGTCGGCGAGCGCACCGGCGGCGGATCGTTCCAGGGCTTCGACATCGACGTCGCCAGGGAGATCGCCGAGCGGCTCGGCGTCACCGGCGCGAACGTGACGTTCAAGCAGGTCGGCTACGCGACGCGCGAGAAGCTGGTCCAGGACGGCGACGTCGACCTCGTCGTGGCGAGCTACTCCGTCACCCCCGAACGCAAGGTGAAGGTGTCGTTCGCGGGCCCGTACTACGTCGCCCACCAGGACGTCCTCATCCGCGCGTCCGACACCGCCGAGATCCGGAGCATCCACGACCTGAAGGGGCGGCGGCTCTGCAAGGTGCCCGGCTCGGTGTCGTTCCCGCGCGTCCACGACGAGCAGGGCGTCGCGGCGCTGCCCGTCCAGGCGGACGGCTACGCGCGGTGCCTCACCGACCTGACGGCCGGCCGGCTGGACGCGGTGTCGACCGACGACCTGATCCTCGCGGGCCTCGCCGCGAAGGCGTCCGCCGGCGGCCACGCCCTCAGGATCGTGAACGCCCCGTTCACCGACGAGCCGTACGGCGTCGGCATCCGGAAGGCCGACGTGGCCGGCTGCGAGGCGGTCAACAAGGCGATCACCGGGATGTACCAGGACGGCACCACCGCCGAACTGCTGAGGAAATGGTTCGCTCCCGTGGGACTCAATGTCACCACGACCGTGCCTCAATTCGAGGGCTGCGTCTGAATTCAGTGACCCAGAGCGAAATAGCGGCTACAGAATGGCATGAGAACAGTGGTGAGACCGGCCGGTCACTGAGATCAGTCGGTTACGTAAGTGGCAGTCGGCGCGCGTGATCGTAAGTTATGGTCGCGATCAAAACCCGGTCCGGTCATCACCATCACGTCCGAGGAGTGCCATGACGACGGTCGTCCTGGTGGTGCTGTGCTTTGTTGTGGGGGCGCTCGAACTCTACGCGGGCAGGCAGAGCCGGAACCAGGCGAGCGCCTTCTCCCGCCGGATCGAGGAGCTGAACGAGCAGGTCACGAAGCAGAACAACGTCCTGGTCACGGTCGGCGAGCAGCTCACGGCGGAGCTGTCGCGCGTCAAGCAGGACGTGCTGCCCGCCCTCGACACCCGGCTCCGGCAGAACACCGGGCAGGTGGAGGAGCTGGCGGGCCTCGTCCACCAGGCCGACGAATTCCTGCGGACGCAGGCCGGACGGCTGCGCGACCTGGAGCAGCAGCGGATCACGCTCGCCGCGCTGCGCCGCAAACTGACCGAGGTGGAGACGTCCGTCCGCGCCGTCACCCGGACGGGCGGCGGCCCGCCCGACGGCAGGGTCGAGACCGCCCTAGACCGCCTGGCCGACCTGGAACGCGGCGGCGCGGAGATCCTCGAACTCCAGCGCACCCTCACCCGGACGCTGGAGGACGTCGAGGACGTCGTCGCCGAACTGCTGCAGTTCACCGAGGGCGAGCTGGACGACACCGTCACGGCCGCGCTCACCGGCCGTCCGCGCTCCCACGGCGAGGCCGTCACCGCCACCGGACGCCTCTGGACGCGCGACGAGCAGCTCGACGACATCCTCGGCGAGATGTACGAACGCTGCGTGCGGTCGAGCCGGCTGAACGTCCGGTTCCGCACGGCCGAGGGCCCCAACGGCGACGTGCCAGGCGCCACCGAGCGGCGCCGGTACTTTCTGGGCGGGCAGGCCCCCGAGGACCTCGCGGGCGCGTTCAGCGCGCTGCTCATCTCGACCGGCGCCGACCTCCCGACCAACGGCTCCACCGCGGCCGCACCCGGCGCCGGGGCCAGACGCGGCCTGGCCCGCGTCGAACCGGGCGTCCCGCCGGGCGTCGAGCCCACGCGCCCCCCGGAGGACGAGGCCGCCCTCAAGGCCCTCCTGCGGACACTGTCGGAAAGCTCGGGCGCCGTCGCCCAGATAGGCCCGCTCATGGCCGTCCGGACCCGCGACGAGCTCCTGTGCGCCGTCCTGACCGCCGGACAGTCACTGGAGCTCGAAAGCGACGAGGTGTTCTGGGACCCGGTCGCCGCAACCCTCCGCCTGCGCCGCCTCCCGTCCCACCAACTATGGGACCTGACCGACTGGGCAACCCCGTAACCCAACCCGCCCTACAGGTCGACGCGCTCCAGGCACCGTGAAACTCCCCACGAGCCACGCGCCCCGACGAGCAGTGCCCCATGAAACGCCCCTGACGAGGCGAGGCTTTGTCAGTCGACGCCCCGAGAAGCACCAACCGTGAAGCAGCGCGCCTCAAGCCAGGCACTCACTGAGACAGCGCCCACGAGCCAAACCTCCATGAGGCGACGCTCCGCCGAAACGACGCACCATAAGTCAGCACCACATGAGGCGAAGCTCTGTGGAGCGACACCCCTACAACGCAACGCCCCAAGAGCCAGACGCTCAATAACGTGAGGCTCCTTGAGACGACGCTCCCTGTGGGGACGCTCCCTGTGGCGTGGCTCCGTGGGATGTGGCTCCGTTGGTTGGGGCGCCGTAGGCTCGCACGGTTCGTTCTGCTGGTCCGCCGATGCGTGCGTACAGCGGGCAGGTCACGGCTCGCGTCGCCGGGTCGACCTCCACGCACAGCCCGATCCCGGCCGCCCGGTCGAGGAACACCGCGTTCTCCACTGCCCGCGCGCCCCGCACCGCGTACGGGACGGAGTCGGCGTCGCCGGTGTCGAAGAGCTCCTCGAACGTCAGCCTCCGCGCGAATCGGATCAACGCGTCCGCGTCCACCACCCGGCTGCCGATCGCGGCCGCCGGACCGGCGACGACGATGCCGAAGCTCGGGTTCTCCCGTCCCCGGACATAGATCTCCCGGTCCGGCTCAAGCCCCTTGCGCCGATCGGGGATCTGGACGCCGAACCCGGCGTCGCCGTTCACGTACGCCGGAGGCCCGAAGCCGTCCGCCGACCCGTCACGGACGCGCAGCGCGCCCGCCGGCATCTCCCAGCCCGGCAGGTACACGCCGAGGCCCCGCAGCAGCAACCGCCAGATTGGACGCCTCGTGACCTCCATCGCGAACTCGCCCCGCCGCCCCGGTCCGCCGGCGTCCGCCGCGCGCCCGTGCCGCCCGTCCCGTCCCACCTCAGGCTCCCGAACGCCCTCCATGACGACCATCATCAGCCGCCGTTCCCCCACCGGCAAGGGCTTCGTCTCTTACCGCTCGGCCTCTGCGCCCGCGCCACCGCGTCGGCTACCGTTGAACCACCCGGATCATGACGAGGACGCCGCCGTGAACCTGCAGGACATGATGGTGCAACACGACAGCTCGTCGCGCACCGTCGACAAATACCTGATGTCCTACGAGGGACGTGTCATCGCCGTCCGCCGCCACCCCGCCGTCCTGCTCCTCCCCGTCGCGATCGTCGTCGCCGGGTTCGTCGCGTGCGGCGCGGCCAGCGCGGTCGTCGGCCTCACGTGGATCTGGTGGCTGTGGCTGGTCGCCATCGCCTACCTGGTCTGGAAGGTCATCGCCTGGTCGGTGGAGTTCTTCCTGGTCACCGAGCACCGGGTAATGGTGATCAACGGCGTGCTCAACCGCAACGTCGCGATGATGCCGCTGGCCAAGGTCACCGACATCGCGCTGAACCGCTCCATGGCCGGACGGATCCTCGGCTACGGCGAGTTCGTGATGGAGTCCGCGGGCCAGAAGCAGGCGCTCCGCAATGTCGGCTTCATGCCGTACCCGGAGCAGCTCTACCTGGAGGTCTCGTCCGTCATCTTCGGCACCATCGACGAGTCCCCCGACTAGAGACCCGAGCGCGCGCTAGGCAGATCACCGACCACCCCAACATGACGCCCCGAGAGCCAGCCATTCGCGAGTAAAGCCAGATCACGAGAGCTAAGCGCGGTGTAATACCTGATCACGACGGCTAAGCGCGCGCCCTACCGGATCACGAGAACTGAGCGCGAGTCATTCCGGATGCACCGGCGGCGAAGTCCTTGGAGCGGACCTTGACCGTGGAGGAGCCGGACCTGGTACACGGCAAGCTGGTCATCGTCAGCCCGCCAGATCACGAGGGCTGAGCAGGACCGCAACCCTTCCCGGCCGCAGAAGGGCACTCACAGCGATCTTCTTCGCATCCTCGTTGGTCGGGTCGGGGATCTTGGTCTCAGGCCGGACACGGCCGACTCTCCACCCTTGACGATCCGGAGTGGGTATCACCGGCCTGGTGGCGTCATCGACCGCTGATCCGGACCCGGCGTCGTCCTCCTCGAGGCGGGTCTGTTCTCAACGTGGCTGCTGCTGGCAGTCGTCGTCCGCGCCGTCCGGCACCGCGCCCAGAAACTCCTCGGCAGCAACGTCCTGCGCAGCATCGTCCTTACCAGCCCACTCATGGTCGGCGTCACCCGCCGACCGGTGATCGACGTCAAATGCGAAGCGGCCTGGAGAAGATCGGCGACGAAATCGCTGGCCCTCGACAAATCGGCTAACACCGCCGTCACGGCTGGTCCGTTCCACATCCTCCTCGAAATCATCGGCCGTATCCGGACCGCCCGGGCGTCGTCTCCACCGAAAGCTTTGTACACCTCGAACTGCGTAAACCGACCCGCTCCCGGAGCCCCCGACTCCTCGACACCCCGTGTTTCTCATTCTCAATGAGGATGGCCTTGGGACACCTCGCGGCGTACTTTTAGATGCCGTAACGAAGGAGACCGGCCATGTCTGAGTCGGTTCACCAGAACCTTCCCGCCCCCGACGACCACCTCACCGT
>NZ_VCKW01000352.1 GCF_005889715.1 Actinomadura soli
GAGCGGGGCCGGTCGGCTCGCCCGTGGCGCCGGTCAAGGGGCCCGCGCGGGATTTGCCGACCGGGCGCGCGGGTGCTGTCCGTCCGGTCTGGCGGACGGCCGGTGCCGTCGTCCAGCGAACTGTTCGGACGGCTGGTCGCCGGGGTTCGGGTGCGGTGGCGTCTCCCGTTCCCCCGCGGCGGGTCGAGGCCGCCGGCCCGGCTCGGCCGGTCGCCCCTGTGCGGCCGCCGGTTCAGCGTGTGGCGGTGAACCCAACCTCCGCCGCGCCATCTGCCCCGGTCGGCCGGGCGCCCCGAGTCGAACCGGCTCCGGGGACGCCCTTCGCGAGCCCGGTGGCCACTCCGATCACCGCCCAGGTCCAGGAGGCCACCGGGCTCGCACCGAAACTGCCCGTGCAGCGCCGGATGCCGGTCCCGGAGCGTCCGCTGGACATGGATCCGGAGCCGCGGCTCCCGGATCCGCCGCCGCCGCGACGGCGGACGCCCCAGGCCGGGCGGATGCCCCAGGCTGGGCGGACACCCCAGACGGCGCCGTCCCAGACCGTGCCGTCCCAGACCGTGCCGTCCCAGACCGTGCCGTCCCGGGCAATGGCGGCGCAGTCGGCGGCGACGGGCCCGGTCGCGAGCCGGGACGAGGCGCGCCCGGTCGCGCCGCGCCGCGATGAAGGACGGCCGGACGCGCGGCGGCCCGAAGAGATGGACGTGGACGAGCTGGCCCGCCACCTGCTGGGCCCGCTCGCGCGGTTGCTGCGGGCGGAGCTGCGGATGGACCGGGAGCGGGTCGGGCGCCTGCGCGACCCGCGGAACTACTGAACGGAGTGCACGATGCCCAAAGAGGATCCCGGTACGACGATCTGCTTCCGGCTCACCATCGACGGGCAGAGCCTGGGGGATTTCAACGGCTGCGACGGCCTCTCCGCCCAGGTGGACATCGAGCAGCGGGAAGAGGGCGGCAACAACGGGCACGTGTGGCAGCTGCCCTCCCGGGTGCGGCACTCCAACGTCCGGCTGACCAGGCCGCTCACCAAGGAGACGGTCAAGGTGACGGCCTGGATCTCCTCGGTCTCCACGGGGGTCAAGCGGCCGACGGCGGAGATCGAGGCGCTGCGGCTCGACGGGTCGGTGGTGGCGCGCTGGAAGCTGCTCGAGGTCGTGCCGGTGAGCTGGACGGGGCCGACGCTGGATCCCGAGAGCCCGGCGGTGGCGACGGAGGTCCTGGAGATCGCGCACCACGGGTTCATGAGCTGATGAAGGGGAAGGCGAGCCACGTCCGGGCGAAGCTCAGCATCCACGACCCGCCGGCGGGCAAGGGGACGAAGCCGGGCCGGCTGATCAAGGCGCTCAAGTTCCAGTTCAACCCGGCGGCGCTGGAACTGACCAAGTCCGCCAACTGGCGGTCCAGCCCGGCGGTCGCGACCCGGGCCGGGGCGGAGGTGGAGTTCCTCGGCACCGAGCAGCAGAGCCTCGATGTGGAGATCTTCCTCGACTCCTCGGACGAGCCGGGAAACGGCAAGGTGCGCGACGAGGTGGAGGCGCTGTTCTCGTGCCTGCGGGCGGCGCCGTCGAGCCTGCCGAACCGGGCGTCGCCGCCGTGGGTCCTCTTCGAATGGGGCGAGTTCACCACCGTGCGGTTCGTCGCGTACGTGCGGCAGGTGAGCGCGTCCTACACGCTGTTCAGCTCCACCGGGGTGCCGATCCGCGCGACGTGCAGGGTCTCGCTCGAGGAGATCCCGCAGGACACGCCCAAGCAGAACCCGACCTCGGGGGCGCTGACCGCGCGCAGCGTCCACCGGCTGGTGGCGGGCGACACGCTGCAGTCGCTGGCGTGGCGCGAGTACGGCGACGCGACGGCCTGGCGGGTGATCGCCGAGGCGAACGAGATCGATGACCCGATGCGGCTGGCGCCGGGACGGGAGCTGCTGCTCCCCGCCGCCGACGAGATCCGGGCCTAGAGGGGGAATCGTGAGCTACACCAACGAGCTGCAGGTGACCGTCGACGGCCGCAGGCTGCCGAGCGAACTGGAGTCGAAGCTCGTCGAGGCGTGGGTGGACACCAGCGTGAACCTGCCCGCCTCCTTCCTGCTGACGTTCCGCGACAAGGAGCGGGTCCTGCTGGCGGACGTCCGGGCGACGCTCGGGTCCGAGGTGGTGCTGCGCGCGCTGGTCGTCGGTGAGGACGGGGGCAGGCCACTGCTCACCGGGGAGGTCACCGCGCTGGAGGTCGACTCCGACCGCACCGGGAAGTACACGATCGTGCGGGGCCACGATCCGGGGCACCGGCTCCTGCGCAACCGGCGGGTCGTGGGCTACAAGGAGATGACCGCCTCGGATATCGCCCGGAAGCTGGCCTCGCAGAACGGGTTGAAGGTCGACCGGATCGACCGGACTCTCATGAAGTACGACATGATCACCCAGGCGAACGTCACCGACTGGGAGTTCCTGACCAGGCTGGCCCAGGAGAACGGTGTCGAGCTCTACTTCTCGCCCGAGGGGAGGTTCCGGTACGTCGAGCCGACACCGGCGAAGAGCGCCCCCGGCAAGGGCGCCAAGGCCGGGTCCAGCCCGTACGTCCTGCAGTTCGGGGTCAACCTGCTGCGCCTGCGGGCCGGGGTCACCGCCTCGGACCAGGCGGGCACGGTACAGGTGCGCGGCTGGGACCCCAAGCGCAAACGGGAGTTCGCCGAGCAGGCGAAGGCCGCCGAGAGCCCCGAACTGTCCATCGGGCTGACCGGCGCCGCGGTGACCAAGGCGTTCGGGAAGGCCGAGCTGGTCGAGACCGGCGTGCCCTACGAGACGCAGGCGCAGGCCCGGGTGGCCGCGAAGGCGCTCGCCGCGGACGTCGGCTCCGCCCTCGCCGAGCTGGAGGCCGAGGTGCACGGCGACCCGAGGCTGCGCCCCGGGCTTCCGGTCGCCGTGAACGATGTCGGCCGGCCCTTCGAGGGCAAGTACACCGTCACCTCCGCCCGCCACATGTTCATGAGCGGGGAGGAGTACGTGACACGGCTGACGGTGTCCGGACGCCAGGACCGCTCGCTGTTCGGGCTGGTCTCCGGGGGCTCCGCGGCATCCGCGGCGAGGCTGCCCGGGGTGGTGTCCGCGCTCGTCACCGACAACGACGACCCGGAGCGCGAGGGCCGCGTCAGGCTGCGCTTCCCCTGGCTGGACAAGGACTACGTCAGCGACTGGGCGCGGGTCGTGCAGTTCGGCGGGAAGGGCGGCGGCGGGCTCCTCATGCCCGAGGTGAACGACGAGGTGCTGGTCGCGTTCGACCGCGGCGCCCTGGACCACCCCTACGTCATCGGCGGGCTCTACAACGGCGTCGACCGGCCGCCCAGGTACCAGCGGATGCCGGTGGTCGCGCCGCGGCCGGGCGGAAAGGTCAACTGGCGCAGCGTGGCCTCGCGCACCGGCAACCGGATCGAGCTGCTGGACGCCCCGGGCCGGCAGGGCGTCACGATCTCCAGCGGCGACGACCTGATGTCGGTCACGCTGCGGGAGACCGGCACCCGGCTCGCCGTCACGAGCAACGGTTCCATCGACATCTCCGGGGCCCGGGCGGTGATGGTCAGCGGCGGGGTCGTGACGGTCGATGCGCGGACGAGGCTCGATCTGCGGGCGCCGAACGTCGCCGTCACCGGGGCGAGCATCGCGCTCACCGGGGTCGTCCAGGTCCAGGGCAACCTCAACGTCAACGGGCTGATCACGCAGAACTTCAAGCCGGTCATGGTCATTCCTTGAGCGAGGTGCAGTGATGGGGGAGCAGTTCGTCGGCGCGGGCTGGGGGTTCCCGATGCGGGTCAGCGCGTCCGGCGGGATCGTCCTGGTCACCGGGGAGCGGGAGATCGAGGAGGCGATACGGCTGGTGCTGGCGACCGCGCCGGGCGAGCGCCCGACGCGGCCGGAGTTCGGCTGCGCGATCCACGACCTGGTGTTCGCGCCCGTCAACGAGGAGACCACGGGCCGCATCGCCTACGAGGTGCGCGGCAGCCTGGACCGCTGGGAGCCGCGCATCGAGGTCTCCGACGTGCGGGTGAGCGTGTCGCCCGACGACGGGTCGGTGCTGTTCATCGACGTGCGCTACGAGGTCCGCGGCACCAACAACCCGCGCAACCTGGTCTTCCCGTTCTACGTGATCCCGTCGCACGAGGAGCCGCCGGACGGGGAGCCCTCGCCCGGCGGCGGCGTCCCGCCGTACGCCGTCCCGTCTTCTTCCGAGAGCGAAGGCTGATGCCCCTTTCCGCGCCCAACCTCGACGACCGGCGCTTCCAGCAGTTCGTCGACGACGCCAAGCGCTACATCCAGCGGCGCTGCCCGGAGTGGACCGATCACAACGTCTCCGACCCGGGCGTGACGCTGATCGAGGCCGTCGCGCACATGGTCGACCAGCTCGTGTACCGGCTGAACCGGGTGCCGGACAAGAACCATGTGGCGTTCCTCGACCTGCTCGGCATCACGCTGCTACCGCCCGCCGCCGCCCGCACCGATGTGACGTTCTGGCTGTCGGCGCCGCAGGAGGAGGACGTCGTCCTGCCCGCCGGGGTGGAGATCGCGACGCGGCGCACCGAGCACGAGGACGCCGTCGTGTTCGCCACCGAGCGCGACCTGCGGGTCGTGCCGTGCGAGCTGGCCGCGGTCGCGGTGCAGCCCGAGGGCGGGACGACGGCCGACCACACCGCCGACGTCCGGGGCGGGCAGGACTTCGCGTGCTTCTCCGCCGCGCCCCGCCCGGGGGACGTGCTGGCGCTCGGGCTGTCGGCGGCGGTCCCGTCGTGCGCGGTGATGATCCGGCTGGACAGCCGGGTCGACGGCGTCGGCGTCGACCCGCGGCAGCCGCCGCTGCGCTGGGAGGCGTGGACGGGCGAGGGCTGGCGGGAGTGCGAGGTCGCCTCCGACGGGACCGGCGGCCTGAACCGGTCCGGTGAGGTGGTCCTGCACGTGCCGGACGGGCACGTCATGTCCCGGCTCGGCGCCCAGGAGGCGGGCTGGCTGCGCTGCCGGGTGACGGAGCCGCTGCCCGGCCAGCCGTTCTATTCGGTGTCGCCGACCATCAGGCAGGCGGAGGCCGCGACCGTCGGCGGCACGACCGGGGCCGTCCACGCCGAGACGATCCGGGACGAGGCGCTCGGCGAGGCCGCGGGCGTCCCGGGAGAGCGGTTCCGGACCGAGCACGCCCCCGTGGCGGCCGGCGACCCCTCACTCGTGCTGGAGTCGTCCGAGGGCGGCGGCTGGCGGGAATGGGCGGCCGTCGAGCACTTCGCCGCGTCCGGGCCCGCCGACCGCCACTTCCGGCTCGACGCGGCGACCGGCGAGATCTCGTTCGGCCCGGCGGTACGCACGCCGGACGGTGGGCTGCGGCAGTACGGCGCCGTCCCGGACAAGGGCGCGGTGCTGCGCGCGCGCCGGTACCGGACGGGCGGCGGCCGCGCCGGCAACGTGGCGCGCGGGGGGCTGAGCGTGCTGCGCACGTCCGTCCCGTACGTCACGCAGGTCGAGAACCGGGAGGCCGCCCGCGGCGGGGTCGACGCCGAGACGCTGGAGGAGGCCAAACGGCGCACCCCTGTCGCGCTGCGCGCCCAGGACCGTGCGGTGACCGCCCGCGACTACGAGGAACTGGCCCGCCGCGCCGCGCCCGACACCGCCCGGATCCGCTGCCTCCCCGTGGACGAGGCGGGCACCGGCGCGGTCCGGGTCCTGGTGGTGCCGCAGGCGGTGCCCGACCCGGGCGGGCGGCTCCGGTTCGAGCAGCTCGTGCCCGGCGACGACCTGCTGCGCCGGGTCACCCGCTACCTGGACGACCGGCGCCCGATCGGGATACGGCTGGCCGTGGGCCCGCCGTTCTACCAGGGCGTCACGGTCGTCGCGACGGTGCACGCGTTCGCCGCCGCCGAGGGCGAGGCCGTCCGCCGCGCCGCGCTGGACGCGCTGTACGCCCACCTCGACCCGCTGACCGGCGGCTCCGACGGCCGGGGCTGGCGGTTCGGGCGCCCGCTGCAGGCGGGCGAGGTCTTCGCCGTGCTGCAGCGCGTGCCCGGGGTCGAGCTGGTCGACGAGGTGCGCCTGCACGCCGCCGACCCGCTGACCGGCAAGCGCGGCGACGCGTCCGACCGGATCGACCTGGACGCCTCCGCCCTGGTGTTCTCCTACGACCACAAGGTCCGGGTGCTCGGAGGGGCGTCATGAGGGGCGCCGTCGACGGGCCGCGGTCGCCGCACCCGCTCGGTCCGCGGCTGCCTTCGGTGTTCGCGGACGACGACCTCGCCCAGCGCTTCGTGGCCGGTCTCGACGACCTCCTCGCCCCGCTGCTGACGGTGCTCGACAACCTGGAGGCGTACTTCTCGCCCGCGCTGGCCCCGCTCGACTTCGTCGGCTGGCTGGCCGGCTGGGTCGGCGCCGAGCTGCACGGCGACGAGACCGAGCCGCAGGCCCGCGCCGCCGTCGCGAAGGCGACGGGGCTGCACCGGCTGCGCGGCACCCGGCACGGCGTCGCCGCGGCCGTCCTGATGGCGTTCGGCGAGACGCCGGAGATCGTCGAGAGCGGCGGCGCGACCTGGTCGGAACGTCCGCTCGGGGCGATCCCGGGCGAGCCGGAGCCGCACCTCGAGGTCTTCCTGCGGGTCGCGGACCCGTCCCGGGTGGACGAGCGGCGGCTGGACGCGCTGGTCGCGGCGGTCCGTCCGGCCCACATCCCCTACGCCGTGCACGTTCTGAAGAAAGGAACAGGGCAGTGACCTCGACCGGAGTTTGCGTCGACTGCGGGGCCACCGGTCAGGGCGGCTCGTTCTGCGACCGCTGCGGCGCCGTGCTGAACTGGACGCCGCCGCGCGGCACGTCCCGGCCCGCCCCCACGGAACAACGCCCCGAGC
>NZ_VCKW01000353.1 GCF_005889715.1 Actinomadura soli
GGCATCGGGTCGTCACCGGCGCCGAGGCGTCGCTGCACGACTGCTTCAACCGGTCGGACATGCTCATCACCGACATCTCCAGCGTGATCTCCGACTACATGCCGAGCCTGAAGCCGTACGTGGTCACCAACCCGCACGCGGCCAACGACGCGGAGTTCCGCGCCGCGTTCCCGTCCGCGTCCGCCGCGTACCTGCTCGGCCCGGGCTGCGCCGAGCTGGCGGATATCCTGGCGGTGACGACGACACCGGGCCGGGACCCGCTCGCCGAGGAGCGCACCAGGCTCCGCGACTACCTGCTGGGCCCGGCGGAGCCGGACGCGATGACGCGGTTCGCCGCCGCCGTCGACGCGCTGGCCGAGGCGGGCCCCCGGTCCACGATGTACGCGCTCCCGGCACCGCGGGTCCCCGACCCCGCATAAAGTGTCGCTCGGTATTCGAACAACCTTGCCGAGGCACCATGACGCAACCGCTGGTCAGCGTGATCATGCCGGTCCACAACTGCCGGGACACGGTCGTCCCCGCACTCGAATCGGCGTTCGCCCAGACCCTCCCCCCGGAGCGGGTCGAGGTGATCGCCGTCGACGACGGCTCGACGGACGGCAGCGCCGAGCTGCTGGACGAGCTGGCCCTCGCCCACGACCGGCTGACGGTCCTCCACCAGCCGAACTCGGGCGGCGCGGGAGGGCCGCGCAACCGGGGCCTGGAACTGGCGTCCGGGGAGTTCGTCTTCTTCCTTGACGCCGATGACCGGCTGGGCCCGGAGGCGCTGGCCCGGATGACCGCGATGGCCGAGCGCAACGGCACCGACATCGTGCTCGGCAAGCAGGTCGGGGTCGGCGGCCGCCGGATGCCGCAGGTGTTCGGCGCGACGATCGAGCGCACCCACGTCCTCGAACCCGGTTCCGAGCTGTTCTGGCGCATGTCGATGGCGGCCCTGCAGCTCTTCCGCCGCTCCCTGATCGAGGACGCCGGGCTCCGGTTCACCGAGGGCTTCCCGACGCACGAGGACCAGCTGTTCACCGCCGGCGCCTACCTGCGCGCCCGGGGCGTGTCCATCCTCGCGGACTACGACTGCTACTACTGGGCGGCGCGCGCGGACGGGACGAGCACGACCCAGGTCGGCGGCGCCCCCGCGGCCGACGTCTACGCGATCGTCACCGAGGCGATGGAGCAGGTCGCGCAGTTCGCCGAGCCGGGCGAGATCCGCGACCAGCTGCACCGGCGCTACCTCGACCAGGAGGTGTTCGGACGGCTGCAGAAGCTGTACCTGAGCGCCCCCGACGACGAACGCAAGATCACCTATGCCGGGTGCCGCGAACTGCTGGAGAACTGGCTCACCCCGGGGCTGGTGCGGCAGCTCGTCCCCGTCCGCCGTATCATCGCGCACTGCCTGCTCCACGACCTCAGCGACGCGCTCGACACCGTCCTGCGCTTCCACCGCGACTCGGGGCGCCCCCGCCTCCACCTGGAGGACGGGCGGTGCTACCACAAGTATCCGTTCTTCCGCGACGAGGCCATCGGCATCCCCGACGACTGCTACGAGATCGCGATGAAGCCGGCGATCCAGCATCGGCTGTCCCCTCCGGCCTGGTCGGACGGCGTCCTCCAGATCAGCGGCACCGTCGTGGTGCGCGACACCGACGAGGGAACCCCCGCCCTGCACCTGATCGTGGACGGCGCCCAAGGCCCCCGGCGCGTCGCCTGCGAGACCGGCGCGGCGGAGCGCACCGACGAGGGAATGGCGACGTCCTACACCGCCGAGCTGACCCCGGTGTCGGAAGACTGGCCGGACGGCCGCTGGACGATCGCCATGGAAGCGGGCATCGAGGGGCACCTGCAGACCATTCCCGTCCAGAAGCCCGGCGGCATGCACGTCCCGACCGTGATCAGCACCCGTCCACCGGGCCGGGCGCGCCTCATCCGTGTCCTGCCTCTGAGCGGGCGGGGAGAGCTCGTCCTGGAGCTGGGCGGCGGACCGGTCCCCGGCGATCTTCCCGACGCCGAGGCCGCCCTTGGGCCCGGAAACCGGCTGCGTGTACGGATCGGGACACCGCCCGTCCTGGGGCCCGGCCCGGCACCGGCCATGAGCGTCGTCCTGCGGCACGCCCGCGACGAGAGCATGGAGGTCCGCGCCGTCTTGGAGCCCGACGGGGCGTCCCACCTTCAGGCCGACCTCTCCCTGGCCCGCGCCCGCACCGGGCGCTGGAAGGTGTTCTTCGAGATCGACGGCATGGGCGACCCCGTCCGGACGCGGCTCCGGGAAGGGAAGGGCGCCCTGGGGCCGGTGACGGCGTCGTGGATGCCGCCGCGCCGCCTGCACGTCCGGCTCGACGACAAGTGGCTGACGGCCTCCGTCGCCGATCCGCTGAGGCAGCGGGTGGCGAGCCTCCTGCGGCGGCCGTCCCGGAAGCCGCGATAATGGCCGCGCCGCAGCACGTCCGCCAGAAAGGCAGCGAATGACGCACCGCATCCTTCCGACCGCCCAAGTGGACCCGTCCGCGCGGCTCGGCGACGGGACCACCGTGTGGGACCTCGCCCAGATACGCGAGAACGCCCGGCTCGGCACGGGCTGCATCGTCGGCCGCGGCGCGTACGTGGGGTCGGGCGTCCGGATCGGCGACAACGTCAAGCTGCAGAACCACGCGCTCGTCTACGAGCCCGCCGTGCTGGAGGACGGCGTGTTCGTCGGCCCCGCCGTCGTCCTCACCAACGACCGCGAGCCCCGCTCCGTCGACCCGGACGGCAAGCTGAAGCGCGGCGACGACTGGGAGGCGGTCGGCGTCCACGTCGCCGAGGGCGCGTCCCTGGGCGCCCGCAGCGTGTGCGTCGCGCCCGTGCGGATCGGGCGCTGGGCGATGGTCGCCGCGGGCGCCGTCGTGACCCGCGACGTCCCCGACTTCGCCCTGGTCGTGGGTGTTCCGGCCCGCCGCGTCGGCTGGGTCGGCCGCGCGGGCGCCCGCCTGACCGGGCGGCCGGACGGAACGTGGGAGTGCCCGCGGACCGGTGCCCGCTACGTCGAGACCCCGGCCAGGGACGACTCCGACACCACCGTTCTCATCGAGAAGGAAGTATGAGCCTCAAAGTCCTCAGCGTCGTCGGCGCACGCCCGCAGCTGGTCAAGCTCGCCCCGATCGCGTCCGCCCTCGCCTCGGCGGGCCATCGGCACGTCATCGTGCACACCGGCCAGCACTATGACGCCGACCTGTCGGACGTGTTCTTCTCCGGTCTCGGCATCCCCGACCCGGACGTGCACCTCGGTGTCGGGTCCGGCAGCCACGGCGTCCAGACCGGCGCCGTCATGGCGGCCCTCGACCCGATCCTGGTGCGCGAGCGCCCCGACTGGGTGCTCGTCTACGGGGACACGAACTCGACGCTCGCGGGCGCGGTGTCCGCCGTGAAGCTGCACCTCCCGGTCGCGCACCTGGAGGCGGGGCTCCGCTCCTTCAACCGCCGCATGCCGGAGGAGCACAACCGCGTCCTCACCGACCATGCCGCCGACCTGCTGCTCGCCCCGACGGAGGAGGCGATGCGCCACCTCGCCGCCGAGGGGCTCGCGGAGCGGAGCGTCCGCACGGGCGACGTGATGGTGGACGTCTGCCTCCGGATCCGGGACATGGTCCTCGCCCGGACCGGCGGCGGCCTTCCGGAGGGCCTGCCGGACGGGATCGACCCCGAGCGGCCCTACCTGGTGGCGACCCTGCACCGGGCGGAGAACACCGACGACGCGGCCCGGCTCGGCTCGCTCGTCGACTCGCTCGCCGACCTTCCCGTCCAGGTCGCGCTGCTCGCCCATCCGCGGCTGGTCTCCCGCGCCGAGACGCATGGGATCAAGCTGGGGCGCGGCGCGCTGCACGTCGGGCGCCCGCTGCCCTACGCGGGCATGGTCGCGGCCGTGCTCGGCTCGCAGGGCGTGATCACCGACTCCGGGGGCCTCCAGAAGGAGGCGTTCCTGCTCGAACGTCCGTGCACCACGCTGCGGACCGAGACGGAGTGGCCGGAGACCCTGGACGGCGGCTGGAACGAACTGGTCGCCGACCCCGGCGCGCTCGGCGCCGCCCGCTGGGCGGAGACCGCCACCCGCCCGGCTCCGGACGTCCCGCGCGGCACCCCGTACGGTGACGGACGCGCGGCCGAGACCGTCGCGGCGGTCCTGGCCGAACGCGTCCACCGGTAGGCCGCGTCGGTTGGTAGGCAGCGGCCGCCGGTAGGCCCTGGGTGCGGGCCCTCAGACCTCGGGTTCGAGGGTCCGCACCTGCCGCGTCGTCACGGTGAGGCCGGGGTGCTTGCGGGCCAGCCGCCAGGCGAACGGCACCGACGTGTCGTCGATCACGATGACGCGGCTGACCTTCGCCATGTCGATGGCGCGGTCGACGTGCCGCCGCGCGATCCGGATCAGCAGAAGCGGCCGGACATGCCGGTAGAAGGGCAGGAACAGCCGCCGGTGAACGATGCCGGAGGCCCGGGTCTGCGCGCGGTCGAGCACCGCGCCCGCCCGGCCGAGCCGCTTCAGCGGCCACACGAGCGCCCGGGGCACCCTGCTGACGATCGTGCGCTCCAGCCACGGCAGCGGGTGCCTGGCCTCGGCCTTGTCGAGCAGGTGCAGCCGCGCCCGCTCGTCCAGCTGTCCCCAGCCGCGCGACTCGGCGGTCACGACGTCGACCTCCGCGCCCTCCTCGTCCAGGTAGTAGGCGGCCAGCCCGGCGGCCCTCCTGGTATCGCGCTTGTGGCTCCTGGAGTCCAGGACAAGGATCAGCACCCGTGGGGACGGCCCACCGTTCACGTCTTCGTCTCCCCGCTCGCTCATCCGGCGCCCGCACCCCTGCGGGCGGCCAGCTCGCTCAGCCGCCGCACCAGCGGCTCCAGCGACACCGTGCGCTCGAAGCGGGCCGCGTAGTCGCGCGCCTCGGCGATCTGCCGCCGGTCGAGGCCCGCCGCCGCCTTCGCGGCCTCGACCATCGACCGGGCGATGGCCTCCGGGTCGAGCCCGCTTGGGTTGAACCACAGCGGGTAGTCCCGGAGGAACTCCTCGGCCGCCGACCCGGGCGCGTGGACCGACACGATCGGACGTCCCGCCGCCATGTACTCGAAGATCTTCCCGGACGTCACGTACCGCGCGCCTCCCGCGAGGAACACCAGGACGTCGGAGTTCCGGTACACCTCGTGCAGCTCGGTCTTGGACATCGGCCCGCGGTACCGCACCCCCGGCGCCAGAACCTGCTCGGCCCGCTCGTTCTTCTCGTTCTTCTCGTTCTTCTCGCTCAGCCCGTTCTGCCCGTTCTGCCCGGCGTCGCCTTCCTCGTCGGACGACGGGGGCGCGAGGCGCTTGATGAGGGTGCTGTCGGATCCCTTGAAGAACCCGAGATACCCGTGCAGGTCGAGGCTCGCGTGGGCCAGATCCGGGTGTTCGCGGGCGCGGCCGAACCCCTCGACCATCGCTTCGATGGGCTGCTTGCCGGTCAGCGTGCCGACGTAGGAGAAGCGGGGGCGGCGCTCGTCCCGGCCATTGTGGATCTTCGCGGGCGGCTCGACCGTGGCGTCGAGCGTGTCGGCGTCCCAGCCGTTCGGGACGACCATCATCCGGTCGGCCGCCCGGGGATAGCGCTCGGCGTGCCAGGACCGCAGCGCCTCGTTGACGAAGACCACGTCGGACGCCGACTTCAGCACCCGCCGTTCCCAGGAGTAGGCCGGGTGGCCCTTCTCGAACGCGGGCTCCTCACTGAAGAGGTCGAGCGTCCAGGCGTCACGGTTGTCGAGAATGTAGGGGGTCCGGGTCATCCGGTGGAAGAGCCAGGCCGCCGCGAACGAGGCGAACGGATTCCCCGTGGCGAGGACGACGTCGAACCTCTGCCGCGCATGCATGCGCAACGCCCGGCGGACACTCGCCCAAGCCCAGGACGCGTAGTTCTCCGGGAAGACGTGCTTCTGCTTCCAGCCGTACACCGAGCGGGCGAGGTGCGGGAACGTCCTGCGGAACCGGGTGTAGTCGCGCAGGTTGTGCTGCCACACGAAGAGGTCGAGGTCCGGCCGCACCACGGTGACCCGCGGGTCCACCGAATCCAGCAGCCGCTCGTCGAACGAGCCGATGGCGTCGCGCAGGAAGGGCATCGGCGCGGCGAAGACCGTGACGTCCCAGCCCCGTTCGACCAGGAGATTGGCCGTCGCCCGGGGACGGTAGACGCCGCTGGCCCGCGACGGCGGGAAGTAGAAGGCGAGGTACAGCAGCCGAGGGCGGCGGTGGGCCATGGATCTCATCCTTCGACGTGGCCGGCCAGAGGACGTTCTTGCGTGCTGGTGTAGGCGAGCCGCGCTCCCGAGCCCAGGATCGCGTCCCGCAGTTCGGACGCGACGACCATCGACCCCGGGTCGCCGACGATGACGAGGCCGATCGACCGGCCCTGCAGCAGATCGCGGACGATGACACGCTCCCGGACGCGGGCCGGGTCGCGCCGGTAGAGGCGGGCCAGCCGGCGGTCGACGGGGCGCTCGATCCGGCGCACGTAGGCCGACCGCAACCGCTTGCTCAGCCTGCGCAACGGGCCGGGCAGGCAGACGCGCAGCAGGAACAGCGGGGCGCTGGTCAGCAGCAGCCGCACGACGGCGGGCCGGTGGCCGCGTTCGAGCTGCGAGAGCTCGACGAGGTCGGCTCCCTGCGGGAGCGGCACCTTGCGCCATTTGGCGGCGCCGCCCACGAGCAGGGTCACGCTGTCGCCGTGCGCGAGCGCGTGTTCGGCCTCGGCGATGACCGCGGGCCGCCGGGAGCCGTCGAGGGCGAGGAAGAGAACGTTCACGGCGCGTCCGTCCGGCCGTCGGCGGAGTCGGCGGAGTCGGCGGGGTC
>NZ_VCKW01000354.1 GCF_005889715.1 Actinomadura soli
CCCTTGACCCTCGCCACCCCCACCTGACGCCGATACCCCAGGCGGGTCGGTGCTCAATCGGTTCTTTGGTTGGTCTGGCCACCAGGGTGGTGGCAGTGCGCCCCCCGCACGGTGGCTGCCGGGGCCGACCGGTGGGGAGCGCTGCTCCTTGAGGGGAGCGGTCGGGCCGGAGTGGGTGTGCCGCCCGCGCGCCCCCGTGGGCGCGGGCGGGACGATTTGGGCCGGCCCGTGCGCGCGGCCCCGCACACGGGCCGGCGTCCGGCCCCGGCGCCGCGGCGGAGAAGGGCCGCGGCGAACGGGAGTCGGGACCCCGGGCGGCGGCCCCGGCGGCCGGCACCGCCGGGGCACGCCCGGGAGCGCCGCCGCCCTTGATGGGACGGTTGACGGCGGCAGGGAGTGGCCCGAGGAAAGTGTTCTAGAGGTTAGAAAAGTCTGTCCAGTTGTTTAGGAGAACATCTTGAGATAAGTTCAGCGGGAAATGTCAACATTTCCCGCCAGGGTGACCGTTCGGCCATTTCGCCGGGGTCGCGGAACAGGTAGTAATGTCCCTCACCGTGTCACCGACCCTTGACGCACTCCTGGACTGTCCGTCCGGGCTGCTCGATATGACGTTCGACCAGATGCGGACTCTGCTGGTCGTGCACGAGATGGGGTCCGCGCTCAGGGCCGCCCGCGTGCTGGGACGCGAGCAGTCAAGCGTCCAGAAGCAGCTCGACACGCTTAATCGCAACAGTCAAACGCTGTGCGGCGAAGTGCTCACCGTCCGCCAGGGGCGCGGCAAGGACTTCCTCTTCACGCCGACGGGGGAGGCCACGGTCGAACTGGCGCGCCTGACGTTCGAGAAATGGCTGGAGTCCATTCACTGGAGCCGGCGCCGCCTCGGCCGGATGCTGACCGTCGGCACCACCGAGTTCACGCTGCCGATCGTGTCGCGGGCGTGGAACCTCGTGTCAGAGGAGTTCCGGCAGCGCGAGGTGGAGTTCAAGGTCGCCCACGTCCGGACGAAGGATCTGTGGTCCCGGCTGGAGACCCGGCAGGTCGATCTGATCTGCGGCAGCATCGTCAGCACCCCCGAGGGCGACCTGCGCCTGCGGGAGTACGAGGTCATCGAGTACGCCCGGGGGCAGGCGCTGCTGCTGACCAACCTGCCGGAGGCCGAACTGCCCGGCACGCCGGTCGAGACGAGCAGGCTCGGCGGCGTCCCCCTGGTGGTGCCGCCCGCCGGGCTGGTCGCCGATCTGCTCGCCACCTGGTACGGGGCGGGCTTCCGCGATCGCCTCACGGTGGTCGCCGACATCGACGACGTGCACTACGGGCTGTCGCTGCTACGCTCCGGTTTCGTCCGCGGCTGCATGATCGTCACCGGCTCGATCGGCCGCGGGATGGCCGCCCAGGACGATCCGGCCGCCGCCCCGCTGCGCACGATCGCGCTCCACGACGACCTGGAGCCCAAGGCGGAGCTGATGACCGGCGCCTTCGTCCGCCGAGCCGATCTCGAACGCTACGACGCCGGCCATCCCCTCAACCGCCTGTGGGCCGCGGTGAAAGAGGACGTCCGCACCTACACCCCGCTCGCCTGACCCGCCGCCGTGAGGGTTCACCCTCCGAACCTGCGGCTTGTCGTCCGAAATCTCCCTCACCTGCATAAAATGTCCACTAATGCGCATACAGTCGTCCAGGTGGAGAACTCATCCGCCGCCCTGGCGGGCGCCACCCGCAAGCTCGCGAACATCCGGGCGATCATCGACGACTCGTTCGCGCACATGGATGTCGACGAGTTCCTGAACACCCTGCTCGCGCGCGTCCGCCAGGTCCTGGACGTGGACACGGCCGTCGTGCTGCTCCTCGACCGTCAGGCGCGGTATCTCGTGGCGGCCGCGGCCGACGGCATCGAGGAGGAGATCAGCCAGGCCGTTCGCGTTCCGCTGGGGGAGGGCTTCGCCGGACGCGTCGCCCACGAGCGGCGGCCGGTCGCCATCACCGACGTGTCCGGCGCCGACGTGTACAACCCGCTCCTGGTCCAGCGGGGCCTTCGCACCCTGCTCGGCGTTCCGCTCATCGGCGGTGGAGCGCTGGTGGGCGTCATGCACGTCGGGACGCTCACCGAACGCCGGTTCAGCGCGGACGAGGTCGAGCTCCTGCAGCTGGCGGCCGGGCGCGCCGCGCTGGCCGTGCAGTCCCTGCTCAGCCGCGCGGAACGCGCCGGGGCCCGGGAACTGCAGCGCAGCCTGGTGCCGCCCGCGCTTCCGAACGTCCCCGGCGTCGAGATGTCCGCCCGCTACAGCCCCGGCAAGGAGAACGTCGGCGGGGACTGGTACGACGTGTTCCCCCTGCCGTCGGGCGAGACCGGCATCGTCATAGGCGATGTGGTGGGGCACGGCCTGTCGGCCGCCGTCGTGATGGGCCGGATGCGCAGCGCGCTGCGGGCCTACGCGCTCGAGAGCGGCGATCCGGCGGAGGTGCTGCGGCGGCTCGACCGCAAGATCCAGCATTTCGAGCCCGACGCGACGGCGACCGTGCTGTACGCGGTGTGCGATCCCGCCCCGGACCGGGTCAGGGTCTCCTCGGCGGGACATCTGCCGCCGATCCTCGCCGTCCCGGGGCAGCCGGTGCGCACGGCCGACATGAAGCCCGACGTCCTGATCGGTTTCGGTGCGGACATCGACCGCCAGACCGCCACCGTCGATTTCCCGCCGGGCGCCCTGCTGTGCTTCTACACCGACGGGCTCGTGGAGCGCCGGGGCGACGATCTCGACGACGGGATCTCCCGGCTGTGCGACGCGGTGTATCCGGGGCCGCCGGAGGCGGTCGGCGCCGCGGTCATGAACGCGCTCATCGGCAAGCAGCCGACCGACGACGACGTCGCGCTTTTGCTGATGCGACGGTCGCCCTCCTGAAGCGTCCCAGCTGAGCGTTCTGGCTGAGGCGTCCAGCTAAGGCGATCCGGCTGAAGCGATCCGGCTGAGGTGTCGCGGCTGAGGCGTCCCGCTGAGGTGTTCCTGCCGAGTCGGCCGGCTGACGTGTTCGGGCCGAGGCGTCCGCTGATGAGTCCCGGGCGCCCCGCTGGGACGCCCGGGCACGGGTGTTTACTTGATCTGGTTGTCGACCACGTCGAGGGTGGGGCGGGCGCCCAGGTGCTGCATGGCCCGGGCGGCCAGGCGGCAGCCGGCGGTCAGCGCGTCGGCGGGCTGCTTGCCGTCCAGCCACGGCGGGATGAAGCCCGCGACGAACGCGTCGCCCGCGCCGGTGCCGTCCGCGATCTTCTCCACCGGTTCGGCGGCGACGATCACGGGCTCGGGACGGCCGTTGGTGTACCAGATCGCGCCGTCGGCGCCCGCCTTGATCACGACCTGCGGGTACCAGGCGGTGAGGACCTTGGCGGCCTGCTCGGGGGATTCGCGGCCGGTGAGGATCTCGGCCTCCTTGGCGTTGACGACCAGGAGGCGGGCGCCCTGCGTCCACTCCAGGAAGGGCTCGGCGCCCATCCGCTTGAGCGGGGAGGACGAGCCGCCGTCCACCGACACCGACATCTGCGCCTTGCGGGCGAGGTCGAGGGTGTGGATGGCGGCCTTGCGGGAGCCCTCGTTGATCAGTGAGTAGCCGGACAGGTGCAGGTGGGTGCCCTGGGTGAACAGGTCCTTGCACCGTTCGATGTCCTCGGGGAGGAGCGCGGCGTTGGCGCCGGGGTCGGAGAGCAGCGTCCGGTCGCCCTTGTGGGTGACCATCACCACGCACGTCCCGGTGGGACGCTCTCCGTCCATGACGAGGCGGGCGTCGACGCCGTACCCCATCAGCTCCATGTCCCGGTTCCGGCCCGCGATGTCGGAGCCGCGGCGGCCGACGAAGGCGACGTCGATCCCCTCCACGGCGAGCCAGGCGGCCACGTTGGCGCCCGAGCCGCCACCGTGGATCGTCACGGCGGCCGGCGTGTCGCTCCCCTTTGCCAGGGGAAACGCAGCACGTGCCACGGTGTCTGTCATGAGATCGCCGACCACGACCACGCGCGTCATGGAGTCATCACCTCGATCAACACGGCCCGCGCGAGCGGCAATTCTGAGCGTGTGCTCGACCGTAACAGCTCTTGCGCCCCGATTAGGTCTCGAACGCGCAGCGAAACCGAGGAAGCCTGTTTTTCGTGCCGCGGGCGGGCGGGAGCCGGTGCCCTACCCTCGGGTACGTGACCGAGCGTTACCCGGATCAATGGGAGGCCGACGTCGTCCTCAGCGACGGCGGAACGGCGCATCTGCGCCCCATCCGGACCGGCGACGCGGGGCTTCTGCGCGATTTCTACGCGCGGTTGTCCCCCGAGTCGATCTACTACCGGTTCTTTTCGCCGCGCCCGTACCTGTCGGACCGTGATGTCGAACACTTCACGGGCGTCGACCACGACCGGCGGGTCGCGCTGATCGCCACGATCGGTGAGGAGATGGTGGCGGTCGTCCGGTACGACCGCGTCGACGGCGACGACCGCGCCGGCGGCCGGCCGGAGACCGCCGAGCCGGAGACCGCGGAGCCGGCGACGGCGGAGGTCGCGTTCCTGGTGGAGGACGCGCACCAGGGCCGCGGGCTCGGGCCGGTGCTGCTGGAGCACATCGCGGCGGCGGCGCGGGAGCGGGGCGTGCGCCGGTTCGTGGCGAGCGTCCTGCCCGACAACCGCAGGATGACGCGGGTGTTCCGGGAGGCGGGGTACCGGGCCGAGCAGCGGTTCGAGGAGGGCGTGATCGAGCTCGTCCTGGACCTGGAGCCGACGGACACGTCGCTGGAGGTCATGACGGCCCGCGAGCACCGGGCGGAGTCGCGGTCGATCCAGCGGCTGCTGTTCCCGGGGTCGGTGGCGGTGATCGGGGCGAGCCGGGCGGAGCACAGCGTCGGGCAGACCGTGCTGCGGAACCTGCTGGCGGGGGACTTCAGCGGGCCCGTGTACCCGGTGCACCCGACGGCGGTGGCGGTGGCGGGCGTCCGCGCCTACCCGTCGGTCCTGGAGATCCCGGACGATGTGGATCTCGCCGTCGTCGCCGTCCCGGCGGACGCCGTCCATGAGGTCGTCGAGGAGTGCGCGAGCAAGGGCGTGCGGGGCTTGATCGTCGTGTCGTCCGGGTTCGGGGAGATCGGGGACGACGGGCGCGGCAGGCAGGAAGAACTCGTGCGGCTCGCGCGCGCCTACGGGATGCGTGTGGTCGGGCCCAACTGCCTGGGAATCGCCAACACGGACGCGGACGTGCGCTTGAACGCGACGCTGGCGCCGACGATGCCGGGACGAGGGCCGGTCGGCTTCTTCTCACAGTCCGGTGCCCTCGGAATCGCGATTCTGCAGCGGACGGCCGAGCGCGGTCTGGGGCTTTCCACGTTCGTCTCCGCGGGCAACCGGGCGGACGTGTCCGGCAACGACCTGATGCAGTACTGGGAGGAAGATCCGGCGACGAAGGCCGTCCTGCTGTATCTGGAATCGCTGGGGAACCCGCGTAAGTTCGCGCGGCTCGCCCGGAGGCTGGGCCGCCGCAAGCCGATCGTGGCGGTCAAGAGCGGGCGCAGCACGCAGGGCGTCCCGATCGGGCACGCGGCGCGGGCGCTGACGCTGCCCGACCACGCGGTCAGCGCGCTGTTCGAGCAGGCCGGCGTGATCCGCGTGGAGGGCCTGTCGGAGCTGTTCGACGTGGCGCAGGTCCTGGCCTACCAGCCCCTCCCGGCGGGCGACCGCATCGCGATCATCGACAACTCGAACTCGCTGGGGCTGCTGGCGCAGGACGAGGCCGTGGCGCTCGGCCTGGACGTCCGGCCCCGCATCGACCTCGGCCCGCGGGCGGGCGCCGACGACTACGAGGCGGCGCTCGAAGCGGCGCTGGAGGACGAGGCGGTCGACGCCGTCGTGGCGCTGTTCACGCCCCCGACCATCGGCGGCTACGACGTGCGTGTCCCCGAGAAGATCATGCGGCTGGCGGCCCGCGGCGCGAAGCCGATCGTGGCGACGTACCTGGGCCTGGAGGGCATGCCCGCCGACCTGCGGGCGACCGGGCCGGACGGGATGCCCGCCGAGGGTTCGGTGCCCTCCTATCCGTCGCCGGAGGACGCCGTCCGGGCGCTGGCGTACGTGATCCGGTACGCGCAGTGGCGGCAGCGGCCGGCTGGGCGGATGCCGGAGCTCGACGGGGTGGACCGTGATCGCGCTCGGGCGCTGGTCGCCGGCTGGCTGGCCGCCGCCGACGCGGCGCGCGAAGGCGGACCGGCGGACGCGTCCAACGAAGCGGTCGGTGCCTCGTCCGAGCAGGCGGCCGAGCTTCTGGCCTGCTACGGGATCGACGTCGCCGGGGGCCGGGACGGCGGCGGGGTGCCGACCCGCATCGTGATCAGGGAGGACCACTCGTTCGGCGCGGTGGTCTCGTTCGGCATCGCCGACGAGACCGCGGCCCTGCTGGACGACCGCGCCTACCGGCTCTCGCCGCTCGCGGACGTCGACGCGGCGGAGATGATCCGCGCCATCCGCACCGCGCCGCTGCTGCTCGGCCATCGCGGCGCGGAACCCGTGAACCTGGCCGCCCTGGAGGGACTGCTGCTGCGGGCGTCCCGCCTCGGCTACGACCTTCCGGAGGTGGCGAGGCTGGAGCTGAGCCCGGTCATGGCGGACGCGACGGGCGTCACCGTCAGGCAGGTGACGCTGAGCCTGGCCCGTCCGCTGGGGCCGCGGCCCGAGCTGGGGCCCCGCCGCCTGTCCTGACGCGCCCGTTTCCCGACGTGCCCGTTTCCCGACGTGCCCGCGTCCTGACGCGCCCGTCCGCTCAGCGTGGCGGCCCGGGAGGCCCGGGTGGGGCCGGTTCCGGGGTCGGCGGGATGGGAT